>PIVK01000413.1 GCA_003354135.1 Rhodospirillales bacterium
CCTAGTGCATAGTTTAGACGATAAAGAACAAATTTAACATTCGTGATCATATGCATATCCCACTGCGTATCTGGTCTGTTTACCACAACATTGGTCTCCAGGTTCAGTGCCAGGATTTTCCGTTTGAGCCGATCTAGATCAGCTCTACTGGATATCACCGATGAACGTTCAAGGAGAGTAGCGTTATCATAGGGGATAAAGTATCTGTAATCCCCACTCACTCTGTTGCTCAGTATAAGACCTAGAGAGAGATTTAGTTTAAATGATGACTGCTCTTTCTGGAATATTTCATCAACAAACTCACAGACCTCTTCTAACCCCCTGTTGAGATTATTCGTAGGGAAATTATATTCCATTCTAATCGCTCCTTCTTGATCATCGGCTAAAATGTGAGGAAGATTGACATGGTATTCACGCATAAGCCCTTCATCCACCTCTCCTTGCTCATCTAACCACGGTTCCTCTCCCTCCACAAACGGTCTGACCTTTAAGTTTTCAGCATCACCATGCTGACTCATCCTATGTCTGTAGTGCATTCGAGCATCAGCGAAGAATTCTCCGCAGACTCTACACCTTTTACCTCTTTTCTCCTTCTCCTCCTCCTCCTTCCCCTCCTTATCCTTCTCCTTCACCTCACTACTCTCCTCCTCCGATTCCTCACTACTCTCCTCCTCATCATAACTCATACGTCCTTTTGCAACACCCCCTCCCGGGTTCTCCTTCTGCTTGTCCTCCTCAGCTTCCTCACGAC
>PIVK01000414.1 GCA_003354135.1 Rhodospirillales bacterium
TTATCTAACCCTAGGGTTAGGGTTGTCGTTAGGGTAGAGGGTATAGGATGATTCATTATGAAGATGAGTTGAGTTAAGGGTATAGATTCATTATGAAGATGAGTTGAGGTAGGGTTAGGTTTACAAATTTGTATTTGACAATTTGTCACTTTCTGCAGGGTGTTAGGGTTCACATTCATTGACTGTTGTCACCTTGTAACATTATAACAGGCACTGGCAAATAGAGCTCGTGAAACTGAGAATTTTAAAAAAAAGTTCATTAAAATCCATCCAGTAGTAACCAAGTTACAAGTGTATTCGTTTTCCATACCCCTCCTTTTTTGTGTTGAGTAAATGATATTAAAGAAGGTAACTGATTTCTAACTGATTTCAAATAGCTGTAACTCCTATTATTTCCAAGTCGACAATTTTCCCCATTATGTTGATTTTATTTCATTCAGGGTTGGGGTTAGGGTTAGTAATGCTGTTGTACCATAATTCTTCATAGAGATGTTGAAATTCTATGGAAATGCCAATTTTCATGTCATGTCATCTTAGTAATGTTGTCATACCATAATTCTTCATAGAGATGTGGCAATTCTATGGAAATGCCAATTTTCATGTCATGTCATCTTAGTAATGTTGTCATACCCTAATTTTAGGGTTAGGGTTATCTAACCCTAGGGTTAGGGTTGTCGTTAGGGTAGAGGGTATAGGATGATTCATTATGAAGATGAGTTGAGTTAAGGGTATAGATTCATTATGAAGATGA
>PIVK01000415.1 GCA_003354135.1 Rhodospirillales bacterium
TTAAAACGAACGCCCTCGGATGGCGTGCCCGCGCGGGCGAAGGCCTAAACCCCCATGAGGGAGCCAAGTCTTTGCGACGAACAATTGTTTGCACTCACGCCCTCACTCGCACATCACATTCCCATCATTCGCATAAATACAACGACGCAGGACTCGAAAGATAAAAGGAAAGAGAGAGAGAGAGAGAGAGAGAGAGAGAGAGAGAGAGAGAGAGAGAGAAATCTGGGACATGATGTAGGGGAGCTGGGGTAGGCAGGCACCGTCGTTAGAGCGGTATCCCGGCTCCCGCAACCAACAAACATGCCCCGAAAGCAAACAAACAACGCACACGCAAGCATGACGAAACAGATACAAACAAATGACACAAACAACACAAACAACAAAAATAAAAATAAACATATACATGATTGATCCAGGCAACGGTGAACACAAGTGGTTCAGCGCACATCACCTATCCCAAATCACGATGAGAGAGGGAGAGGGAGAGAGAGAGGGAGGGAGAGACACATGCCACACATATGCCATACACAGGATACATGCCACACATATGTCGCACACATGACCGCGGGTGTGTGTACAAAACTCATGTTCGCCTTGAAGCACCGATTTCCGTGTCCGTGGTTAAACGATCGTTAAAACGAACGCCCTCGGATGGCGTGCCCGCGCGGGCGAAGGCCTAAACCCCCATGAGGGAGCCAAGTCTTTGCGACGAACAATTGTTTGCACTCACGCCCTCACTCGCACATCACAT
>PIVK01000416.1 GCA_003354135.1 Rhodospirillales bacterium
CGCTAACGATGAACAGGAGGTAACGGTCTGATGGCTGCGATTAATCTTGGAAAACTGGTCTATCTCTGGCGGGGGGATTACTCCGCCGGGGCGGCCTATGCGGCATACGATGTCTGCCGGTATCAGAACAAGGTCTACATCTGCACGGAGGATGCGGCGGCGGGCGAGAACCCGGCGTCCGTGCCCGTCAAGTGGGATCTCATGACCGAAGGCATCCCAGCGACGGCAGACGTCGGAAGCGACGGGCAGGTGCTGACCTCGAACGGCCCCAATCTGGCGCCGTCCTTCCAGGCGACGGCGGTGGTTCTTTCCGAGAACACCACCATCTCCGTAGCCTCGTCGGGCGGCGATTTCACCGCGCTCAGGGATGCGCTCGACAGCCTGGACGGCACGCGCATCGCGGCGGGCGTTACGGTGACGATCTCGCTTGCCGCCGAAGTATTCACGGAAACGGCCTCGGTCGTCATCAATCACCCGGACGGGGCGCAAATTCTGATTACCGGTCCCACACCGTTGAACACCGCGATTACCGGCCAGCACGGCGTGTCGGGTTCGGCGGGGGCGTATTCGTGCATCCTGAACGTGACCAACGCGAGCATTTTCGAGACGGGCAAGTACTGCCTGATCGGCGGGGCGACCGGGTCCTCCGGTGAGGGGCACGCGGTCTATAACGGCTGCTGGGAAGTAACGGACGTGGACGCGGCCAACAACCGGATTACCATCGCCAACACCGCCCGCAACGCCACTTTC
>PIVK01000108.1 GCA_003354135.1 Rhodospirillales bacterium
CGCTCACATTCGGGCGCACCCGACCGCCCGTCCAGGGGCAATGTCATGGCGGACAGACTGGCCAACGAGCTTCGCCTGGCCAACCGTGGCCGCCCGCAGATGGACGACTACACCCACAGAGAGGAGATTGTCCTTGTCCGCCTACAGGGGCATCACATCATGGATGATGTACGCAAAGCCCTCGCGCGGCGTCACACTGAAGTTTTGTTTAACCGATGGGAAGACAAACTTCACGCGGGTCGGTGCGTGGCTGGCAACAGATCTGAGATACTCTCACTCTCCCACCTTGTCAGAGGCCAGATGAATGGCGAGAGGCTGATGTTTCTCCTTTCTGCTCTCCAGGAATGGCTGCCGGTCGAGCACCGCACGGCATATAGTGGCAATTGCCCCCCGAACGACCCAGGCCTTAGAAGATGTCGCTTGTGTCATAGCGGTGTCGCGGAGACGTCTCGCCATGCGCTGGCATGCCCAAACCTAGACCGTCTGGGCGCTCCGCCCACAGCGGCGTTGTGCGACATTTTGCATGCCGACGCCCCTCGCCCGTGGCGAGGCATCAGTGGGTCGCCCACTCTCTCTTCTTTCATGACCGGCCTTCGCGCCAGGCTAGCCTCACGCGATTGGTGGCAGCGGATGCCACCCGCGCAACGCACCAATTGGCTATGGGCGTACAGCTGGAACGTATGTCGCAAATGGACCTCTGCGTCGTCTCGTTGCCCCGCGAATGCACAACATGTCGGGGAATTACGCGAATACGTCCGTAGGCGACCGTCCGCTCCGCCGCTGGCTCCCCCTCCACAGCCTATCACTCGCCTCATGGAAGTATGTCGGGTCACCTTTGCTCTGGACACGGAGGTGGTCCACTCGGTTGACACTCGTTCCACCGACTGTCCTGCGTGGATGTCGGATCTCGCGTGTGACAGCATCCTCGGGGCTGGCCCACCGGCCGCCGACACCTCGTGGAATGGGGCGTATGTTCTTGGCCACTACACTTCCGTCGACGACGCCCACACTGCTCTGACTAAGGCGCACGACGAAACAGAAAAATACAACACCCTGCCCTCTCGGTCAGTCCTGATTTGCCCAGGCGATCAGGCGGATTGGCTGCGAGACGCCCGTTACACCAGAACATCCATCGTCGCTCACTGCTCCACACCGGTTACGGGGCCCTTGAGCGTTGTACTCATCGAAACCCCTACTGCCAAGGAGGTTGACCCAGTAAACTGGGTCGAATGGAGACGGCGCCTTGCATCATGGGCACAGTCGATGCATGCCAGCTTCGTGGTCCCCGACAGCAACACCCCCCACAGCACGAGGGTTGTCGACTCCCCAGTGCGGCCTCGACCCCATCCGCCCTCCTCGGCTTGTCCCCGCAATCCGACTTCATCGTTTGCCGCTCTTCTGGCATGGTGCGACCCTCGCCCGTGTGCCGTGTTAGCCGCGACCTGTCAAGTGCGGGGCCCGGCCCGCGCACGTGCCGCCGCTGCCGACGCTCGCCACCACGACCCGTACCTCGGCCGTCTGGGGATTCTGCCCCGTGGATTCGGCGAGCTTGTCCGCTGGCGGGAGCCGGATGGCTCACTGTGTTCACGCTCTACGGTTGACGACCGCCTGCGGCTATGTAGGGGGGTCCTCTTTGACACCGCCTTTCGGGCGTGGCTACAACGCAAGCGCAGCCGTTCAATCTTTGATACCCGCACCGCCAGTGACGACGCCAGGGAATGCGCAGAATCATATCACGCCTCTCATCTGCAAGCTAAGGAGGCTAAACGAGGCGCGGCGAGGCTGCACAACAACAGGCTCTCTATTGTCCGTAAAGCTCTAGGTTACGCTAACGTCACTGAGTACCTTCGAGCTCACCCCAATGCCAAAGTGCGAATTCCAGCCGACCACCTTCGTTCCATCCCGCTCCCGTCACGCAAGCTTCCTCCTCGGGCATGTCGCCGGATCCGTCCATACCCCCGCGACGAGAATCCGGCCACGCTGTGGGACGAGGCTATCCTCTCCGCTCAGGAACTTTGCGCGCGCAGCAAGGAGTCCCGCCGCCGTCACCTAACGGCCTCTGCCTCGGGTACCGTGCAGTCCCGCCCGTCTCTTCCACAGGATCTATGTGGCCCTGTCCACACTGAGTCTACAGGTGCGGGAATCCCTCTTCTTCGACGGCGGAACGACCCGGGGTGCAATATACGGGACGCTGACGCTCCGTCCTCCGGCCGTACGGTTTCTCACGCCGCCGCCCCTGCGACCCAGGGTGACACGGCCCACGGCGCCGCCCCCCTCACACCCGTCCAGCCAGTTGCCCGGGCGGTCTCCTCGGCGGACGGCGCGACGCTGCGGTCGCTCAGGACTTATATCAATCAGGAGTCACCCGCCTTCGCTGCCGTTCGTCTGTTGCCTCGCACGCCACAATGCGCCTCCGATGTCGACTATGACCCGCCCGCGCACCACCTCGACGGCGGAGCCTCGACACCGGACAAACAGGGAGGTGACCCCGCACGCCCCGACCTCATAGCCCCAGTTGCTCCCCAGTTGTCACACGGACGCGAGGGCCCGGGTCCGGGCGATCAGGGGCCTCTTCCTACGAACCTCACGAGCGCTCGGAAGTTGCGAAATCCTTACCGACGCGCCCGCAGGCGCCACTCTGCCTCACTTGCGCGCCGTTGCAATGACAGCACTGGCCGATCGCGGTCGCCGCCATGCACCCGGCTGGCCTTCGGCCCGCTGTCACGCCAAACGTCCTCACGCCTCTCATGCACTCCAGCCCCCCGCAGCAACGTCGGTGCTGCTATAGGGTCTGCTGGCTGCGACCCTCGAAACCCACACTTGACCCCTCGACATATTGACCACTCACCAGACATCCCACGCTTATCCCCCGTTCCTCTCCCTCGCCCGCGACCCCCGAATACTGTGACACCACCGGGACGCCGACCCCAACCATGCTCAACCGACCCTTCCAATATACCCACCGGTCGGCACATGCCACCATATTGCCCCACAACACGAGCCCGCAATAACTGCACGCTCCCAGCGATATCCGATGACCCCGCCTCCCGTCCCCGCTCATCCACTAGCCGCATAACCCCCCTGCATCACACAGAAAC
>PIVK01000417.1 GCA_003354135.1 Rhodospirillales bacterium
CGCTAACGATGAACAGGAGGTAACGGTCTGATGGCTGCGATTAATCTTGGAAAACTGGTCTATCTCTGGCGGGGGGATTACTCCGCCGGGGCGGCCTATGCGGCATACGATGTCTGCCGTTATCAAAACAAGGTCTACATCTGCACGGAGGATGCGGCGGCGGGCGAGAACCCGGCGTCCGTGCCCGTCAAGTGGGATCTCATGACCGAAGGCATCCCCGCGACGGCGGACGTCGGAACCGACGGGCAGGTGCTGACCTCGAACGGCCCCAACCTGGCGCCGTCCTTCCAGGCGACAGCGGCGATCATTTCCGAGAACACCACCATCTCCGTGGCCGCGTCGGGCGGCGATTTCACCACGCTCAGGGATGCGCTCGACAGCCTGGACGGCACGCGCATCGCGGCGGGCGTTACGGTGACGATCTCGCTCGCCGCGGAGGTGTTTACGGAAACGGCCTCGATCGTCATCAATCACCCGGACGGGGCGCAAATTCTGATTTCCGGCCCCACACCGTTGAACACCGCGATTACCGGCCAGCACGGCGTGTCGGGTTCGGCGGGGGCGTATTCGTGCATCCTGAACGTGACCAACGCGAGCATTTTCGAGACGGACAAGTACTGCCTGATCGGCAGGGCGACCGGGTCCTCCGGTGAGGGGCACGCGGTCTATAACGGCTGCTGGGAAGTAACGGACGTGGACGCGGCCAACAACCGGATTACCATCGCCAACACCGCCCGCAACGCCACTTTC
>PIVK01000418.1 GCA_003354135.1 Rhodospirillales bacterium
CTCAATTCATGCCTGAGCCTATAACTCTAAACTTTGAACATAACCCTAAACCTAACTAAAAACTTAAACTTAACACTGACCGTAACTCCTATCAGCCATTGATCTACTCTGACTGACTGTAGCAATGTCTGTCAGCCTGGCTAACCCTAACCATGTCTAACAAGACAATCAGAGATTGCAAACCCTCGCCCTTGCTGTTGACACTACACTATATACATTGCATAGAGAACACCGTAAATACGCTACTAGCGCTCCCCCATGCACCTTCGATATGTATATAATACGTAATGACGTTCTATAGCGTTATATCCCATCTCTTCTTCTTCTTCTTCCACTTTTGTTTTTCGAACTTTTGTAAAACATAATTTAGGTCAAAAACGGTAGGTCGGAGGCCAAAACGACCTCGAACCGCTAGAAAGGCCTTCGTTTGCTGAACATTTTAAAAAATACTAGAGGTCTCTACGATGCTCCGTTCACGAGTTATTTACAAAAACATAAAGGTTGATGCAGATGGGCTACACCATCCCCCGATGGGCCAATCCCCATCTTGTTTGGTGATTCCTCATTCCTGAGTACACCTGTTCTTGTGTTAAAATTTGAAGTAAATCGGACCAGTAGTTTCCGAGATACAGCCCCGGACAGACAGACAAACAAACAGACAAACAAACAGACAAACAGAAAAACAAACAGACCCAAATGCAATACCCTCTTCCTCCCCTTCGGGGGGGCGAGGGTAACTAGTCCGTCT
>PIVK01000020.1 GCA_003354135.1 Rhodospirillales bacterium
CATCATTCCCCGGATTACCAGTGGTGGTACGGTCAGGCGGCCTTAGACGGTGACCTCATCCGTGTTAAGGCGGCGTTGACGCGGATCAGGCGTCAGTCCTCGTTCCTTAAGCCAAAGGATTTCTCCCGCCGGAACACGGAATTCATGGAAAAACAAAATACATCAACGGGAGATGCTCCCTAGCCGTCAGTATTAATAAATTCGAAAGAATCTTATGGTCTTCTGTGAACTGTCATGTTCATCGACGGGAGGCGAATGATGTTGGCGAATCGTCATGTGTTTGAGTTGACGAGTGAGGGTGAGGTTCATCTGACGGGTTCGGTCTGTTCGCCGCCGTCCATGAAACCGGGTCGGCCGGAGAGAGTCGATTATGAAGATCGGCGCAACGGCACCACCAAGCCGCTCGAAGGGGAGCCGTGCGTCAAGGCCCCCGACAACCGCGTGGTTGCCGACTATGCCCGGGTGCTGAAGGATCTGATGGACACCCATTCCCCCGAAGCCGAAAAAACCGGTCTCGTTCAGGACAACGTCAACATCCACGCCCTTTACGAGGCGGTCTTTCCTGGCGAGGCGCGGACGCGACTCCTTAGGGGGGATTATGCCCCGGAATCCGGCGGTTGGCTCAACATGACGGAGTCCGACCCGCCGTTCTGACCCGCCAGTGCCTCGACCGCCGGATCGGCGAAAGCCCCACCCTTGCCGCCGAAAATAATGTAAGGATTTTAGAACCCACAACACTGGAAGACCGACAGAAATGTCAACAATACAAAGGCAGCTTGGCGCTTTGCAAGCGATGTCGCGTTAGTTAAGGTGAAGTCAATACGCCTTGCAGTGTAAGTGATTTAGGATACGGGTATTTGTTTCTTTTAAACACACCCCTGAAACTTTATCTGATATTATAGCGCAGTTCCCTGGTTGTTTAAGTAGTTTATATTTTATGCGCGGGAGAAAAACGCATATTGACGTGCCGTGCAATTCGTGTGACAGTTGCTCACCCTTTCTTGCGATTATGCGACTGAAGGATTCTCTTCTGGGGATTTCTCTTCGTGAGTGGGTTTCACACACACATCTGCCCCACTGTCGCACGTGGAAAGCAGACAACCGCGCCCCAGCCTTTCCCTTTTTGTGAAGACGGGCTGACGAGAGCGCGTAGGAACGTATATCTTGCTATTTCAGATCATTGGGTCTTTCGGCGATGCCGAAAATCCATCGTGCGCTGTAAGCGCATCTCATAAGACAGACTCCAACACTTCGGTGTTTCATCGTCACCCCGAAAAAAGCCACGGTTACGAGCATTCTTCGGCCATCCGGATCGACACCACTCCTGGTGACGAGTGTCGACGGTTCCATGACAATGGCTTGGAGAATGATGTTTTTAAAAGGCTATCCCGGGAATTCCGCGAAGCCCCGACACTGGAACGGAAGATGGCGGCTGAAGCGGTCCTCTTATCCTATGTTGAAAGTCGGGCGATACGCAGGTAATTGTGTTATCGCATCGGCGAAACAGCGCCAGAGCAAAACAACCACGCAGAAAGGAGCGCCAATGGCCAGAAAACCGAACTACAATTTCGAACGCATGGAGCGGCAACGTCAGAAGGCCGCGAAAAAAGCCAAGCGGCTAGAGTCCAAGCAGGCGAAGGCTGCCGAGAAGAAAGGGGAGGAAAGCACGGTTCCCCCCGACGCGCCGGACGATTGACGCGGCTGCCTCTGAAAGCCCAATCGATGCACCGTACAGCGGCAGACGGGGGCTGGAAACACTAGGATAGATGCTATGCATGGGACTGGAAAACCGGTCGATTCCAATGACGCTCCTTGCCACTCCATTGGTGGGCAGCAACGAGCCGTTCGCGACGTGCCGAGCAAGCGCCGCTGCTTGGCCTGCAGCGAGTCTTTCGACAGCGAGGGATGGGGCAACAGGCTGTGCTCGAGGTGCCGCAGACGCGGCAATCCCTTGGACCGGTAAACGAATAATCCGGCCAAGATCGTCGTATAAACCATTCGGGTCAACCATTCGGGTCAACCATTCGGGCCGTCGTTCGGCGCGGAGGCCCCATGGGACGTATGTGTACCTGTAAACGACTCGACGGGCTTCACCAAAAAGGTTGTGCCATACACCCCACCGAAGCCCCGGCTATCGTCGTTCGCGCAGCGGAGGGCGAACTTTTCAACTTGAAACAGGGGTGGGACGAATGTGCGTCCCACCCTGCGTTGGAAAAAGTTCGCGAGACGAGTTTTGGGTGGGGGACGGGGAAATGAAACACCCCCTTAAGGCCGAAACCTTACTTTTTCTCCGGACACGTCTTGAGTTTCACGTCCTCGAACTTGGCGGGAAGTCTGGGTTGGAGGGCGACATCGGAAACACAGGCTGCTTCCAGGTGTTTCCGGGTTAGGTTCATGGCGCCCGCAAGGTCGGCGCCCGTGAGGTCGGTGCGCGTGAGATTGGTGCCCTTGAGGTTGGCGCCCGTGAGGTTGGCGTTCGTGAGGTTGGCACCCCCGAGGTTGGTCCCCCCGAGGTTGGCGCCTATGAGGTTGGCGTTTGTGAGGTTGATGCCCTCGAGCTTGGCGCTCCTAAGGTCTGCGCCCGCGAGGTCGGCGCCCGCGAGGCCGGCGCTCCTGAGGTTGGCGCGCCCGAGGTTGGCGCCTGTGAGGGTGGTGTCCGTGAGGTTGGCGGCCCCGATCTTGGCGCCCACGAGCTTGGCACCCGCGAGGTCTGCGCCCACGAGATAGGCGCCCGTGAGGTTGGCGCCCGTGAGGTTGGCGCCCACGATCTTGGTGGCCCAGAGGTTGGTGCCCGCGAGGTTGGTGTCCGCGAGGTCGGCGCCGCCAAGGTCGGCGACCCCGAGGTCTGCGCCCACGAGATAGGCGCCCACGAGGTCGGCGCCCCCGATCTTGGCGGCCCAGAGGTTGGCGTCCCCGAGCTTGGCGTCCCCGAGCTTGGCGCCCGTGAGGTCGGCGCCCCTGAGGTTGGCGCCCGTGAGGTTGGCGCTCTCAAGGTCCGCGCCCCTGAGGTAGGCGCGCGTGAGGTCGGCGCCCGTGAGGCAGACATCCGTGAGGTTGGTGCACGTGAGGGTGGTGCTCGTGAGGTGGGCGCCCGTGAGGTCGGCGTCCGTGAGGTCGGCGTCCGTGAGGTCGGCGCCCCTGAGGTAGGCGCGCGTGAGGTCGGCGCCCGTGAGGCAGGCGTCCGTGAGGCAGGCGTCCGTGAGGTTGGCGCCCGTGAGGTCGGCGCCCGCGAGGTTGGCGCCCGTGAGGTGGGCGTCCGTGAGGTTGGCGCGCGTAAGGTCGGCGCTCCTGAGGTCGGCGCCCGTGAGGTTGGCGCCCGTGAGGGGTGCGCTCGTGAGTGTGGCGTCCGTGAGGGTGGCGCGCGTGAGGGTGGCCCCCGTGAGATCAGGTTTGATGTCTGGCTTTTCTTCACGCCAAGGATTCCAGGCAGCAATCCCTCGTTGCAGAATTTTGAAGTGTTCTGGATTCGCCATTCTCCGCTCCTCGTCTCCCTAATTAGTTGTAGGCAACCGGGACCGTGGGGGCAAGGAGATCGACGGATTGGAGGCCGCCGGCGCCCATGTCTCGGAGCGGGCAGGAAGCCGGATGCACGACCAAGGAGATCGCCGCCGTTCCCGGGCAGTCGGACCAGGTGGTCGAGCACTACTCCAAGATGGCGGATCGAGAGCTTCTGGCGAAGAAACTGGACCGGAAAATGTACGGCGAAGAGTGAAAAGGGCTAAATGGCATCTATCGGAAGTGCTAAATTTTTCGCCAAGTCACTGATTACCCGTCCTCTTTCAGCCCCACAAATTTCTCCAGCCAGTGGATATCGTAATCGCCGTTGACGAAGTCGGGGGCCGCGACGAGCTTCTGGTGGAGCGGGATCGAGGTCTCCAGGCCGTCGATGACGTATTCACCCAGCGCGCGCTTCAGCCGCATCAGGCATTCGTTGCGGTTGGAGCCCAGCACGATCAGCTTGGCGATCATGCTGTCGTAGTGCGACGGCACCTTGTAGCCCGAGTAGAGCGCGGAATCGACACGTACGCCCAGCCCCCCCGGCGGATGATAATCACCGATGGTGCCCGGGCTGGGCAGGAAGGTATCCGGGTTTTCGGCGTTGATGCGGCACTCGATGGCGTGGCCGTTGAACGGGATGTCATCCTGGCTGTACCCCAGCGGCGCGCCGGACGCCACCCGGATCATCTCACGCACCAGGTCGAGGCGCGTGATCGCCTCGGTCACCGGGTGCTCCACCTGGAGGCGCGTGTTCATCTCGATGAAGAAGAACTCTCCGTTCTCGTAAAGGAACTCTACGGTGCCGACGCTGTGATAGCCGATCTTGCGCACCGCAGCGGCGGCAATGTGACCGATCCTGGCCCGCTCCGTGGCGTTGAGAGCCGGCGACGGAGACTCCTCGATCACCTTTTGGTGGCGGCGCTGCAGGGAACAGTCGCGTTCGCCCAGATGCACCACGTTGCCGTGGTGGTCGGCCAGGATCTGAAATTCGATATGGCGCGGACGGGCGAGGTAGCGTTCCATGTAGACCTCGCCGTTGCCGAAGGAGGCCACCGCCTCGCTGACCGCCGTCTGGTAGGCCGCATCCAGTTCCCCGGCGTTGTTCGCCGCCTTCATGCCGCGCCCGCCGCCGCCGGCGGACGCCTTTATCAGCACCGGATAGCCTATCTCCGCCGCCACCGCACGTGCCTCGTCGAGACCGCTCACCGCGCCGGCGGAGCCCGGAACCACGGGAATTCCCACGTCCTGGACCGCCTTCTTGGCCGCGATCTTGTCGCCCATGAGGCGGATGTGCTGGGCAGAAGGGCCGATGAAGACGAAGCCGTGCTCCTCTACCTTGGACACGAATTCCGCGTTCTCGGACAGGAAGCCGTAGCCGGGATGGATGGCGTCGGCATTGGAAATGGTGGCCGCCGACAGGATGGCCTGCTGGTTGAGGTAGCTGTCACGCGCGGCGGCCGGGCCGATGCAGATGGCCTCGTCGGCCAAGCGCACATGCATGGCGTCCGCGTCCGCGGTCGAGTGCACCGCCAGCGTGCGGATGCCCATCTCGTGGCACGCCCGGTTGATGCGAAGCGCGATCTCTCCCCGGTTGGCGATTAGGATCTTTTCGAACATACCCCTACTCGATGATCATCAAGGGTTCGCCGTATTCCACCGGATCCTCGGTGCCGATGAAGATGCGCGCGACCCGCCCGCTGCACGGGGCCTTGATGGGGTTGAAGACCTTCATGGCCTCGATCAGCAGAATGCTATCCCCTTCCGTTACCTGGTCGCCGACCTTGACGAAGGACGGCTGCCCCGGCTCGGGCGAGGTGTAGACCACGCCTACCATGGGGGACGCCACCAGCCCCGGATGGTCGGCGAAGGTCTCGGCCTCGGTCGCCGCGCCGATTGCCGGTTGGGCGGTCGATGCGAGCGGGGTGGATGCGGCGACGACCGTGCCGGCGCTTTCGCGAACCACACGCACGTTCCAGTCGCCAGAGCCGTATTCGATCTCTTTCAGGCCGGTTTCGTCCAGGAGATCGGCCAGGGTGCGGATCAGGTCGGCGTCGACTGCGGATTTCGGTTGCTTGGGCATGTTCCCCCTTTGGGTTAAATTCAGATGTTCCGGCTTACCCCGACAAGGCAGGGCGCCGCCTCCAGGGCCAGTTCGTAGCCGTAGATCTCCGGCTCCCGCGTGCCCGGCATGTTCAGGATGGATGCGTTCATCGCCCGCCGCCAAGGTTTCCGATCGGCTCTCCCGCTTTATAGCACTTGGCTGTCCTGGCGCAACGTTTGGCGTCGCATGGGCGTCCGATCTCTGGTGTAAAGACGAATAATCTGCTAGGGGTTTTATCAACCGGTCGTTGTGCGTCCCTCGGAAAACAAGGTGTCACGGCTAGAGCATCAGGGGAAGGTACGGTGTATGACATGGCCTGAAGGGTTCGAGGCGGAAAGCGTTCTCGACTGTGTGCCGAACATAGTGTGCCTGCTGGATGCGGGCCGAATCGTTTATGCCAATCGCCTCGCCGTCACTACGCTGGGTGTGGAAGCGGCCGATTCGATTGTCGGGCGGTCGATTGCCGATTTTGCAACACCGCTGTACAAGGACGTCGTCACCGCGCTCCTGGTTGGCGCCTTCGCCAAGGGGGAAGAGGTGCCGGTGAAGCTGCAGACGGCGGACGGGGTGCCGTTTGACGCGAAGCTGGCTGCGGTGCCGCTGGCCGGGTCTTCGGGTCTGCTGTGCCTGATCGGGCGCGATATTTCGACGCTGATCCACTATGGCAGTGGTCTGCTCAAGAGCAAACGTCGTCTCCACGATTTGATCGAGGCCTCGCAGAACCTGCAAGTGGTCTGCCTCTGGCCGGAGATAGAATTCGTCAACAGCGCCGGCATCCGCCTGTTGGGGGGCGAGAGCGCACAGGCCATCTGCGGCACCAAGATCACAGACTACATCCACGCCAATTACCGTATCCTGTTCGAGGAGGGGATCGAGGCGCTCCTGGAGGAGGACGAGGTGCTGCCTATGATGCTGGTCAATGGCGTCGGCGAGGAATTGGACGTGCAGATGTCGTTTTCGCGCGTCGGCTGGTCGGAACCACCCGAGATTCTAGTCGAGGCCCGCGACATTACCGCCCACAACAAGGCAGTGGTGGCCCTGAAGGAGATGATCGAGAATCTGGAGGATCTGGTCGACGCGCGCACGACCGAACTCCGGCGCGAGAACGCCGAGCGCCGTAAGGCGGAGCAGTTGGTCCGCTACCAGGCGACCTATGACGCCCTGACCAGCCTGCCCAACCGCAGCCTCTTTTTCCAGACCCTGCCCGATGTGGTGCGGGCGATGGAGGCCCAGGGCGAGATGATGGCCTTGATGTTTATCGACCTCGACGGCTTCAAGGACGTCAACGATCTTCTGGGTCATGACGCGGGGGATCTTCTGCTGGTCGAAACCGGCAAGCGCCTGGTGGCGGGAGTCAGGCCCCACGATACGGTGGCGCGGCTGGGCGGTGACGAATTCACGGTCATCCTACCCAAGGTGCAAGGGGCGGACGATGCCGCCAGAGTGGTGCGGCGTGTCCTCGAGATGCTCAAGACCCCTTATAATCTGGATGGGCGCGAGGCCCAAATTTCGGGCAGCATCGGCATCGCACTCTATCCGAACGATGCCGAGGACGTCGATGGGCTGGTCAAGGCGGCCGACACCGCCATGTTCCTCGCTAAGGATCGGGGAAAGGCGACCTATCAGTTCTTCACCAGCGAGCTGCGCGAGCAGGAGATCGAGACCCAGGCCATGAGCCTGGCCCTGGAGCAGGCGCTGGAAGATGGAGAGTTCTTGCTCTGCTACCTACCCAAGGTGTCGCTGACGGACGGCCGAGTGACGGGCCTTGAGGCGCTGCTCCGGTGGAAGAGCGCCAGCATGGAAGCGGTGAGACCGGATCGGTTCATCCCGCTTTTGGAAGAGCGCGGCCTCATCTCGGAAGTCGGCGACTGGGTGCTGCGCACGGCCGCCCGGCAATGGCAGGAATGGAGCTGCCGTTACGGCAACGACCTCAAGATCGCCATCAATATCTCGGCGCGGCAGTTGCGCGCCCGCGGCTTTGTCAAACACTTCTGCAGCATTCTCGATTCCGAGGGGCTGCCGTATGAAGCGTTGGAGTTGGAGGTCACGGAGACGTCCGTGCTCACCCAGCGCAGCCGCGCCACTCAGGTCCTGCACGACTTGGCGAAGCAGGGAGTGCCCCTGACGCTGGATGATTTCGGCACCGGCTATGCCTCTTTGCGCTACCTGCAGAGCATGCCGGTGAACTCGGTCAAGATCGACCGTACCTTCATCGACAACATGCTCGATGACGAGGAGGACAGGGCTATCGTCAAGGGCATTATCTTCATGGCCCACGCCTTCAACCGCAAGGTGGTGGCGGTGGGGCTGGAGACCGAGGCCCAGAGGGATATGCTGCGCGAGCTCAAATGCGACGAAGCCCAGGGCTTCCTCATTTGCCAGCCCCTGGCTGTCGACGATGTCGACGCCTTCCTCGCCGCCCAGGCCGCTGGAGCGGATGCTGCGGAATGACTTAAGTCCAGAGGGTGTCCGGGATTCCCGGCGGCAAAGCAACGAGGGCCTACCCCAGGCTCTTCAGGTGCTCCCGCGCCAAGTCAACGTAACGCGGGCCGATGGCGTTGAACTCTTCGCGGTCGGCGTCGGTCAGGTCACGCAGGTATCTGGCCGGGACCCCGGCCCAGAGCTGGCCGGTGGCGATGCGTTTGCCGGGCGCCACCAGGGCGCCGGCGGCGACCATGGCGTCTTTTTCCACCACTGCCCCGTCCATGACGGTAGCCCGCATGCCGATGAAGCAGCCGTCCTCCAGGGTACAGGCATGGATCAGCGCCGAATGGCCGATGGTGATGTCGTTACCGATTAGGGTCGGGTAGGTCTCGTGCGCCACGTGGACGATCGTACCGTCCTGGATGTTGGTGCGTTTTCCCACTCGGATGTAGTTGACGTCGCCCCGGAGCACGCAGCCGAACCAGATGCCGGAATCGGTACCGATCTCGACGTCGCCGACGATGGTGGCGGTGGGGGCGACGAAGGCACCCTCGGCGATCCTGGGCAGGACGCCGCGGTAGGGCAGCAGCAGCGCGCTCATGCCTGCAGCCAGTAGCGCAGGAGCGCCGAAACGGCGTAGGGCCGCTCCATAGTCGACAAATGCCCCGAGTCCTCGATCACCACCAGTTTGGCATTGGGGATGCTGGCCGCCATCTCCTCGTGGATGTCGAGCGGGGTCAGCTGGTCCTGGCGCCCGCACAAGACCAGGGTCGGGCAATGGATCAGGCCCAAGTCCCGGGTGCCGTCGGGGCGGTGCATGATCGCCATCTGCTGGCGGATGAACGCATCCTTCCCGACGCTGTCCGCCATGGCGTAGATGGTCCCCGTCAGCTCCTCGTCGCCTAGGCGGGCGTCGTGGATGAGGAGCGGAAGCAAGCGCGACGTTACGCCCCGAAACCGGCCCACCCGGGTCATCTCGATGAATTCGCGCCGCCGCTCGGTCTGCTGGGGCGTGTCGGGCAGATACGAGGTGTCCAGAAGCGCCAGGCGCTCCACCCGGTCGGGGGCTTGGCGCATGATCTCCTGAGCGATGTAGCCGCCCATGGAGAGGCCGGCGAGCGCGAAGGTGTCCGGCGCCGCCGCCAGGATCCTCTGGGCCATGGCGGCCACGGACTCGTCCTCGGTCGCCACCGGGATCATGCTCTCGGCGATGTCGGAAAGGGTCTGGCGCTGGTGGGACCACATGCGCTCGTCCAACAGCAGGCCGGGGATGAGGACGAGGTTGGTCTTGTTCATTTGATCAGCTTGCTCACATCCTTGAATTCGGGGGTGGCGGCCTGGCGCAGCCATTCGAAGAGTACCATTTCCGTGGTGACGATGGAGGCCCCGGCGTCGCGCAGGCGTTCCAGCCCCGCCCGGTGATTGGCCTGCGTGCGGCTTGAGACGGCGTCCTCGACCACGAAGACCCGGACGTCCCGTTCAATGAGGTCGAGCGTGGTCTGGGTGACGCAGACATGGGCCTCGATGCCCGACACTATGGCCTGGGTCCGTCCCAGCTCGCCGAACTTGAGCGCATAGCCCGCGTCGCCCATGCAGGAGAAATGGATCTTGTCGATGGCCACCTGGCCCTCCATCATCTCCACGATCTCCGGCACCGTGGGCCCGAGGCCCTTGCGGTACTGCTCCGAGACCAGGGTCGGAACGGCCAGGCGCTGCGCCGCCTGCATCAGGGTGCGGGTGTTGGTGATTACCCGGTCGATCCCGTGGATGGTGGGAACGAACTTGTCCTGGATGTCGATCACCAGGAGTGCCGAAAGATCCGCCTTCATCATCATCTATTGCATCTCCTTTGCCGAAAACGGGGCTCAGGGTAGCGCAGGCACGGCGCCCGGCCAAGACCAGCCATTGACATGGGGCGTGATAAGCCTAATATCGCGCAGCGTTTTTAGAAACCATGGAACCGATCGACACTGAAATGTCGGCGGTCGCAGTTTTTTCCGAATGAGCTTTGTTGAACTAGGACTGAGTGACGAGCTCCTGAAAGCCGTCACCGAGGCGGGATACACCGAGCCTACCCCGATTCAGGCTCAGGCTATCCCGACCATATTCATGGGGCGCGACGTCCTGGGCTGTGCTCAGACGGGAACCGGCAAGACGGCTGGGTTCACACTGCCCATGATCGACATTTTGGCCCAGGGCCGGGCCAAGGCGCGAATGCCCCGTTCCCTGATACTGGAGCCGACCCGTGAACTGGCGGCCCAGGTGGCCGAGAGTTTCGATAAGTACGGCAAGCATCACAAGCTGTCCAAGGTGTTGCTGATTGGCGGTGAGTCCATGGGCAAGCAGATCGCGGCCATGGACCGGGGCGTGGACGTGCTGATTGCCACGCCTGGGCGGCTCTTGGATCTTTTCGATCGCGGGCGGCTGCTGCTCACCGGCGTCAAGATCCTGGTCATCGACGAGGCGGACCGGATGTTGGATATGGGCTTCATCCCCGACGTCGAGCGCATCGTCAAGCTGCTATCGCCGATCCGGCAGACCTTGTTTTTTTCGGCCACCATGCCGTCCGAGATCCGCAAGCTGGCCGACGCCTTCCTCATGAACCCGAAAGAGATTTCGGTCGCGTCGCCGTCCTTGGCCGCCGAGACGGTCGAGCAGTTCATGGTCGCGGTCAAACACGGTGGATGCAGCGGCACCCAGGGCGGCATGCGGGAGAAGCGGGCCACGCTCAGGTCCCTGCTCAAGCGCGAGGACCCAGTCTCGGCCATCATCTTCTGCAACCGCAAGCGGGATGTGGACGTGGTGGCCCGGTCCTTGAAACGCCATGGATTTGATGCCGCCCAACTCCATGGCGACATGGCCCAGCCGGCTCGTATGGAGGTTTTGAGGCGCTTCAAGAACTCCGAAGTGAAGCTGTTGGTTTGCTCCGACGTGGCGGCGCGGGGGCTCGATATCCTGGCGGTAAGTCACGTCTTCAACTTCGACATCCCGACCCATTCGGAGGACTACGTGCACCGCATCGGGCGCACGGGCCGGGCCGGACGCAAGGGCCGCGCGATTTCCATTTCCGTCCCCGAGGACGGCAAGTACGTGGCCGGCATCGAACGGCTGCTGGGCGGCAAGATTCCGCCCCTGCACCTGGACGGTGTGGTCGAGAGCAAGATTGACAACTCGGCGGTTGCCGCAGAGCAAAGAGGTCCCCGCGACCGTGGGAAGCAGAAGGAAGAGAAGGAGACGCAAGTAAAGTCCGAAACCGCGGCGGGCGAGGTCCACAAGCGCGGACGCAGGGAAAACCCCGAAGGTAGGAACGAGAAGACGGCGGTCGGCATGGGCGGACGCAGGGAAAACCCCGAAGGTGGGAACGAGAAGACTGCGGTCGGCATGGGCGACCACATGCCAGCGTTCATGCAGCGGAAGGTCAAATCTCTCAAGTAACGAGGGGGGGGGTGGTGGACACATCCCAATTCGACGGTCAGATCGACGAGGAATTCCTCGGCGAGGCCCGAGACACGCTTTCCGGGTTCTCCATCCTGGTCAACAACATGCGTTCCGGTGCCCAGGATATGGAAGATGGCCTCGCCATCATGGCCCGCGAGTGCAGCCACCTGCGTCAGCTCGCCCATTGGGCCAACCAACCCCTGATCGACCTCACCGTCCGGCGCATGGAGTCCTATGTCGAGGCGATGACCGACCTGATGCCATCACATTTAAGCGACATGGAGGTCTTTGTCTTCGTCCTGGAGAGCATCCTTGAAGGCGAGATCGACACCAAGACCGACGAAGGCGAGTTCGTCCGCTCGCTCCCCGTGCCGCGGCCCGCGGACCTGTCGGACCTGGAGCATCTGGACATCGAGATCCTCCTGGTCGAGCCCCAGGACATCTCGGCCCGCATCTTCGAGCGCGAGCTGCAATCTGGCGGTTACCGGGTGATCCGGACCAACCGCTCGTTCGAGGCCCTGGAACTGGGTGTGCGCACCAAGCCGGACATGTTCATCTGCGCGCAGGTGCTGGACGAGCTGTCGGGCGTCGACCTTTGCCGCGCGTTGGGAGCCATCGAGCGGACCGAGAACATTCCCTTCGCGCTCCTGACCAGCTATACGTCTGGGCACCCGGCACTCGAGGGCTTGCCTAAGTCTGCCGCCATCATCCAGAAGAGCGGTAACTTCGGCGACGACCTGGCGTCCGCCTTCCAGCGCTTCCGGATTACCTGAGGCCTCACTGCCGCCGGGACGTGCCCCACCACCACATAATCGTTGATGACTGCCGTGTTGGCAGGAGCGGAATGGACCGCGAGGAACAGGACCAGAGCGGACGGATACTCTAAAGGTTTCGTGCTTTAGATATAGTGCTCTTCCATGGGAAGAAAACCGTTAAACCGCTGCGAGGCGTAGGGCGCCGTGTAGGCCCCGGCGGCGATCAGGTCGACCGAGTCGCCGGTCTGCAACGCCAGCGGCAGGGTGTAGCCCGCCTTCTCGTAGAGGATATCCGCCCCATCGCAGGTCGGCCCGGCGATGATCACCGGCCCCTCCGCCCCCCCATCGTGGCGGGTGCGGAGGGGGTAGCGGATGGCCTCGCCCTGGGTTTCGGCCAGGCCGCCAAACTTGCCGACGTCAAAATAGACCCAGCGTGGGGCCGCCGCGTCATGGGATTTCTTCGACACCAGTACCACCTCGGTATGGATGACGCCGGCCTCGGCGACGACGGAGCGGCCGGGCTCCATGATCAGGTCGGGGAGGGTGTTGCCGAAATGGCGGCGGACCGAGTTCAGGATCACCTCGGCGTAGGTGTCGATTTCGGGTAGCCTGTCGTCGCGATAGCGTGCCGGCAGCCCGCCGCCGATGTTGAGCATCTTGAGCTCCACGCCCGCTTCGCGGAGGTCGGAGAACACCATTGCCGTCCGCCCGATGGCGAGGTCCCACTGCTGGGGATCCGTCTGCTGCGAGCCGACGTGGAAGGAGACGCCCTGGGCGTCGAGTCCCCGATTGCGCGCATCGACGAGCAGGTCACGCGCCATGTCGAGCGAACAACCGAATTTATGTGACAGCGGCCAGTCGGCACCCTCGTTCCCCACCAGGATGCGGCAGTAGACCTTGGCTCCCGGCGCATGGGCCGCCAGTTTATCCAACTCACCCTCGGAATCGAAAGCGAAGAGGCTGACCCCCTCCTGATGGGCCCTGGCGATGTCGCGGGCCTTCTTCACCGTGTTGCCATAAGAGATGTCGCTGGGCTTGGTGCCGGCGTCCAGGCAGATCTGGATCTCCTCGAAACTGGCGGCGTCGAAGGCGGAGCCGAGGCCGACCAGGGTCTTCAGCACCGGGGCTCCGGGATTGGCTTTGACGGCGTAATAGATGCGCGCGGTCGGGAGGGCACGGGCCAGTTTTTCGTAGTTGGCCGCCACCACGTCCAGGTCCACCACCAGGCACGGCGTGCCGGGGGCTTTCTCTGCCAGGAACCGTTCGATCTTAGGGGTCATTTCCTGTCTCGCTCACCCCGTCGGAAGCAAGGCGTTATACGCGTTTGGGCTGAAAAGGAAAGAGGTTTTTCGCCTCTCCTAGGGTGTCCGGCCTGGCTCCAGTTCGATGGCAATCTTCAGACGCTTGACGTCGGCCATGCCCTTCTCCGTCTCCACGGCGAGCAGGCCTTCGGCGAACTCCATGGGGAAGACGGCTCGGGCCAGTTGGCGGCCCATGCCGGGCGCCCCCTCGGTAACGAAATTCCCAAGCGGAGCGTCGGTCTGCACCAGGAAGATCTTGGTCAGGTCCTCGGCGCTGAAATAACTTCCATTGGAACGGGCGAAGATGGTCGCCTTCTCCTTCTCGCGCCCGTAAAGCTCCTCCACCCCCTCGACCGGTTTGAGACCCTTGCCGCCGGGGCCGTAGAATTCCATGTCGATACCGACGTGTTTGAGGACGAAGCCTTCATGTTCGATCATTGACGCTCCTTTTCCTCAGATGAGGCCGGCCAGCGGCGAACTGGGATCGGCGTAGCGTTTTTTAGGCATGCGTCCCGCGAGGTAGGCTAGGCGTCCCGCCTCGACCGCCAGCTTCATGGCGCGGGCCATCTTGATCGGGTCCTCAGCCTTGGCGATGGCGGTGTTCATCAGTACCCCGTCGCAGCCCAGTTCCATGGCCACCGCGGCGTCCGACGCGGTGCCGACGCCGGCGTCCACCAGAACCGGCACCGAGATGCTTTCCTTGATCAGCGCGATGTTGATCGGATTCATAATGCCGAGCCCCGAGCCGATCAGAGAGCCCAGCGGCATGATGGCAACGCAGCCCATGTCCTCGAGCCGCTTCGCGGCGATGGGGTCGTCGTTGCAATAGACCATGACCTTGAAACCCTCATTGATCAGGGTCTCTGCGGCGGAGATGGTCTCGGGCATGTTGGGATAAAGCGTCTTCTGGTCGCCAAGGACCTCTAGCTTGACCAGGTCCCAACCTCCGGCCTCGCGGGCCAGCCTGAGGGTGCGCACTGCCTCGTCGGCGGTGAAACAGCCGGCGGTGTTGGGGAGGTAGGTGTAGGTCTTGGGATCCACGTAATCGACCAACATGGGTTGGCCCGGGTCGGTGACGTTGACCCGACGCACGGCCACGGTGACGATTTCGGCCCCCGAGGCCCCGATGGCCCGGGCCGTCTCCTCGAAGTCCTTGTATTTGCCGGTGCCGACCAAGAGGCGTGACCAGTATTGCTTGCCCGCCACCTCGAAGCCGTCGCCGGCGTCCGCCGCCGCCCCGCCGCCGATGAAATGGACGATCTCCAGCTTATCGCCGTCGCCTACCGGGACCTCGGCGTACTGGGACTTGGGCACGATCTCGAGGTTGCGCTCGACCGCCACCTTGCGGGCGTCGAGGCCGATCCTGGACAACAGTTTCTCGACGGTCAGCGCTTCGTCGAAGGTGCGCTCTTCGCCATTGATGGTGACATGCATGGCCGTATCTTCACTCTTAATTGGGTGCCGGGCCGCCGGGAGGCGGAGGACCCAATATGGAGCCAGGCGCCCCGGCTTGCAACCCGGCTTAAGAACTCCATTTTTTCCGTATCCACCTTTCACCGCTTGCGAAGCGCGTTTGGCTTTAATCCATTCTCAATGGCACATCGGTTCCGGGCGGTTGCGTAATGAGGCACCTCGCCAGTGCGTGCCGAGGAGAACGTCATCCGGTGGCGTGACCAATTTACAGAACCGGCAAGCGGCTTGCCTTGTCCCCTACCGGGACTGCAATATCCGTTTCGGCATCCTGGTGGTGGAACAGGAAACGGGCTCGCCCTTCAACCAGGGGGTCCTTGAATAACATCGGCTTCTCCCTGACCGCCGAGAGCGATTGTCACTGCTTCCACGATGTGGACTACCTGCCTCTCTGGGCCGACTACACCTATTTTCGGACCCCGACGCGGCTGATCTGGTACGGTATCGAGGCTCGCACCGTCGTGCTGGGCCGCTCCGAGCAGAGCGTGAGCAACAATCCGGACATCTTCTTCGGTGGCGTGGTTCTTCGGTGGCGTGGTATTGTTCCGGCGCGAGGACCTCCGGTGGGTCAACGGGGGCTCCAACCTCTACTGGGGATGGGGGGAGAACCAGGACATGCGATACCCTGCGAGTTGGAGAGCCTGTTCCAGATTCTGCGCGACGAACGAATGCCCCTTCCAAAAACTACATGCAAGGTGGAAACCATGAGGAAGATCGTGGTCCGGCTTCCCGCACCGGCTGGAGAGACTCTATGAACCGCAAGGAACGCCGTAGTGCTGTCAAACGGGCCCGGAAGAGCGGGGGCCCTTTGTCATCCCGGGCTGGGAGCACGGTGGCGCCGCTGCTTGACCAGGCGGCCGGCTTGGGCCAAACGGGGCGCTTTCGCGAGGCGGTCGGTCTATGCCGACAGGCCCTGGACCTGGAGCCTTCCCACCCCGGAGCCTATCACTTCCTTGGCCTGGGATTGATGGAATTGGACGAGATGGACGAAGCCGTCGTAGCGTTGCGGCGTAGCGTTGAACTCTTCCCCGACAGCGGGCACGTGTGGAACCACCTGGCTGCGGCCCTGTGCCGGAACGGCGATGCGGCCGGCGGGGTCGAGGCGGCGCAACGCGCTGTCGATTTGCAGCCCAAGTTTCCGGATGCCCGCTTCAATCTCGCCAAGGCCTACGAGGAGGTTGGCCGACTGGAAGAGACCGAAGCCGCCTATCGGCAAGTGACGGCCCTCTTTCCTGGCCATGTCCTGGCCTGGAACAACCTCGGCAACCTCCTGCAGAACTCGGGACGCCACGAGGAGGCGATCAAGGTTTATGACCATGCGATCACCGCCAACCCAGGTGACGCCCAGACGCGCTTCAACCTGGCAACCGCCCTGATGCACCAGGGGCGGACGTCGGATGCCGAACGGGAATTCCGCGCCCTGCTCGCGGTCCAGCCGGCCCACGCCGACGCCCTCAACAACCTCGGCACGCTGCTCGATGAGCAGGAACGCTATCCCGAGGCCCGGGAGATGTTCGGAGAGGCGACCCGGATCCAGCCGGATCAAGTCGATGCGTGGTTCAACCTGGGCAATATCCACGACAAGGCCAATAACCTTCTTATGGCGGAGGACGCCTTGGGGCGGGCGCTGTCGCTCTCTCCCACAAATCCGCGTTATCTCTGCAGCCTCATCCAGATCAAGATGAAGGCCTGTGACTGGCGAGACCTCGATGGCCTGATCGTGCGCCTGAAGGGCATGGTTTCGGAGGGCACCCTGGGTGACGGGTCGAATGTGATTTCGCCGTTCTCCACCCTATCGCTTCCTTTCGACGAGCGGGAACAGCAACTGATCGCGCGCGCCCACGCCCGACAGGTGGCCGACAAGGCCAAGAAGACACCGAACCAGCCGGCATTCGAACACGCCCGGCCCGCATCCAAAGAGCGACTGCGCATCGGATACCTGTCCGCCGATTTCCGGGAGCATCCGGTGGCCCATCTCGTGGCGGGAGTGTTCGATCTTCACGATCGGGAGCGTTTCGCCGTTCATGGTTATTCCCTGTCCGTCGACGACGGCAGCACCTGCCGCCAGCGGATCGTCGAGGGCTGCGACGCCTTCATCGACCTGCACGGCCAGTCCTTCGCCGAGGCGGCGCGGTGTATCTATGCCGACGGCATCGACATCCTGGTCGACCTCACTGCCTACACCGCCCATGGCCGGCCTGAGATTCTGGCCTTGCGACCGGCACCGGTCCAGGTCAACTATCTCGGTTACCCCGGAACCATGGGGGCCGCTTTCGTCGACTACATTCTTGCCGACGAGACCGTGATTCCACCCGAGCAAGCGGCGTTCTACGACGAGACCGTCATTCGCCTTCCCCATTGTTATCAGGTCAACGACCACCGTCAGCCCATCCACCCCGACATCCCCAGGAGATCCGACTGCGGTCTCCCCGACGGGGCTTTCGTGTATTGCTGCTTCAACAGCAATTACAAGCTCGAGCCGGAGGTCTTCGATACCTGGATGGAGATTCTGCAGGAAGTTCCCGACAGTGTACTGTGGTTGTTCAAGGGCAGTGACGTTGTTGCCGCCAACCTGCGGCGCGAGGTCGGAGCCCGGGGCGTTGACCCGGACCGGCTGGTCTTCGCCGAGCGCCAGCCCAACGACCGCCACCTCGCACGGCACCGGGTGGCGGACCTGTTTCTCGACACCTTCTTCTACGGCGCCCATACCACGGCCCGGGATGCCCTATGGGCCGGATTGCCGGTACTGACACGCATCGGAGACAGCTTCGCCCGCCGGGTGGGGGCCAGCTTGTTGAAAACCGTGGAACTGCCGGAACTCATCGCCAAAGATCGTGAGGAATATACGCGACTGGCCGTCGAACTGGCCGTTGACCGCGACCGCCTCGCCGCCCTCCGGGCTCGGTTGGCCCTGAGCCGGAACACCTCCCCTCTGTTTGATACGCCGGGTTTCGTTTACAATCTCGAAGAGACCTACGAACACATGTGGCGCGAATACAAAAGGACAAGCCAACAATAGCGGCCATGCCCCGCCGGTCGGGGCAGGAGGGAACTTATGAATTTGAACAAACACATGTTCGGGGTGACTGTGCTGGCGCTCCTGTTGGGGGCTGGTGCGGCGGACGCGGGGCCGAAGCCGAGCCTGTCCTTCGCGCCCTTGCAGGTTCCCGTCACCGATGCCGAAAAACGGGCCGTCCGGGCCTCCGGATCGGTCGAGATCGCGGGTAAGGGACGGCACGCGATCGGCTTTCATACCCTTCTGCGCTCCGGCGACAGGGTTGGCGGTGCCATCTTCGGCCGGTTGACGGATGGGACGGGTGCCCCGGTGAGGGGCAAGAACGGCGCACCCGAGGTCTCGAACCGGGCCGATTTCTCCTCGCTGCTGGTCTCGGGGGGCAAGCTCTATAACCTCACCCATTTCGAGTCCCGTCCCGGGGCCATGTACTTGAGCGAACTCAAGCAGGACGCCTCGGGAGCCCTAACGGCGATAAGCACGAGGCCCATCGACTTCTCGTCCGTCGGCGGCCTTTGGACGCCTTGCGCGGGCAGCGTTACTCCCTGGGGCAGCCACCTGGGGTCCGAAGAGTATCCTCCCAACGCCCGGGCCTTCGGGGCGGCCGGGTCGATGTCCGACGTGGACAAATACACCAAAGATATGGTGCGTTACTTTGGCCTCGATCCCGATAAGGCGTCCCTGGATGAGGTCCGGTCCGTCTTCAATCCCTATGCCTACGGCTATCCGACCGAGGTTGCCGTTGACGCCGAGGGCAATGCCTTGCCGGTCAAGCAATATGCCATGGGCCGGGTCTCCGTCGAACTGGCCTACGTGATGGCGGACCGCAAGACCGTTTACATCACCGACGACGGCACCAACGTCGGCCTCTACATGTTCGTCGCCGATAAGGCCGACGACCTATCGGCGGGCCGCCTTTATGCCCTGAAATGGACACAGACGGGCACTGCAAACGGGGGCAGCGCCGAGGTCACATGGATCGACCTCGGTCACGCGACCGATCACGAGATCGCTGCCCGGATCAAGGGCAAAATCAAGTTCGCCGACATCTTCGAGACCGCCCGGGGCGACAAGACGGCGGGCACCTGTCCCGGGGACTTCAGCCCGGTCAACACCATGGTCGGGTTTGAGTGCCTGAGAGTAAAACAGGGCATGGAAACGGTGGCGTCGCGCATCGAGACGCGGCGCTACGCCGGTCTCAGGGGCGCCACCACCGAGTTCCGCAAGATGGAGGGATTCACTTTCGATCCCGACCGGAACACCGCCTACCTCGCCATGTCCGCGATCACTCGCGGCATGGAGGACAACCGCAAGAAGGGCAAGCCGACCGGAAGGTATGACGCCGGCAACGGGAACCACGTCCGGCTGCCCTACAACGCCTGCGGTACCGTCTATCGCCTGAAGGTGGGACGCGACGCGGCCATCGGCTCGGACTATGTGGCCAAGTCCATATCCGGGGAGGTCTCCGGGCGCATGGCCGGGGATGCCGGGGACAACGACAACATGTGCGACGTAGACGGCATCGCCAACCCGGACAACCTGACCTTCGTCACCGGCCACGACACCCTGATTATCGGCGAGGATACCAATGCCGGCCATCAGAACGACGCGTTCTGGGCCTACGACGTCGAAACCAAGCATCTGACCCGCATTCAGACCGCGCCCTACGGCTCCGAGACCACGTCGGCCTACTGGTATCCGGACGTGGGCGGTTTCGGCTACCTGATGAGCGTCGTTCAACACCCCTACGGAGAGTCGGACCGGGACAAGCTGAGGGATCCGTCGGAGGCCGCAGCCTACGTCGGCTACATCGGCCCGTTTCCCAAATTGGACTGATCGCCAAATTGGACTGACCGCCAAATTGGACTGACCGCCAAATTGGACTGACCGATGGAAGGCAGCTTCTCGCACCGGACTCCGGTTTGACCTTTTCCGGCCTGGTATCAATGCCCGGACTGGACGGTTTCGATGTAATGGATCAGTTCGTTGATTTTGATCGCGCGCTCGGCGCCGAAGGTTTCGCCCCACACCGGCATCTCGCCGCCGTGGCCAATGATCTGACCGCCGGTCTCGATGATCTTGTAAACCCGCCGATAGGGAAACTCCCCCGTGCCGCGGTAGATGCGGGTCAGGTCCGGAACCGGTGTCTTCAGAATCTCGGCCATCGGCCCTTGGCCTCGCGCGTCCTTACCGTGGCAGGCCGAGCAGTAGAGCATGTAGTCCCTCTTGCCCCGTTCGATCAGCGCGTCCTTGTCCGACTGAGCCGACGCGGTCCCAGAAACCGTAAGCCCAAACACAAGCGCGCCCGCAATAGACGTGAGTTTCTTCATTGGCTCGTTTTCCTTTGGAGCAATTCAGAAAATCCAATGCCCACAATTTACTGTATAATGGGAGGGCGAAACAAGACGGCCACGGAAAAAAGCCCTAAGACCCTATGTCCGAATAGGACATGGGGTCTTACCGAAGCGAGGCTAAGAAACCGTTATATCAGCCGTGCCTTGACGAACGGGCCGGGGGCGTCGTCCATCGCCTTCAGCTTGCCGTCGCCGGGCTTGCGGGCCGGGATTTCCTTCTTGCCGGCGTGCTTCTTGACCCACGTGTCCCAGTCCGGCCACCAGGAGCCGTCGATCTTGACCGCCTTTTCCAGCCAAGCCTCCGGGTCCTTGTTCTTGCGGCTGTTGGTCCAGTAGCAGTACTTGCCCGACACCGGTGGATTGATGACGCCTGCGATATGGCCCGACGCCGACAGCACGAACCGCACCGCACCCTTGAACAGGCGCGTGGCGGCATAGGTGCTTTTCCAGGGTGCAATGTGGTCGTCTTTCGTCGAGAGCAGGTAGGACGGCGTCTTGATCTTAGAGAGGTCGATGTCGACCCCGTCGAGCCGGATTCCCCCGGGTTCGATCAGCTTGTTCTCCAGGTACATCCTTCGAAGGTACGTGGAATGCATGCGGGCCGGCATGCGTGTCGAATCCGAGTTCCAATACAGAAGATCGAAGGGGAAGGGATCCTTGCCCAGCAGGTAGTTGTTGATGACGAAGGACCAGATGAGGTCATTGGACCGCAGCAGGTTGAAGGTGGTCGCCATCTCCGAGCCTTCGAGGAAGCCGCGCTCATCCATTTTTTCTTCCATGTTGGAGACTTGCTCTTCGTCGATGAAGACGGAAAGCTCGCCCGGTTCCTCGAAGTCCGTCAAGGTGGTGAAGAAGGTCGCCGACTTGATACGCGCGTCACCCTTTTCCGCCATGTAGGCCAGGGTTGCCGAGAGCAGCGTGCCGCCGATGCAGTAGCCGACGGCGTTGACGCCGGTCTCGCCGGTCGCCTGCCCGACCGCGTCCAGTGCTGCCAGCGGCCCTTCCAGCATGTAGTCTTCGAAATCCTTGTCGCGGTGCCTCTCGTCCGGGTTGACCCAGGAGACGATGAACACCGTATGCCCCTGGTCTACCGCCCATTTGATGAAGGAGTTTTCCTCGCGTAGGTCCAGGATGTAGAACTTGTTGATCCACGGCGGGATGATCAGGAGCGGCGTCTGGCAGACAGTCTCGGTGGAGGGGTTGTATTGCACCAACTCCATCAGGTCGTTGCGATAGACCACCTTGCCCGGCGTGGTGGCCACGTTCTTACCTATCTCGAAGGCGTCCAGATCGGTCATGCGGATGGCGAGCCTACCCTGGCCGCGTTCCAGGTCGTCGAGCAGGTTCTTCAGGCCGTTGAGAAGATTTTCGCCGCCGGTCTCGGCGGTTTTGCGCAGGACTTCGGGGTTGGTCAGGACAAAGTTCGAGGGGCTTAGCGCATCGACGAACTGGCGGGTGTAGAAATCCACCTTCTGAGCGGTCCTGTCGTCCAGGCCCTGGACCTGATTTGCCGTGTTCTGTACCCAGCGGGCGGTCAACAGATAGGACTGCTTGATGTAGTTGAAGACCTCGTTCTCGGTCCACTCCTCGTCATTGAAACGGCGGTCGCCGCGTTCCGGCTTGATGATCGGGGCCACTTCCTCGCCCAGCATGCGCTGGGTGGCGTTCTGCCACAGATTTACGTAGTCCTGCCACAGCGCCATCTGCGCGTGCACAAGTCCCCCCGGATTGTTCATCATGCGTGCCGTCATCTCCATGAAGGCGCTGCCGACATTCAAGGGATCTGCTGCGCCTTGGCCCCCATTGTCTGCTTGACGTTCCAGGAAATCACTGACCAGGCGCTGGCTGCGCCGGGCGATGTCGACCATCGCATGGGATACGGTCTCGGCGTTGGGAAAGGGGGGCGTCCGGCCCGTTTCCTCTGTCATGATTTCTGGTCCTCCGTAGTCGAATCAGGCTTCGGTGACGGATGATAAGGGACGTCCGTTTCGGTCCTGTGCCGTCTCTGTTCCTGCGTCAATGCGAAACCGGTCTGCCTTCCGCTTGTTCGAGATTTAGACTGTCTTCCCAATGCATTGTCTGGACAAAGGAGAAGTCAGCGTGATGCTGCCGGTTCACAAGTTCCTTGTTTGACGCGAGGTTGCAGTTTACTGTTCCAGGCGAAATCTTACACAAGTTTTTTGCAGTGCACAAAAACTTTCAGGTCCGGGGGGTGCCGGGCATTCCGAGCGAGCGGCGAAGACGCCGCAGCTTATGGCAACCGAGGGGCGGGAACCCTTGATCGTCCGGGTGGGCGCGTAGCTGGTGGGAACTGATATGACGAGCGAATACGAAATGGGTTTTATGGCGAATATTCTGGACCGGCGGAAGGGGCTTGGACAGTTCGTTCTGGCAGTCTCCTTCACGGCGTTGACTTTGACGGGGTGTTCCTCGATTCCGGACGCGGTCAATCCCGTGGAATGGTACAAGGGAACCGTCGAATCCTTTGCCGGAGAGGACGAGGCGACCGAGACCGGCACCGCTGACAAGGCATTGGATGGCACGGCGGGCGGGAGCGCGGGCAAGTCGTTCCCGTCGTTGACAAGCGTTCCCGAACGGCCCAAGACGCCGGCTGAGGGCTTGGCGGGTGACAGCGGAGGGCGCCGCTACGCCCCCGGGTCCATTGCCCGTCAGGGCGAGGCTGTCAATGCGGGGGCCGACAACGAACCCGCTGCCACCGCGCCGCCGCCGCCGGCAGTGCCGATGGCGCCTGTCGCTGCTCGGCCTTTGGCTGAGGCAACGCCGCCGGCAACCGAGGGGCCGACCGACGTCATGGATGTTTACCGCCGCAATCTGGCCCAGACCCGTCCCTCGGGCGAACGACAGGATGGCGGTTCGGCCCTCGCCTACAGCCAGCCCATGGCTGCCTACCAGGACTTCGGTACGGTGGTGATTGACGGGGCCGGCATTCAGGGCGAGATGGACGTTCCGGCGGTCGCTTCGCCGGTGGCTGCCGCACCGGCGCCCGTAGCCTCGGGCCAGGATATGGTCAAGGTGGCGACCATCTTCTTCCCCAGCGGCACGGCAGACCTGAGTGCTAACGACAACAGCATCTTGAAGCAGGTCAGTGACCTGCAGAGCCGGTACGGGGCCCGGGTCCATGTGGTCGGGCATGCATCCAGCCGCACCCGGACCATGGACATGAACCGTCATCAGGCGGTAAACCGGCAGGTCTCGGCCGAGAGGGCCCAGGTCGTTGCCGGCGAACTTTCGCGTATGGGAGTGCCGAGTGGTACGATGACCGTGGACGCGCGTTCGGACCGCGAGCCGCTCTACTACGAGATCATGCCGTCTGGCGAGGCCGGGAACCAGCGGGCGGAGGTTTACCTCACGTTCTAATCGGCCCCTCGACGCCGCGCACGCGGTTAGTAGAGAAGCCACCCCGGGCTCCGGTTTCTGCCGGAGTGTCGGGGTGTGGTCGTTTCGTTTTAAAGTCCGTGAAGTTCAACCCGAGCCCAGTGAAGTTTAACCCGAGCCCAGTGAAGTTTAACCCGAGCCCAGTGAAGTTTAACCCGAGAAAGTCAAAGCCATGGAGCACGAATTCTACAAGATCAGACGCCTGCCGCCCTACGTATTCGCCGAAGTGAATGCGATGAAGGCACGCGCCCGTGCTGCCGGCGACGACATCATCGACTTAGGCATGGGCAACCCGGACCAGCCGACGCCCAAGCATATTGTCGACAAGCTCAAGGAGGCGCTGGACAACCCCAAGACCCACCGGTATTCCAATTCGCGCGGAATTCCGGGCCTGAGGAAGGCGCTGTCGAGCTATTACGAGCGCCGCTTTGGTGTCTCCATCGACCCCGAGACCGAGGCCATTGTGACGCTGGGTTCCAAAGAGGGGCTGGCCAACCTGGCGTCGGCCATTTCGAGCCCGGGCGATGTGATGCTGGTGCCCAACCCCAGCTATCCCATCCATCCCTTTGGTTTCATCATTGCCGGCGCCGTGGTACGCAACATTCCCATCACGCCGGACGAGCATCTGATTGCGGCCCTGGACCGGGCCGTGCAGCACAGCGTGCCGAAACCGACGGCGGTGATCCTCAATTACCCCAACAACCCGACGGCCCAGCTCGCCAACCTGGACTTTTTCGAACGCGTGGTGGACTTCTGCCGCTTTCATGGCATCTGGATCCTGTCGGACCTGGCCTATTCCGAGATCTATTTCAACGACGATCCGCCGCCTTCCATCCTGCAGATCAAAGGCGCCAAAGATATTGCGGTGGAGTTCACCTCGGTCTCCAAGACCTACAACATGCCTGGCTGGCGCATCGGCTTCGCCTGTGGCAACAAGGAGCTGATCTCGGCCCTGACTCGGATCAAGTCGTATCTGGATTACGGTGCCTTCACGCCGGTGCAGGTGGCTGCCACGGCTGCGCTCAACGGCCCCCAGGACTGCGTCGACGAGATCCGCGCGCTCTACAAAGAGCGCCGCGATGTGCTTATAGAGGGTCTGCATAGCGCCGGTTGGGGCGTGCCGTCGCCCGAGGCCACCATGTTCGCCTGGGCGCCGTTGCCGCCGGCCTTCAGGCATCTGGGCTCGCTGGAGTTTTCCAAGCTTCTGCTGCGCGAAGCCAAGGTCGCGGTGTCGCCCGGCGTCGGCTTCGGCGAGCACGGTGACGGCCATGTGCGCATCGCGCTGGTGGAGAACCTGCACCGCTCGCGCCAGGCCGTCCGAAGCATCAAGCAGTTCTTCAAGAGCTACGAGAAGATCCTGGAAGACGCGGAACGGAAGCGGGAAGCATGAGCGAGGCACTGAGGGTCGGTGTCGCCGGCCTGGGAACGGTCGGCGGCGGCACGGTCAAGGAACTGGTCGAGAACGCTGCCCTGCTGGAGAGCCGTTGCGGGCGGCCCATCAAGCTGGTTGCTGTGGCGGAAATGAACCGTGACCGCCAGGCGGTCCTGCCCTTGGACGGTGTTACCTGGTACGACGACGCCCTGGCCTTGATTGACGCCGACGACGTTGATGTGGTGGTGGAACTGATCGGCGGCTCGGGCGGCATCGCCAAGAAGCTTTGCGAGGTGGCGCTGAATGCCGGCAAGCACGTGGTGACGGCCAACAAGGCCCTGATCGCGCACCACGGCAACGCGCTGGCGGAAATCGCCGAGGAGAAAGGCGTGACGCTCGGCTATGAGGCGGCGGTGGCGGGCGGCATCCCCATCATCAAGGCCATTCGCGAGGGGCTGGTGGGCAACGGCATTGCGCGGGTCTACGGAATCTTCAACGGGACCAGCAACTACATCCTTACCACCATGCGCGAGACGGGCCGCGAGTTCGGCGACGTGCTCAAGGAAGCCCAGAAACTGGGCTATGCCGAGGCCGACCCCAGCTTTGACGTGGACGGCGTCGACACGGCGCATAAGCTGGCCATCCTGACCTCGGTCGCCTTCGGCTGCCGTCTCGACTTCGACGCGGTGCACGTGGAGGGAATCCGCCACGTCTCCGCCCTGGACATCCAGTTTGCCGACGAACTCGGCTACCGGATCAAGTTGTTGGGGGTCACATGCATCGGCGACGCGGGCGTCGAGCAGCGTGTCCACCCCTGCATGGTCCCGGCGGACGCTGCCATCGCCAAGGTGGAAGGCGTGTTCAATGCCGTCGTGGCGGACGGAAATCTCACCGACGCCACCATGTACGTCGGCCGCGGCGCCGGCGAGAAGCCGACCGCATCGGCCGTGGTCTCGGACATCGCCGACATCGCCCGCGGCCGCAACGTGCCGACGTTGGGCGTTCCGGCGGCTGACCTGACGGACATTCCGACGGTGCCCATGGAACGCCACCGCGGCGCCTTCTATGTGCGCCTGACGCTGCTGGATCTTCCGGGTGTCTTCGCCGACGTGGCGGCCATTCTGCGCGACCATGCGGTTTCCATGGAAAGCCTGCTCCAGCACGGCCGCGCGCCGAATGAAGCGGTTCCGGTCGTCATGATCTTCCACGAGACCGACGAAGCCTCGGTAAGCGCGGCGCTTTCGAAGATCGAGTCCCTCGATACGGTGGTAGAGCCCCCCCGCGTGATCCGCATAGAGCAGTTCTGACTGACACCCAGCTATGATCGTGGGTGGCTGATTTCGAGGAGGAAAGAGCCATTCCTTCGGTCCCATGCGTTGGAACGGCCGTTGCGGTTCTTCGATCTCCGGACATGAAAGAAAGCAGGCTGAACCTGCTTTCTTTCCCCGGATGGCGGATGCCCCTATTCTAGGAAAATGGATACCTCGACTTCTTCGTATGTCTTGGGCATCGAGCGCTCCTTCACCGGCAGGCGCTGGCTGTCGCGTGGCGGGGACGAGCGCACCGCGCTGGCGCTCTCCCAGCGCTTGGGCGTGCCCGAGATCATCGGGCGTGTGATGGCGGCGCGGGGCATTGGGCTGAACGAGGCCGAGGGTTTCCTCAACCCCACTCTCAAGGAGCTGCTGCCCGACCCGGACACGCTCAAGGGTATGGAGGACGGCTGTGAACGCCTAGCCAGCGCCGTGATGCAGGGTGAAAAGATTGCCGTCTTCGGGGACTACGATGTGGACGGCGCCACCTCGTCGGCACTGCTGCACCGTTACCTTTCGGCAGTGGGCACCCCGCCCCGGATCTATATCCCCGACCGCAGGGCGGAGGGTTATGGTCCGGGCGAGGCGGCACTGAAGGCGCTACGTGCCGAGGGCGTGTCGGTGGTCGTGACCGTCGACTGCGGCACCGCCGCCTTCGATGCCCTGGAGACGGCGGCCGACATTGGGCTCGACGTGGTGGTGGTGGACCACCACGAGGCCGAGGCGAGACTGCCCAAGGCGGTAGCGGTCATCAACCCTAACCGTCTGGACGAGCCGGGGGATCTGGGCCAACTGGCGGCGGTCGGCGTCGCCTTCCTGTTTTGCGTTGGGCTCAACCGCATTCTGCGTCGGGTGGGATGGTTTGAAACACGCTCCGAGCCCAACCTTCTGCAATGGCTTGACCTGGTGGCGCTGGGCACGGTCTGCGACGTGGTGCCGCTTCTGGGTGTCAACCGGGCGTTGGTGGCGCAGGGTCTCAAGGTGATGGGGCGGAGGGGAAATCCGGGGTTGCGCGCGCTGATCGACGTGGCCGGGGTGCGCGAACCACCGGGAGCCTATCACGCCGGTTTCATCCTGGGGCCGCGCATCAACGCCGGCGGACGGGTCGGGGCCTCGGACCTGGGAGCGCGTCTGTTGTCGTCCAATGACGCGGCCGAGGCGGAGGTGTTGGCGCGGAGGCTGGACCAGCTCAACCGCGAGCGCCAGGAGATCGAGGCCCGGGTGCAGGAGGAGGCGCTGCAGCGTATCGAGGCGGAGAACCTGGACGCCCGGCCCCTGATCCTGGTTGCGGGCGAGGGCTGGCACCCGGGGGTGGTGGGCATCGTTGCCAGCCGCCTGAAGGAGCAGTTCCACCGGCCCGCCTGCGTCGTGTCGCTGGAAGGCGACAAGGGCACCGGCTCGGGGCGCTCGGTGACGGGGATGGATCTGGGTGCGGCCGTCATCGCCGCCTGCCAGGCCGGTCTTCTGGCCAAGGGCGGCGGGCATGCCATGGCTGCCGGGTTTACGGTGGTCCGGGGACACCTGGACTCCCTGAGGTCCTTCTTGGTCGAACGGGCGGAGAAGGCCCTGGGCGGCGAACCTCCGGTCCCGGCGCTGTATCTCGACGGTGCTCTGACCCCCCGGGGGGCGACCTTGGACCTGGTCGGGGTCCTGGAGCAGGCCGGGCCATTCGGTGCCAAAAATCCGGAACCGCGCTTCGTGCTGGGCGGCGTGCGCGTGGGCTACGCCAGCGTGGTTGGCGAACGTCACGTGCGCTGCTCTTTGCTGGGCGAAGGCGGGGGGAAACTGAACGCCATCGCGTTCAGGGCCACCGACAGTGAACTGGGCAAGTCCCTCCTGGGGACCGCCGGGACGCCGGTGCACGTCGCGGGCAAGCTGCGCGCCAACCACTGGCAGGGACGGGTCACGGCGCAGTTGCTCATCGACGACGCGGCCAAGGTGTGGTGAGGCGGAGAACCATGATCCGCATTCGCCAGATCGACGAGGCGGATTGGGGCGCTGCCTGGCGTATTGTCGAGCCCGTGTTCCGGGCCGGGGAAACCTACGCCTTCTCCCCCGACATTACCGAGAAGGAGGCATTTCAGGCCTGGGTTGCCGGTCCGGAGGCGACCTTCGTTGCCGTGGACCAAGATGATTGCATCGTAGGCACTTACTACATCAAACCCAACCAGCCGGCCCTGGGGGCGCATGTCTGCAACTGCGGCTACATCGTGGCACCCAAGGCACGTGGCCGGGGCATCGCCTCGGAAATGTGCCGCCACTCCCAGACCGAGGCCCGGACCCGGGGCTTTCGGGCCATGCAGTACAATCTGGTGGTATCCACCAACGAGGGGGCGATCCGGCTCTGGAGGTCATTGGGGTTCGAAATCGCCGGCACCCTGCCGGGCGCCTTCCGCCATGCCCGGCTCGGCTTCGTTGATGCCCATGTCATGTATAAGACCCTGGGATCGTAAGGGCGCGCGCCTTTCCAGGAGCGCGCACCCTTGAAACCTTAAGATCTGGCTTGTTTTTTCTTCTTGGCCAGCGCCTTCTTCTTGGCTGGCGCCTTCTTCTTGGCCAGGACCTTGCCGACCGTGTTGGCGGGGTCGAAGCGCGCCACCGGGGGCAGGCCGCCGGTGCCCAGCAGCGGCTTGACGTAGCGCATGAACCGGCCCGTTACGTCGTTTCCGGCCTCGTTGATAAACTCGTCGGCCATCACCTTGGTCTTGCCGGCCACCGCCTCCAGCGGCGAGAGCCGGTACTCGACGGCATATTTGCCGACCCGGTGGATGGTCACCGTGCCCTTGCGGTTGCCGGCGTTGGCGAACAGCACCGCCTTTTCGCCCACCGCGCGGGCCTCGCTGGCGTCGACGTCCGAGACGCATCCCAGGAAGGAGCGCTGCAGGTAGCCGAAGGTGTCGCCGCGCACGCGCTTGATGTCCGATTTCTGCTTGATCTGGCCGGTCAGCAGGTCGGCCAGGGCGCCGGTGCCCGACAACTGAACGTTGCCGTGGGCGTCTTTCTCGACCTCCTTCGCCAGCTTGGTGACGATGGGAGCGCCCTCGGAGTCGTGGATGCCCTCCGAGACCGCGACCACACAGCGCCCGATCCGGTTGTAGATTTCCTTTACGTCGGCGGTGAAGGCGTCCATGTCGAAGGTGCGCTCCGGGCAGTAGATGAGGTGCGGGCCGTCGGTTTCGAAGCGGCGCGCGGCTGCGGAGGCCGCGGTCAGGAAGCCCGCGTGGCGTCCCATGACGACCCCGACGTAGACGCCCGGCAGGGCCGCGTTGTCCTGGTTGACCCCGGCGAAGGCGCTGGCGACGAATTTGGCCGCGGAAGGGTACCCGGGCGTGTGATCGTTGATCATCAGGTCGTTATCGATGGTCTTGGGGATGTGGATGCAGTTGAGCGCGTACTTGGCTTTCCGCGCCTCCTCGCCGAGGGTATGCAGCGCGTCGGACGAGTCGTTGCCGCCAATATAGTAGAAAGTGCCGATTTTGTGTGCCTTGAGGACCTTGAAGATCTCCTTGCAATAGGCCGTATCCGGCTTGTCGCGGGTCGAGCCTAGCGCGGCGCAGGGGGTGGCGGCGACCGCCTCCAGGTTGGCGTTGCTTTCCAGGGAAAGATCGAGGAAGTCCTCCTTCAAGATGCCGGACACGCCGTGCAGCGCGCCGTAGACGTTGGTGACCCCGGCCAGCTTCTTGGCCTCCTGGACCACGCCGACGACCGACTGGTTGATGACCGCGGTGGGACCGCCACCCTGGGCGACGAGGATCTTACCCTGCAGCATGAGCTGGACTCCTTTGGTTTTCTTACGGAAAAACGGTTGCGTGAAAGGTAATGACCAAGGTTCCCTCCGGACGGGATGCTGGATTGTACGGGAGGCCGCGCTGGATCGTAACACACCAAAGGGTAGGGGGGGGGAGCCACACGATCCAGGGGTCCAATGCGGTTTCGTTGCTTTGCGCTTGATTTTGTCGCCGCCGGGGGGTAGGAGACTGAGCCTGCGACCCCATCGTCTAGTCAGGCCTAGGACACCAGCCTTTCACGCTGGCGACGCGGGTTCGAATCCCGCTGGGGTCGCCAATTCTTTTCATAGACTTAAACCTCTCAACCTGCTGGACGGTCTCACCCCGCCGCGAGAGACCCGCGGGGAATGACGGCCCGCTCATGCCTTGGCGGCCGGGGTGGTGGATTTTACCGAGCATGAGAAGTTGATGGCGGCGGAAGCGCGTGACACCGCGATCCAGGTCGATGTCTTCGACCCGGCAGCTTACAAAAGGTCTCAAGGGATAATTACCTGACCGGCAGGTTCGCGGTGCCGAGCCAGAAATCGTCGATCATCCGCATGGCGTTGTTGAAATCGTCAAAGTCCGCCGGTTTGGTGACGTAGCAATTGGCGTGCAATTCGTAGCAGTTGAGGATGTCCTGCTCGGCCTCAGACGTCGTCAGGATGACGATGGGAATCGAACGCAGGCCGGCATCGCCCTTAACCTCCGCCAAGACTTCCCGGCCGCTCTTTCGCGGGAGATTAAGGTCGAGGATCATCAAATCCGGACGGGGAGACGTGCCGTAGTCTCCGACTCTGCGCAGGAAGGCCACGGCCTTTGCGCCGTCATCCACATGGTGGATGATGTGGTCGGATTCCCCTGAATTAAGGAGCTCCTGGATCAGCTTCGCATCACCAGGGTTGTCCTCGACCAGGAGAACAGTTCCGTTCCGCGACATCACACCTCCGGGCGTTTATTTCTTCGCCCTTAAACCCTTGCTCGCCCCACCTGGAGCCGACCCGTCGCCGCCCCCAACCAATCGCCCCCTTAACGAAGGACCGTATTGCCGTTCCGCATTTTGTTCAAGAGAAAAGGCCTCAGGATTCGGTCATTGGAATCCTTAAACTTCAGGAACCCAAGGGGGAAACTCTTTGAACACCCGAAGGGTGGCATGCGATGGGTTATGGCCATATGCAAACCCAATGTTCGGAGCCGGCGAACGCGAACGCTGAATGCCCCCTGATGCCGGTCCGTGTCTCGACCATGTATGTAGGAGATGCGTGCCAAGTCCCTCGTCCGGGAGAACCGTGTTGCCCACACCGAGGATCATGATTTCCGACATGACGAAATGATTGTTTCCCGTCACGTTACTCCTGAATTAAGCTGGGGTGGCGGAAATAACGGTTTTGATCGGAAACGCCATGTGCCTTTCCATTCCTATGAAGGTGGAAGAAGTACAAGGATTGACCGCACGGTGTTCCGCCAAGGGTGTGGAACGGATGGCGAGCCTCACCTTCATGATGGACGAACTGCCGGAGCCCGGCGAGTACGTGCTCATCAACCTGGGACACGCGGTACGCAAGGTTTCGTCCGACGAAGCCATGGAGACGTGGCGCCTGTTCGACCAGTTGCTCGCCGAGGAGGATCTGTCTGCGTGAGCCGACCGGGCGCCGCCGGAGCGGACGGTGGACATCGGCACATGACGCGGTTCAGAAGAAATCCTTGATTCGGTCGGCCATTTGCTCGGGTGGAATGCCGTGAGCCATCTTGACCCGAAACTTGCCGTCCGGCCCCATCAGGAACACGCCCGCCGAATGGTCGATGGTGTAGGTGCCTGGATCGCTTCCGGGGAGCTGGATCTTTTCGTAGCGGACCTTGTAGGCCTTGGCGATGCGGCTGATCATTTCCGTGGGTCCGGTGAGCGCGACCAGGCGCGGATGGAAATGCTGGACGTACTCCCAGAGCTGCATGGCCGTGTCCCGTTCAGGGTCGACGGTGATGAACAACGGAGTCACTTTCTCCGCTTCCGGGCCCAACAGCTCCATGGCCTGGGTGATGGTGCCGAGCGAGGTCGGGCAGATGTCGGGGCAAAAAGTGTAGCCGAAGTAGACCAGCAGGTATTGTCCCGGGAAGTCGGAGTCGGTGACAATGCGCCCGTTATGATCGCGGAGCAGGAAGCGGCCCCCGATCCCGGGATCTTCTGAAAGCACCTCTCCCGCCCCTCCCGCGGTGATGCCGGCAAACAGGAAGAAGACGGCAAAAAAACGAACTGCGGCGCGATATGTTGTGGTCATGAGGGTCCTTACATTTTGACGGGTTCCGGAGCATGGACTTTAATACAGAAATTTGGATTGGCTGCAGCAGAAATCGTATTCTGGAGGGCTAAAAACGAACTAACCTCCTTAAAAGTGTGGCGCGCGACATATTGTGGTCATCATTCTCTCTCATCATCCGAGGCGTTATGGACGGTACGGGCCGAATTCTGCGCAAAGATACCGAATTCTACGCAAAAACCATGCAAATCAGGGCTTGACCGTGATCAAGACTTTAGTCCATGTTGTGCGCCTAAATCTGCAATACAAGAAAAAGGTGGGCCAGCCGCCGTGTGTTGTGAATGCATCATTCGAGTGCAAACTGTAAAGTCTAGCAAGGAAGGTACCGATCCATGAAACCCTTTTATCGGAAGGCGTTAATGACGCTGACCGCCGTGGGTATCGGCATGGGGGCCGCCGCTGAGGCGTGGTCTGCCGAATCTCTCGACGATGTCATGAAACGTCGCAGCCTTACGCAGAAAGACGTCTTGGCAGCCGCCAAGACCTACGTCCCGACAGGTAAGCGCGACGAGTTTATCGCGTTCAGTTCTGGTGGCCAGAGCGGCCAGGTGATCGTATACGGTATTCCGTCTATGCGGATCCTGAAGTACGTCGCCGTCTTTACGCCGGAACCGTGGCAGGGCTACGGCTACGACGACGAGTCGAAGGCGGTTTTGGCCCAGGGCAGGGTTGACGGTAAGGACATCCTGTTTGGCGACACCCACCACCCGGCCATTTCAGAGACCAACGGTGTCTACGATGGCCAATATCTGTTCATCAACGACAAGAACAACCCGCGTATCGCTGTGGTGGATCTGCACGACTTTGAGACCAAGCAGATCGTCGTCAACCCGATCATGAAGTCGGAGCATGGCGGTGCCTTTGTTTCGCCGAACACCGATTGGGTGATCGAGGCAGCCCAGTACGCCGCTCCGTTCCGCGGTTCGGGCTACGTGCCGCTGAGCCAGTTCAACGAGAAGTATCGTGGCGCGGTTACCTACTGGAAATTCGACCGCAAGAAGGGTCGCATCAACGAGGCCGAGTCCTTCTCGATCGAGATGCCTCCGTACAGCCAGGACCTGTCCGACTTCGGCAAGGGCCCGTCCGACGGCTGGTCGTTCACCAACTCCTTCTGCTCGGAACGCTATGTCGGCGGTATCGAGCGTGGCCGCCCGCCGTTTGAGGCCGGCTGCTCGCAGAAGGACACCGACTTCCTGCATGTGGTGAACTGGAAGAAGGCGCACGAACTCGTCAAGGCGGGTAAGGCCACGAAGATCAACGGGCACAACGTCCTCACCATGGACGTGTCGGCCAAGGAAGGCATTCTCTTCCTGATCCCCGAGCCCAAGTCCCCGCACGGCGTCGATGTCAGCCCCGACGGCAAGTTCCTCATCGTCTCGGGCAAGCTGGACACCCATGCCTCGGTCTACAGCTTCGACAAGATCCAGAAGCTGATCGCGGCCAAGGACTTCGCCGGCAAGGACCCCTACGGTCTGCCGATCCTGGACCTCAAGAAGTCGTTGCACCTTCAACTGTCGGTCGGCCTTGGTCCGCTGCATACGCAGTATGATTCCAAGCCGTGCGTGGTCTACACGTCGATCTACGTCGACAGTCTGGTGACCAAGTGGAACTATTGTGAAGGCAAGATCCTTGACAAGCTTCCGGTCCACTACAACATCGGTCACCTGATGACCATGGAAGGCGACTCGGTTGAGCCGCAGGGCAAGTACCTGGTCTCTCTCAACAAGCTGGCCATCGATCGTTTTAACCCGGTTGGTCCCCTGCATCCGCAGAACCACCAGTTGATCGATATCTCCGGCGACAAGATGCAGCTGCTCTACGACATGCCGGTGCCTCTCGGTGAGCCGCACTACGCGGTGGCTATCAGGGCCGATCGTCTGAAGCCCGGCGTTCGCTACAAGAGCGGCACCAACTCGCGTACCAACGCCAGGTCGAAGTACAGGACCCGTCCGGGCCGCGAGAAGGTGGAGCGTAAGGACGGCGTGGTCCATGTTTACGGCACCGCCATTCGTTCGCACCTGACGCCGGAGATCATTGAGGTCGTTGAAGGTGAGACGGTCAGTGTCCACATCACCAACCTGGAGCGGGCCGAGGACGAGACTCACGGCTTTGCCATCAGCGGCACCAACGTCAACCTGTCTCTGGAGCCCGGCAAAACGGCGTCTTCCACCTTCGTGGCTGACAAGGCCGGCGTCTATCCGTACTACTGCACGGAGTTCTGCTCGGCGCTGCATCTTGAGATGCAGGGCTACCTCCTAGTCAAGCCGAAGGGCTACAAGGAGGTTTCGGCCAAGTTCTCCGAGGGTCAGGCTTACACCGAGGCTGACTACAAGAAGCAGGTCGAGAACAACGTCGCGACGCAAGGCGTCATCAACAGCGTCGTTGCCTTCATCACCGCACGTAACTTCAAGGACTTCCCGATTGTCGTCGCCCTCGTCGAGGATGCGACCGATCAGTTGGGCTTCGCCGCCGAGTCGAAGAAGAAGTCCGAGGACTTTGCGGTCAAGAAGGATTGGCAGAACGCGACCCTCTGGGGCCAGCAGTGGTTCCAATACCAGGTCAAGACGGCGGATCTCGGTCTGCGCGCCAAGACCCATCTTGAGGAAAACGGAGCCAAGGTAGTCGAGAAGAAGAAGTAATCGGTTCCGACCATAACGAGTGGGGGGGGGGTGGACTAGGTTCCGCCCCCCTTTCTCATAAAAATGACAACGGTGTGTGCGAGGAAAGTATGAGGACCAGAATCTGGAAACTGGGGATGGCTCTTGCTGCTGGAACGCTGGTGGCGGTCATGGTCGCGGATGCGGCGGTGGCGGGAGTTCCGGACGCAGATTCCGGGGTGCAACTCGCTGCGGCCGAGACCAAGAAGAAGAAGATGCCAGGCAAGCGGATCTACGGGCCCCGGGGGGGGTTCGGCTGCATCGCCTGCCACGGGTCCAAAGGCCGTGGAAGCAAGGCGATGGAGGCCTATCCTGCCATCGCCGGACAGGATGAGAAATACATCATCCGACAGATCAAGGACATCATAAGCGGCAAGCGCGTCGGCGGCCTCAACACCGAAGGCAAGGTGCGCACGGCCGGCATGAAAGGCGCGCTCGTGACTTCAGATGGCGAGCCGCGCATAAGCGAACAGAAGATAAAGGACGTGGCCGAGTGGCTGAGCTCGTTGAAGCCGGCCAAACCCACACCGCCCGAGACCCCTGTCGATGCGGGCCGCCTGGAAGAGGGCAGGAAGCTCTTCAAGGAGCTGAAGTGCTTGACGTGCCATGGCAAGGAGGGCAGGAAGCCCCTCAAGAAATATCCCTATCTTGCCGGGCAGAAGAGGCCTTACATCGTGACTCAAATCAAGGACATTCGGGACAAGAAGCGTACCAACGGTAAGTCGAAGCTCATGTATGCCAACGTGAAGAAGATCACGGATGAGCAGGTCGAAATCCTTGCTGACTACCTTTCACAAATTGATCGGACGGCCAAATAGCCGCCTATGTTCGGACGGAGGAAAAAATGACACCTAAAACTGTGATTAAAGCGGCTGCGGTCGTGGTTGTTGCCAGCATGGCCCTTAGCGGGGCTGCTCAGGCCGGCTGGAATGAGGCAGGGGGCGAGAAAGACGAGGCTGAGGGCCTTACGCCCAATATCGAGAACGGCCTCGAAGTCTACGAGGTCTGTTCCGCTTGTCACATGCCCGAGGGGTGGGGCCTCGATGACGGCACCTTCCCGCAATTGGCCGGCCAGCACATATCGGTCATTATCAAGCAGCTGTCGGACATCCGGGCGCTGAATCGCGACAACCCGACCATGTATCCCTTCGCCCTGCCGAAGTCCATCGGCGGTGCCCAGGCGGTTGCCGACGTGTCCGGGTATATCACCAAGCTCAGGATGAACCCCAATAACGGCGTCGGCCCCTGGGCTGAGGAAACCCCTGAGTTCGAGAAGGGCAAGAAGCTTTTTGCCGACAACTGCGTGCGCTGCCATGGCGACAACGGCCAAGGTATTGCGGAGAAGTACTACCCACGCATCCAGGCCCAGCACTACAAGTACCTGTTGCGCCAGTTCGAGTGGATCCGCGACGGCAAGCGCCGCAACGCCAATCCGGACATGGTCAAGCAGATCTCGGGCTTCAGCGACGACGACATGAGACACGTCATGAACTACGTCTCGCGCCAGAAGCCGCCGGCCGATCTGGTCGCTCCGGAAGGCTGGGAAAACCCGGACTTCGAGTAATATCTCTGGGGCCTGATTCACTGCCGAGTAGAAAATGTCACCGCCGGGCTATCTAGTCCGGCGGTGGCAGGTCGTGTCTCCGGCACTCCTGGGGGGGAGGGGCGCAGGGGCATCAGCGAAATTAAAAACAACACACGCGGAACATAACTTATGAGCACCGAAACCAGGATCAACAAAAGCCTCCTCATCCGCCTACTGATTCTAGCGTCCCTCGCGCTGTTGGCGGTGGCCTACTTCACCCCCATCTGGTGGGTGGCGCTGAAGGCTCCCAACTATCCTCCCGAAGCCTTCCCCAGCGGCGTGCGAATCCACTTCCACATGAACGGTATCTTCAACGGCTGCGAACTTCTCGACATTGCCGAGAAGTTCGAGGAGGAGGCACTGGACTGCGTGCACGAGATGGACGCCATCAACCACTTCGTCGGCATGTATCCCATCGCGTCCGGCGGCGTGGTCGAGAGGGCCTTCTCGCCCTTTCTGATGTCGCTTCTGGGCGTGCTGCTGATCGGTTTCATGATTTTCAATCCGAAGGTCAGGATGGCCGTGATGGGCGCCGGGTTTGCCGGTGTCGCGGCCTGGATGTACCTAACCTATTACGGTGACGGCGGCCTCAGGTACCAGACGGCGGGCTATCTGGACACCATGGTCGTATCGTTGGGTCAAGGTCATGAGGAAGAAGGCGAGGAACTGAGTCCGATTATCGCCAACCTCAAGGAATCCCTGGATGAAAGCGGTCAATCCAGCCAGGTCACTTCCGGCGAATTACGCCAGTCCCTCGAAAGAGCAGGTCAGGCGAAGTTGGGCGCCGCCATTGCCAAGCTGCATGCCGGGACTGGGGTTGGCGCCAAGGCCAAGAGTCTCAAGGAGATCCTGGCCGAGTCCAAGAAGAAGGGCGAAGGCGGCAAAGCGGCGAATATCGAGTTGCTCAAGAACACCTTCGATGCCGACCAGGTGCGCAAGCCGGTCGCGGAACGCCAGGAATGGACAGGCAGTGGCGGGCAGCTTCTGTTTTGGCATTATGAGAAGGCGTTGGGCCGCTGGTTCAACAACCCCGCGGAAATCCGGCCCTTGGTCAAAATTATGGAAACCGCCGGGACTCTTCTGTTCTGGAGCGTCTTGGCCGGAATGGTCTTCCTGGTCTTCGCGGCGCGGCGCAATAGCGGCATTCTCTATTGGTTGCTGGTGGCGGTGCCGATCATTCTGCCCGCGGCCTTTATCGTCGAATACGCCTCCTGGCTCTGGTGGTACGGGCACAGCCTCAATGACATGGGGGCCTTCACGTTGAAGCCTTTCATGCCCACCGTTTTCGGCCAAGGCAAGGTGGCTCAGTTCAGCACCTATTCCTACCCGCATATCGGGTTCGGGCTGTTCATGGCGTCATCCCTGCTGCTGGCTGTGGCGGCGCTCTTGCGGCGCAAACAGCTCAAAGAGTCCGGAGAGTAGGCCGGACGACCGAGGGAATGATGAAAAGGGTCCGAACGGGGGCGTTCGTCTTAGGTGTGGTCCTGGCCTTCGCCGGGGTCTCCCGTGCGGACGGCCTCCCGTCGGCTCAGCCCTTTATCGACAAGGCCAAGAAGGGGGCGCACGTCGTCTTGCCACCCGGGATCTACGCCGGCCCCGTCTACGTCGACAAGCCGATGACCCTGGACGGCGACGGCAAGGCAACCATCGATTCCGGCGGCACCGGCTCGGTGGTGATCATCGAGACCGACGGCGCTACGGTGAAGAACCTCAGGCTCATCAATTCCGGGCACTCCCACAACGACATCGATTCCGGGATTCAGGTTCGCGGCAAGTTCAACGTGATTAAAGACAACCACATCGAAGACACGCTGTTCGGTGTCGACCTCCAGCAGTCGGACAACAACATCGTCCGGCGCAACCGCATCATCGGCAAGGACTTTGATCTGGGCGTGCGGGGCGACGCGATCCGGCTCTGGTATTCCATGAACAACAAGATCGAGGACAACGAGATCAGCCGCTCCCGTGACTTGGTCGTCTGGTATTCTGACAACAATAAAATCCGGCGCAACAAGGTTTCCGGTGGGCGCTACGGACTGCATTTCATGTATGCGCGCTTTAACCTGGTGGAGGAGAACGAGTACCGGAACAACTCGACTGGCATTTTTCTCATGTATTCCGACAGCGTTGTGGTGCGGGGCAACCGAATCTCCCACGGTCAGGGGGCGACGGGCATGGGCATCGGCCTCAAGGAGACGTCGGACGTCACCATAGAGGATAACGAGGTGGTCTACTGCGCGACCGGCATTTACCTCGATGTCTCGCCCTTCCAGCCGGACACCACCAACCGCATCTACCGCAACAAGATCGCCTTTAGCGGCATCGGCGTTTTGTTCCATAACGATTGGACGGGGAGTGTTCTGCGTGACAACCGCTTCGAAAACAATCATGTCCACGTCTCCGTCAATTCGCAGGCGTCGGCGGTGCGCAACGACTGGTCCGCCAACTATTGGGACGATTACGCGGGGTTTGACCGGGATCTAGACGGGATCGGCGATAGTCCGTACGAATCGTGGGCCTATGCGGACCGCGTGTGGATGGATGTGCGCTACGCGTCCTTCTTCCGGGGCTCGCCGGTCCTGACCCTGCTTGACTTTTTGGAGCGTCTGGCGCCTTTTTCCGAGCCCATCCTTCTGCTCCGGGACAAAAAGCCTAGGATGACGATTGCAAGCATTCCACCGCCATTGAAGCGAGTCGAGAGTGGGGAAGGCGACGAAACAGGTGGGGAAATTTCCGATCCGTTCGGGTTACTGAAGTAGTCTGCAGTATGAGGAGTGTCATGCCGTGACTCCCAACACCCCCCGGTCCAGACCCGGCCCCAAAACCAAACCGGGGCCCCAAGCCAAACCGGGTCCCAAGAAGCTGTCGCGCCGGCAGCGTAAAGCGCGCCGTACGCTGCTGCGTTCGGCGGCGCTCGGCATCGGCGTCGTCGGCGCCTCGTTGCTTGGCTTCTTCCCGGTGGTCAAGAAATGGTTCGGTCGTCTGCGGCCCCCCGGGGCGATCCCCGAGGACGATTTCCTCGCCGCGTGCATCAAGTGCGGCCAGTGCGTCCAGGTCTGCCCGGTGCGGGCGATCAAGCTCGGCGATTTGGACGAGGGCTTCGGCGTCGGCGTGCCCTACATCTCGGCCCGCGACCAGGCCTGCGACTTTTCCTGCGACGCCGTGCAGTGCGTGCTTGCCTGCCCGACCGGCGCCCTGAGCCATGACATCGACACCAAGGACCAGGTGCGCATCGGGGTGGCGCGTCTCGCCCGGCCCAGCGCCTGCCTGGCCCGCCAGGGCAAGGGATTCAAGGGCTATGCCCGCGGGACCCCGTACCCGGGTCTCCACCGCTATGTTGACGTGGATCGTTGGAATCCCATCCGACTCGACGAATACGAATACGATCTGGAGCTCTGTGACCTCTGTGAGCGTGAGTGCCCCATCGAGGGCGCCATCACCATCGAACGCCTTCGCATCGACCTCACCGACCTGCGCGGCAGTCCGGTGGTGTTCGACAAGTGCGTGGGGTGCGGCATGTGCGAGATGATTTGCCCCGTGGAGCCTGCCGCCATTGTCGTCGATGCCGGAAAGACCTGGGAGACCTCGTGATGCGGTTCCTCAACGATATCGCCGTTATGCTCGGCCGGGCGCCCCGGGCCAAGCCGTCCAAGGGAGCCTGCTCGCCGGTCGCCGCAGAGTGCCATGCCGCCAAGCGTGCCATCGAGGGCAAGGCGGAACGGATCGCTGCCATTCGCGCTGAAAGCGAGAAGAAGCCAAAGACCAAGTGGCGTAACCGGCGTTGGACGACGCTGGTGGTCGTCAACCTGTTGTTCGTGGCTTCCTTCTATTTCGATGTGCAGTTGGTCGAGGGGGCGCTGACCGCCTCGCGGGTGGTCGGCTTCCATATGGCCGATCTCAATTCGGCGCTGCAGGTGATGCTGGCCTTCAAGAGCATGCTCGTCAACTTGGTGATCGGCACGGTCACCGTGTTCCTGTTCTGGCTGCTGTTGGGCGGACGCACCTTCTGCTCCTGGGTTTGCCCCTATCACCTGCTGGCCGAAATGGCCGAGAAAATTCACATGAAAATGGCCGAACAGTACATCGTGCGTGACTTCCCGATGCATCGGGCCTTGCGTACGGTGCTCTACGTGGTCTTCGCCGTGCTGGCATTGGTCACCGGTTATACGGTGTTCGAGGCCATATCGCCGACCGGTATCGTGAGCCGGGCACTGATATACGGCCCCGGCATGGCCCTGCTATGGGTGGTGGCCCTGCTGGTGTTCGAGATCTTCGTGACAAGGCGGGCGTGGTGCCGTTATGTCTGTCCGATCGGACTGACCTACGGGTTCGTGGGCACGGTGACCCCGGTTCACGTGCGCTATAACCTGAAGAACTGCCAGCACGAGGGTGATTGCCGCAAAATCTGCATGGTGCCGCATGTGCTTGAATTCACCAAGAAAGGTTATGCCAGGGACGTCACCGAGCAGGTGGGGCCCGATTGCACTCGCTGCGGCATGTGCGTCGACATCTGCCCAACCGACTCTCTCTATTTCGAGATTAAAGGGCTGAGCAGGCATTTGTAGTTATTATGATCCATCTTGAACAGGTATCGAAAACCTTCCGTCGGCGTCGTGTGCTGGACGGTGTATCGCTCGACATCGGCGCGGGCACACGCATCGCCCTGGTGGGCTCAAACGGTGCGGGAAAGACGACTTTGATCCGCTGTCTACTGGGCGAATACACCTGCGACGGCGGGGTCAGTATCGATGGAATGGACCCCCGCAGCCACCGGCGCGAGGTTTTGGGCAAGGTGGGATTCGTGCCCCAGTTGCCGCCGCCTCTGAAGATGCCGGTGGGCGATCTGGTGCGGTTTGCCGCCGGCGTGGCGGAGGCCGACCCCGCCCGCATGGAAGAGGTCGCGGGGCGATTGGGTCTCGACATGGACACCGTGTGCCGCCAGGCCTTCGTCAAGCTGTCGGGCGGGCAAAAGCAGAAACTCCTGATCGGCATCGCCTTGGGTCGCGACACCGGGCTTTTGATCATGGACGAGCCTGCCGCCAACCTGGATCCGGAGAGTCGGCGCGTCTTCTTCAATATCCTGGCGGAGCGCGAGCGCGAGGCCCCGGAGACTGTGATGATCGTCTCCAGCCACCGTTTGGACGAGGTGGCGCCGCTGGTCAACCGGGTCATCGAACTCGACCGGGGCCAAGTGGTTCTGGACGACCGCGTTGAGGACGCAGTGGACTTGACCGCCAGTCTCGTTTGCACCGTCGATGTGCCGCGCCCGGACGAGGCGCTCGCCAAGGCGCTTGGCGAATGGAAATTCGAAGCGGACGCCGGTGGGCTCCGCTGGCAGGGCGCGGTGGCCGGGCCGGACCGGCTGCGCTTTCTCGGCACCGTGTCGCGCTACGCTGGGCTCATCTCCGGCCTCACCATGACGGAGGCCGGCAAATGAAGAACTTGTGGCTGACTGCCAAGCTCGATATCGCGGAATCGTTCCGCGCCCGCTGGTTCTTGATCTACGCCCTTATCTTCGGCGGTGTCCTGGTGGCGCTTCTGGTGACGGGGCTGACCGAGTCCCGCATTATGGGGTTCACCGGCCTGTCCAGGCTGCTGCTCACCTACATCCAGATCTGCGTCGCCATCCTGCCCGTGTTCATATTGATCACCACGGTCCGTTCGGTGGCGGGCGACCGTGAAGCGGGCGTGTTCGAATACCTGCTGTCACTCCCCGTTGCCTTGGCTGCTTGGTACTGGGGAAAGATGGCCGGGCGCTTTCTGGTCATCTTCTCGCCGGTGGTGCTGGCGATCACGCTGGCGGCTGTCTGGGCGGCGCTCCGGGGATTCGGCGTGCCCTGGGCCGAGTTCCTGTTCAGCATTGTCCTGCTGCTGTCCTTGAGCTGGTGTTTTCTCGGCATTGGTATGCTGATTTCCACTCTGACGCGCTCGCCTGACGTGGCACAGGGGTCGGCCTTCATGGTGTGGCTGGTGCTTCTGTTGTTCCTCGACCTTGTCTTTTTGGGGTTGATGATTCAGGAGCAGATGCCGGCTGAGAGCATTGTTGGTATCGCGCTCGCCAACCCGATGCAGGTCTTCCGCACCGCCACCATGGTGCTGTTCGATCCGCAGTTGATGATGATGGGACCGGCGGCCTACGTGATCCTGGATGCCTTCGGGCGAGCGGGCTACCTAGTGTTCGGCATCCTCTATCCCTTTGCGCTGGGTACGGTGGCGGCCGGTCTGGGCTTCGTCATCTTCCGCCGAGGGGATCTGCCATGAGGGCCTTGGGCCCAATTGCCGCCATTTTATTCTTTTTTCCGGTCGCCGCGCTCGCGGAGACATTCGAATACGACGAATACCTGGGCGAGGAGATCAACCGCACCTGCGCCGGTTGCCACGGTCCCAACGGTCAGGGCGGCGGCGGCGGGGGCTATCCCCGGCTCGCGGGGATGTCGGCAAAGTACATCTCCGGCCAACTGCGGAAGTTCAAATCGCGGGAACGCGAAAACATCCCCATGCTGCCCTTTTCCAACGATCGCGAGCTGCCGGAAGAAGACCTGGTGCAGATCGCCGAGTTCCTGTCCCGCATCAGGTTGCAGACTTTCCTGCCGGTCCAGAATCCCAACAATCTGATGGACGGTTACGAACGTCTCAAACAGGCCAAACAGGTCCTGAAAATTCCTCGGGAGCCGGGCGATACGGAGGCGGGACGCGATCTCTACCGCGAGGACTGCGCGCTGTGCCACGGCAAGACCGGCTATGGCAAAAAGAAAGCGCCGCTTCTGGCGGGTCAGTATATCGTGTACCTGCGCGTCCAGATCCAACGTTTCCTTGCTGGCGAGCGGACTCACGAGGATCCGGACGAGCTGTTCAGGGAGCGTTCGCCGGAAGACTGGCAGAACCTCTGGGCCTACGTGTCTATCCTGGACGACTGACTTCGGGCCTCATCAGAATGCCCAGATGATTCCCGTCATGAGCACAAACAGAACAGCCGCTTGCAGGCGGTCGTCGGCTAGGCCCTTGCCGCTCGCCCCGGCCTCGGGGGCCAGGTCGACCGGGCGGAAGACGGCGTCCGCTGGGCGGGAGAGCCGGGTCTGCACCGTATCGAGGCCGTTCATCAGTACTTGCCCCCCGCTCATTGCTTCTGCCTCGGCGTGATGTCGCCGCGGGTGCCGTAGAATTCCCGCGCTCGCTTGGCAAACGCATCGATGAGCGCGTTCTCCAGGTTGCGGGTGAAGGGGCGGACGGCGGTTTCGAAGAACCGCCGGCGGAACTCCTGTTCGATGGAAAGAGTCACTCGGGTGCCGCCTGTCTTGGCGGGTGTGAAGGTCCAGGTGATGCGAAGCCGCTTGAAGGGGCCGTCGGTGGAGCTGATCTCGATGGAGCGCGGCGGATCGAGAACGGCATGGGTCTCGAACCGCGTCCGGATCGGGCCGACGGCAAAGACGTTGTCGACGTCCAGATGGTTTCCGGTCTTCCGTTTGATCTTCGCGTTCCGGCACCAGAAAAGGAAACGGGGATAGGACTCGACGTCGGCGGCGATCCGGAACAGCTGCTCCTGATCGTACTGCGGGAGGTGGCGCTGGACGACGATTACCATGGGATGAAGGTAACGGGAGATTGCCAAGCGGGCAACGGAGCTTGTACCATCGGACTTGTGATGAGGATCTGGTTGAGTGCCGTTCTGGCTGTCTTTGTTCTGGTTCCGGGGGCTGAAGCGCAGCAGAAGCCACGGGCGATGGTCGATATCGTCACCATGATCGATGGTGAGATCCATCACGGGACGGTGGCGCTGGAGGGTCTCGTTATCGAGGCTCCCTACGGCACTGTTTCGGTACCCTTTGCGCGCATCCTGCGTGTCCAGGCGGCAGGTGACGCCGGGCACCACCTTTTCACGACCGAAGGCGAACGTTTCACGGGAAGGCTCCGGCATGACTCGGTGCCAATCCTGCGGGTACTGGAGGCGCCTTTGGAGCTGTCCCCAGCAGAGGTGGCAGATATAGAGTTCGCGCCGCGCGGCACGCGCATGGCCCTGGTTCCCGCGGCTGACGTCATGGAGATGCAGAACGGTGACGTCTTTCGTGCCCGGATTGACGGAGCGCACTTCCTTGTGACGGCCGAAGGGAGTCTGACACTGGTGGAGCGGCGAACGGTCCACATCATTGACGTGGTGAACGACGGGGTGTTGGCCCAGGTGCGGGTCACCTTCAACTCCTCCGGCCGGTCGCTCACCGGTGTCCTGGCCAGCAGCGGCATCCCCGTTGTGCTGCGTCACGGGCAAAGTCTAACCTTGAACCCCGTGCATATGGCGACGCTGGGTTTGCGCGTCATGCAGCCGGGAAAGATGCACGTGGGGGCACTGGAATTCACCTTCCGCCGCCGGGCCGGTCCCTGGGACGTGGTGCGCGACCGGCTCCGTGACGACTCGCTGGGGCCGGAGATGGTGAGGGTTCGTGGCGGGGCCTTCAAAAGGGGGGACATCAACGGTAGCGGGGATGTGGACGAGCAGCCGCCGCGAGACATCATGCTCTCCAAGCCCTTCGCCATCGGCCTCTATGAGGTGACTTTCGACGATTATGACCGTTACTGCCGCGCCACCAACTGTCTGGCGCCCGAGGACGAGGGATGGGGGCGTGGGCGGCGCCCGGTGATCAACGTCTCCTGGGCCGAGGCGGTCGAATACACCCGCTGGCTGTCGGAGCAGACGGGTCACACCTACCGCCTGCCCTCCGACGCCGAATGGGAATATGCGGCGCGGTCCGGTACGGGGAGCCGCTTCTGGTGGGGGGACACGCCCGGCGAAGCGCGGGCCAACTGCGCCGAATGCCTGAGCCTGTGGGACGCGGAGAAAACAGCGCGGGTCGGCAAGTTCCCGCCCAATCCCTTTGGGCTCCACGATACGGCGGGCAACGTCTTCGAGTGGGTGGCCGACTGCTGGCACGATACCTTCGTGGACGCCCCGGCCGATGGTTCGGCGATCGAAAAGGAAGGCTGCGGCAAACGGGTGATCCGGGGCGGGGCCTGGAGTTTCCCGCCGACGGAGATGCGGTCGGCCAACCGCTGGCGTGACTTCCCGTCGCGATCCAGCGACGATACGGGCTTCCGTTTGGTCCGCGAACTCGATTGAAACCCTGCCAGGAAAAAGTTGTGGAGTTAGAACAAAAAAGGGTATTTACCGCATCTGCGTAATCGCTCACACTGTTCCGGTCCCCTGGGAGGGAGATCCTGAAAAATGGCTAAGTGTGGATCAGCAAAAGACGCGGTCGTTATCGGTACGGACGGGCTTGATGCCCTAATCAAGCTGTTGGCCAAGGACGGCTACGACGTGATCGGCCCCCGGGTGGAAAGCGGTGCCGTGGTCCTTGAGCCGGTGGATGGAGTCGACGACCTGCCCGCCGGCTGGGCCGACGAACAGGACGGAGGCCATTACCGCCTCACCAAGATCGACAGCCCCGCAATTTTCGAACACGTGGTCGGTCCCCATACCTGGAAGCGTTACCTTTCCCCCCCCGCCCAGACCATCTTACGGGCCAGAAAACGGGGCAAGGGATTCTCGGTCGAAGAGGTGGTGGACGCGCCCAAATACGCATTGTTGGGGGTGCGGGCCTGTGATCTCAAGGCCATTTCATTGCAGGACCGGGTCTTCGACAATGGGGACTTCGTCGATAAGGGATACTTCGCCCGCCGCAACAAGGCCTTCGTCATTGCCGTCAACTGCACGCGGGCGGCTGGGACCTGCTTTTGTGTTTCCATGAATTCAGGGCCGGAGGCCAGTTGCGGCTTCGACCTCGGTCTGACCGAGATCCTGACCAAGACCAAACACGTCTTCTTGCTGGCGGCGGGCTCGGAGCGGGGCCGCAAGGCCATCGCGGAACTTAAAAAGAAAAAACAGGTCAAGGCGGCGGCGGCGGCAGACCGCGCGGCGGCGGCCAAGGCGGTCGACGCGGCGGCAAAATCCATGAAGCGCAAGATGCGCAAGGACGCCGCCAGACTGTTGGCCGCCAACCGCGAGCATCCGCGCTGGGAGGAGGTGGCGACCCGTTGCCTCAGCTGCGCCAATTGCACCATGGTCTGCCCCACCTGCTTCTGCTCGACGGTCGAGGACGTGACCGATCTCAAGGGCAAGACGGCAGAACGGGTGCGGCGCTGGGATTCCTGCTTCACACATGATTTCAGCTACATCCATGGCGGCACGGTCAGGCGTTTGAGATCATCGCGCTACCGCCACTGGATCACCCACAAGCTCAGCACCTGGCATGACCAGTTCCAGACCCAGGGCTGCGTCGGCTGCGGGCGCTGCATCACATGGTGTCCGGTCGGCATCGACATCACGGAAGAAGTCCGGGAACTCGGCAAGAGGAGGACCTGAGAAATGGCGCAGGCCGAAGGATTGGACAAGCTTTTGTCCGAACACCCGTTTTTTCGGGACATGGATACCAAGGTGCGGGGAATCGTCGCGGGCTGCGCCAAGAACGAGGTCTTCGAGGCCGGTCAGTACGTATTTAACGAAGGCGGTCAGGCCGATAAATTCTATATCCTGCGCCACGGCTCCATCGCCATCGAGGTGGACGTTCCGTCGCGCGAGCCCCTGATCCTGGAGACCGTCAACGACGGTGAGATCTTCGGCTGGTCGTGGATCGTGCCGCCGTACCGGAGGACCTTCGACGCGCGGACGTTGGAACTCTGCCGCATCGTCAGCCTGGACGCCAAATGCCTGCGCGGCAAGATGGAGAAGGACCATTCTCTGGGATACGAGTTCTATAAGCGGTTCATCCCGGTGATGGCCGAGCGGTTGGGGGCGGCGCGCCTGCAGCTTCTCGACCTTTACGGGAACCCCAGGGCGTGAACGGAGGCAAAGGGACTATGGCCGATCCGATGACCCCGGAACCGTTCCGCATCGAGCGGGTGAGCAGGGAACTGGCGGACACCTTTACCCTCGATCTGGTGCCGGTGGGCGACAAACGGGATTTCGACTTCCAGCCCGGCCAGTTCAACATGCTTTACCATTTTGGGGTCGGCGAGGTGCCGATCAGCATCTCGGGTGACGCCGGAACCAAAGGGCGGGTGACGCACACCGTCCGTGCCGTGGGCACGGTGACCGAGTCTATGGCCGATCTCAAGAAGGGCGACATGGTGGGCGTGCGCGGCCCCTTCGGCAGCACGTGGCCCATGGAATTGGCTGAAGGCCATGACGTCGTGATCGTGACGGGCGGTATCGGCTTGGCTCCGCTGCGCCCTGCCATCTATCATGTGCTGGCCAACCGCGGGAAGTACGGGCGCGTTGCCATTCTCTATGGTGCCCGCACGCCGTCCGATATCCTCTACCGCGAGGAACTGGAGGCCTGGAGCGCCCGGCTCGACGTCAGTGTCGAGGCCACCGTGGACACCGCCGGGACCGATTGGACAGGCAATGTGGGCGTGGTGACCAAGCTTCTGCCGCGGGGAAATTTCGATGGCCGCGACGCGGTGGCCCTGGTCTGCGGACCCGAGGTCATGATGCGCTTCACGGTGCATGCTCTCAACGATCAAGGCGTGACCAACGACTGCATCTTCGTTTCCATGGAGCGCAACATGAAATGCGCGGTCGGGTTCTGCGGCCACTGCCAGTTCGGCAGCCGGTTCGTGTGCAAGGACGGCCCCGTGTTCCGCTTCGATCAGATTGAAGACATTTTCCGGGTGAAGGGGATCTGAGCATGGCCCGTAGGAAACCCAAACTCGCGGTCTGGAAATTCTCGTCCTGCGATGGCTGCCAGTTGAGCCTTTTGGGTTGTGAGGACGAACTGCTGGCGGTGGTCGGCGAGGTCGAGATCGCCTACTTCCTGGAGGCAACCCGGGCTCGGGTCAAGGGACCCTATGACGTGTCTCTGGTCGAGGGCTCGGTCACCACGCCGGAAGAGGTGGAGCGCATCCAGCAGGTGCGCCGCCAGTCGGGGCTGCTGGTCACCATCGGCGCCTGCGCCACGGCCGGTGGAATCCAGGCGCTGAAGAACGTCAAGGACGTCAACCAGTTCATCGACGCCGTCTATGCCCACCCCGAATATATCGAGACCCTGGAGACATCGACTCCGATCCAGGACCATGTGCCGGTGGATTTCGAGCTGCGCGGCTGCCCCATTTCCAAGGAGCAACTCCTGGAAGTGCTCAACGCGACCCTCAACGGGCGCGCCCCCAACGTTCCCAAATACAGCCAGTGCATCGAGTGCAAACGCACCGGCACCGTCTGCGTGATGGTGAGCCAGGGGCAGCCCTGTCTCGGGCCCGTGACCCAAGCCGGCTGCGGCAATGTGTGCCCGGCCTGCGAGCGCGGCTGCTTCGGCTGCTTCGGCCCCAAGGAGACGCCCAACATGGCGAGCCTGTCCCGGCGTATGGCGGAGCTGGGTATGGAGCGGCGCGAGATCAAACACTTCTATCGCTTGTTCACCGCCAACGCCGATGCGTTCCGGGAGGAGAGCAAGGGCCATGAGTAAGAAACCGGCCGCCAAGAAGAAAGCCGCCAAGCGCACGATCAAGGTTGATGCCCTGGCCCGTGTCGAGGGCGAGGGCGCCCTTTACGTCCGGGTCAAGGGCGACGAGATCCAGGACGTAAAGTTCCGCATCTTCGAACCTCCGCGCTTTTTCGAGGCCTTCCTGCAGGGGCGCATGTTCTCCGACGCGCCCGATATCACGGCACGCATCTGCGGCATTTGCCCCATGGCCTACATCATGGGGGCGGGCCAGGCGATGGAAGACGCCCTGGGCGTTACCGTGACCGGGCCGTTGCGCGACCTCCGGCGGATCGCCTACTGCGGCGAGTGGATCGAAAGCCATGTGCTTCATGCCGCCATGCTGCATGCACCGGACTTCCTGGGGCTGGACGACGCGCTTCTGATTGCCAAGGACAATCCGGAATTGGTGGGGACGGCCCTCCGCCTGAAGAAGCTGGGCAACACCATTTTGGAAGTCATCGGCGGGCGGGCTATCCATCCCGTGAATTTCAAGGTAGGCGGTTTCTACAGCCTGCCCAAAAAGCGGGAGCTCAAGGCGCTCCGCGACGAGCTCAAATGGGGCATCGAGGCTTCGATAGGCATCGCCAAGGCCTTTGCCGGGTTCGATTTTCCGGACTTTGAATACGACTATACCTGCGTGTCGCTAAAGCACCCGGACGAATACGCCATCCACGAAGGCAGGATCGTTTCCAACCGCGGGCTCGACATCCCCGTGAACAAGTTTTTCGACCACTTTGACGAGGAACATGTGGAGCATTCCAACGCGCTCCACGGTGTCGCCAAGGCGGGGGGAACCTATTTGGTGGGTCCCAACGCGCGCTACAACAACAACTATTCACAGCTCTCGAAGCTAGCCAAGCGGACGGCCAAGGAGGCGGGCCTGGGCAAAGTCTGCAACAACCCCTACCGGAGCATCCTGGTACGCATGGTCGAGACCGTCTATGCCTGCGAGGAGGCCCTGCGCCTGATCGAGGCCTACGAGGAACCCGATGCGTCCTGCGTCGCGGTGACGCCGAAAAAGGGTGCCGGCTACGGCTGCACCGAGGCGCCGCGCGGCATCTGCCTTCATCACTACAAACTGGACAAGGACGGCCGCATCCAACTGGCCCGCATCCTGCCGCCGACGTCCCAGAATCAGAAACAGATCGAATTGGATCTAAGGGGTGTCGTCGCCGCCAACCTCGACATGAAGGACGAGGACCTGAAATGGCGTTGCGAACAGACCATCCGCAACTACGACCCGTGCATTTCCTGCGCCACCCACTTCCTCAAGCTGACCGTCGAGCGCGAGTAGGCGGGTAATACCAAGGTGCGGTGATAATGCCGGCGAGTTGTGCGTGGGCCGATATACCGGGAGGTGCGATTTGGCTGTTGGATCGGGAGGGACCGCAGGGGGGGCGCTGATTATTGGTATCGGCAACCGGTTCCGGTGCGATGACGGCGCGGGGCCGGCGGTGGCGGATCGGCTGGCGGAGCAGGGATTGGAGACGGTCGAGCTGTCGGGCGAGGGGGCGAAACTGATCGAATCCTTCGCCGGGTACCGTCATGTGGTCCTGGTCGATGCCGCCCGCTCGGGCGCCGAACCCGGAACCGTGCACCGCTTCGAAGCGGGACACGAATGCCTGCCGAGCGGGTTCTTCTCGTACTCCACCCACCAGTTCAGCGTCGCCGAAGCGGTGGAGACGGCGCGGGCATTGGGGCGGCTCCCGGAACGGGTCACGGTCTACGGCATCGAAGGGGCGGACTTCTCGTTCGGCGAGGACCTGAGCCC
>PIVK01000419.1 GCA_003354135.1 Rhodospirillales bacterium
CCCTCAGTTGACTTTTCGTCTCCCCTAGTATATTAAACAGGTATACTTAAAAACCAGTTTATTAACACAAAAAGTTATGTTAGTGGCCATTATGAGACCAAGTAAAGTGTACTGAGTATATATAGCCCCCCAGTGGGGGGGTACTGAGTTACCATTTGGGTGGGTATGTGTTGCCACATTTCAGGACCCCTAAAATTATGAAATTTGATACATTATATGCACGCGAAGCGCGCAAAAAAATTATGGTCCGTCATTGATCAAGGGATGTTAAAATCAGCTTGATTGGACATTTTTTGCTAAATAATCATGGCAAAATGCTGTTCGCGGCATTTCTCCGAAAAAATATAGGGATTTATAGGGCTTTTTGAAAAAATATAGGGAAATATAGGGCTACCAAATAAATATAGGGATTTATAGGGCCGATGGAAGCACTGTTAGATATTGTGTATATTGTAAAGCCGGGGGAGTACTAAGTTACCAAATGGGTGGGTATGTTTGGCCCCACTTCCCGGATCCCTACCCCTTAGAACGCTAACTGAACCAACAGAAACCATACCCCTTAGTACTCCCTTTTTGAAAATATTAATATAGGTACAGCCATATGTACATGATTCAATGTAGGTAAAATAATTATTATACGCACATTGCAAACCGAAAAAAAGTTCTCTCTAAATTATGCAATGGGTGGTCCATACTCCCCTATTTAAATAAAGTTCAAAATCCCCAATGTTCAAGTATGGATGTAT
>PIVK01000420.1 GCA_003354135.1 Rhodospirillales bacterium
ATATGGCTATCTAAAAATCATAGGAGGCAATAAATATAAACAAGGTTACGAATATGAATTAACTAATAAAGATGAATATAACAAATTAAAAAGCAATATAAACAATGCACTAGATCAAGCCTTAAACAAATTAAAACCAGTTGCGAATGTTGCTAACAGTTGCGAATTAGGCGAATTAGCAACTCAACTAACTGATAATCAACAAGTTATGACCAGTTGCTAATACTTTTATCAAAATGCACAAGACCCACTTTTTTGAAGAAGAAATAAAAAAGATGCAAGAATGGCTAAAAAGACTAGGTTATGCAGAAGAAACAATAAAAGGATATATAAACAACCTAAATTATTTTTTCAACTGGATACTAAAAGAGGAAATAGATACAATAAATCAACAATCATTGAACAGTTATAATGAATATTTACATAAAAGGCCAATAAAAAGAAGCACAATCCAAGGAAAACTAAACATCCTAAAACAATATGATAAATACCTACAAAAGACAGAAAACAGAAAACTAATAAAAGAAAAACTAGAAATAGAAGAAACAGACTTACCATTCAAAAGAGAAATATTAAGCCAAAAAGAAATCAAAAACCTATATGAAGAAATAGAAGAAACGTAACTGAATATACACATTCCAGATCAAGATGAATTTTTAATTATTTGAAAATTACTATTTATTCGACTATGCAATTTTTCGGTAATTATCGGGATAGTGATAGAAAAAAATTCATCTATTGCTGA
>PIVK01000109.1 GCA_003354135.1 Rhodospirillales bacterium
ACCTGTTGCCAAGCCTCGGACAAACGGGATCTCGCGCACCAACGTTCGTCTCTCACCCTACAGGGTAGATCGGAATTTGGAGGGGTACCAAAATTTCAGATTTTGTCTAAAAATGTCAAGCAGCACCCCCCAGAACTGTGCTCCGTTCTCCGCCCTGGAGAGCCGCAAACGTCCGCAGATCTCTCGGAGCCTGCCTCCCGGCAACCGGCGAAGAAGAAGCGCCGTTCGGCCGACGCGGTCGCTCTCGGGGTCACTCAAGAGCAAGCCAAGTACGAGCGCGCCTCACTTGGCGACGGGTCAGGTTCTAGCCGCTTGCTGACCGGATCCAAAGCCCGAGTCGACCCCCAGCAGGCCTACCCGTCATTGAAGAAGCGGGCCAAGACTGGGGCTGAAGCAAAGTGGGCGGAGCACATCGAGTGGAAGAAGTGGACGAAGTCGTCGTCCCTCGAGGTGTGCTCCAAAACGGGGGCGATCCTTTCGATTACCTGGAACCGCGATGGCGAAGGTGTTCGTGATCCGCTCAGCCCGGGCTCGGCCAAGCGCCGCAAGTTTGCAGTCCAGTACTTGTTTACGGAGGTGTTCGGGTCGCCAAAGGAGCCCGAGTGGGCGGCCCCGAACTTCCACCTGCGCCTCAGCCTGCCCCGGATCATCATGGACATGCTAGACGTCCCGAGCAAGAGCAAGGAGGCGGTCATCATTGCCATGCGGGCCATGAGCAAGGCTCACGAGACGGGAGTCGAGTACGACCCGTCGAGGGAGATCAAGGCGGGGCGCGGCGCTAAGTTCCTGATCGAGGACTACACGCCTCAGGCCGACGTGGTGTACCGGACCATGGAAAGTGGCATGAGCCTCGGCAATGCGATGGTGGTGCTGAACCAGTGGCGGCGCGCGAAGAAGATGACGCCCCCCAGCATCAGCTACGGGTGCTTGCAGCGCTTCGTGAAGCATAGCCCGGTGATCGTCCTGGAGAAGCGGGAGACGGTCAAGGCGGGCTCAGCGGACGAGGGGACGGTGTGGGCGGGTGCACGGTTGAGTTTTGCCAAGCAGGTGAAGCGACAGCTCCGCAAAGGCGCGCGCATCGCGGCTGGGGGGGCGGCGTACGTCCCCGTGGAAGACGGTGATGACCCCGTACAGGCGGCACTGGAGGTGCCCATCCCTCGGGGGGGCGTGGTCTTCGGAGACGAGCACCACCGCAAGACGAAGCTCGGCAGGGCCACCAAGCACGAGTGTCGCATCCGCAGGGACGGGGCGGGCAACGTCGCGCCAAAGGAGAGGGGGGGCGTGCTCCAGAAGAAAAACCGCATGATGACGATGAAGTTTCACAAGGAGGCGCGCGGCCTCTTCCTCGTGGCCGAGGTGAAGGTTGCGGCGGCAGCGGCGGACTCCGACGGCGAAGGGGCGGCGGCAGCGGGGGAGGGGGCGGCGGGGGATGCCTACGATGGGCGGCGATTGGCGCCGCTGAACTACACGGAGCAGTGGATCATTGGGATTAAGGAGTGGCTCCTGGAGTTCGAGAAGGAGCGCGTGCGGGTCATCCCCCTGCCGAGAAAGTGCGGCGGTGTGGGGAGGGGCTACGAGGACGTGGCGGGCGCCATGGAGATCGGGGCCTCGGGGGAGCCGAAGTGGAGGGAGGAGGTGAAGCGCGCGATCATGACCCGGTCAAATAACGCGAAGAGGTGCGTGACGGACCTGATCGACCACATGATCACGGAGAGCAAGAACCTGTACAAGGGCACGGACATGGAGAACAAGTTCGTGATGTTCCACGACGCGCTCGCCCAGTGGAATGAGAAGGAGGCGCAGGAGTACATCGAGCAGAACTACCCGGGCTTCACGGGCCGCTTCATCAAGCCCGTGGGCACGACGTGCGCGGGTACCATCTACAAGGACAAGCCCCCTGGCAACTCGCCGGAGAACGCGCGGGGCCTCGACTCGTACGGCTTCGCGGACCTCGAGTACGCCATGTGCTTCAACTGCGCGCTGTCGTGGGTGTACCCCTACGGTGACCCCCGCCGGATCTTCGGCCAGGGGACCCCCAAGGAGGTGTGGCACCTCATGACGGAGACCTGGACGGCCGTTGGGGCGCCTTCAAACGCGCGCATCACGGAGGACATCTCGGGGTGGGAGCGGGTCTGCGACAAAACCATCGAGGCCAAGGGCGCCATCGTGCTGGACGAGAATTTCCGGACCGGCCGGCGCGCGCGGAAGATGCACGGAGAGGGCGACCGAAAGACAAAGCTCCGCAAGCGCGACCGCAAGAGCACGCACTTGCTTGAGCTCCCTGTGCACCCCGCGCTGAAGGGGGCGTACGCGATCCTGATGGGGCTCGAGGGGTGAGGGGGGGCTGGTGCCTAGTCTTTTGTCAGATTTTGGCGTTTTTCAAAAAAATAAGGCAGGTCCACTTTTTAGGATTATAGTTCGTATACTCGGGCCCCTCTGGGAGCAGGATGCCTAGAAACAACGCATGATACAGGCGCATTGAGCGCGCTGTTCGGACCGCTGCCGTGGTTTTGATCGAATTTCGGCCCCTGGAGCTGCGGCGAGTCAACGGACAAAAACGCCGTAATTAGGGCAAAATCAGCAACACAATAAGTAGAACCACGACCCCCCTTGAGGTCAGAGAGAAGCAACCCAAGTAAATAAAAGGTGCCTTTTATTAGTTTGAAAAGGTCATTCAGCAAGATCTTTACTTGAATCGCCCATTTTGGCGCACCTGAGCTAATTTTGCGTTTTGACCCCCCAAATGGCACCTCAACCGCACTGACTTTTCTTGTGGTTTTCCGACCTAAAAACACCTTTAAACCCACCTGGGAGCAGGATGCACGGAAACTAAGCATATTATGGACCCACTGGACCTATAACCGAAGTCCCCGGGTCATTTGGTTCAGGTCTCATCGAGAAATGGCACTCGGCGGTGGTACCCCCCTAAATTCCGATCCACCTGTATACCAAATTACCGTAAATTGCACAGTTTTGCGGGCTACCCAGCCGTAAACTGAAACGCGTGGCTCCGCCCTGCTCCAATACCTAGCGGTCCTTCAACCAACGGGGGGGGGCAAAAATATCTAAGGCTG
>PIVK01000421.1 GCA_003354135.1 Rhodospirillales bacterium
TTTTGTAGACTGGTTTTGGAAGGCTACAAAAGCAATGAATAGTGTTTTAATGTGATTTGGAATGTTTAACCTCAATTTCGGTCATGACCTTGACCTCTGACATTTAAGGTCATGTCACCAATGAAGTCCCTGACTCCATAAATAGGGTATAGGTAACCTTAGTGTCCTTCCCTGGTGCCCAGAAGTACCCAAACTTGGATTTAAAAAAAATAAGGTCAAAGGTCACAATGACCTCTGAAGTCAAACGTCAAGGTCATTTTATATTTTTATTTTTAATTGCTCAGGTAATTTTATAGACTGGTTTTGGAAGGTTACCAAATCAATGAATAGTGTTTTAATGTGATTTAGAATGTTTAACCTCAATTCTGGTCATGACCTTGACCTCTGACCTTGGAGGTCATGTCACAAATGAAGTTCCTAACTCCATAAAATTGGGTTAGGTAACCTTAGTGTCCTTCTCTGGTGCCCCGAAGTGCCCAAACTTGGATTTTAATAAATTAAGGTCAAAGGTCACAATGACTTCTTAGGTCAAAGGTCTAGGTCATTTTATATTTTTATTTGTTATGGCTCAGGTAATTTTGTAGACCAGTTTTGGAAGGTTACCAAATCAATGAATAGAGTTTTAATGTGATTTGGCATGTTTAACCTCAATTTCGGTCATGACCTTGACCTCTGACCTTGGAGGTCATGTCACCAATGAAGTTCCTGACCCCATAAATAGGGGGGTAGGTAACCTTAGATTCC
>PIVK01000422.1 GCA_003354135.1 Rhodospirillales bacterium
TCCAATTTGAATTGGAGTGATGGTTGAAATATTGGACTGTTGATCGAAATATTGGCAGTGGGTTGTGAAATATTGGACTGTTGATCGAAATTAGTATATTGGTATCACACTTCGAAATTGAATTTGGATCATCGATCCAATTTGAATTGGAGTGATGGTCGAAATATTGGACTGGTGATTGAAATTAGTATATTGGCATCACACTTCGAAATTGACTTTGGATCATTGCTCCAATTTGAATTGGAGTGACGGTTGAAATATTGGACTGTTGATCGAAATATTGGCAGTGGCATCTCAAATATTGGACTGTTGATCGAAATATTGGCAGTGGGGTGTGAAATATTGGACTGATGATTGAAATTAATATATTGGTACCACACTTCGAAATTGAATTTGGATCATTGATCGAATTTGAATTGGAGTGATGGTCGAAATATTGGACTGCTGATTGAAATAAGTATATTGGCATCACACTTCGAAATTGATTCCGATCATTGGTCCAATTTGAATTGGAGCGATGGTTGAAATATTGGACTGTTGATCGAAATATTGGCAGTGGGGTACGAAATATTGGACTGTTGATCGAAATATTCGACTGATGATCCAATATATTGGTAGTGGGATCCCAAAGTTTTGCAACAAACGGCACTCCATACGCGCTAATTGCATTGATTTAATCAACGACGTGATGAAAGGCCTGGATGCTGGACATATGTATCACACCACAGTTTTCCATTCCCATA
>PIVK01000423.1 GCA_003354135.1 Rhodospirillales bacterium
TTCCGGTCATTATGACATCACTTCCTGTCTCATGGAGTCACTACCGGTTGATAAAAGACCACTTCCGGTCATTATGATATCACTTCCGGTTGATAAAAGACCACTTCCGGTCATTATGACATCACTTCCTGTCTCCTGGAGTCACTTCCGGTTGATAAAAGACCACTTCCGGTCATTATGATATCACTTCCGGTTGATAAAAGACCACTTCCGGTCATTGTGCACTCACTTCCAGTCTCCTTAGGTCACTTCCGGTTGATAAAAGACCACTTCTAGTCAATATGACATCACTATGACATCACATAATCTACCATATATCATGTTTGATTATGTTCATCTACATTCTGCCACAACCTGGACTTATTAATCATATTTGACCATGTTCAACAATTTTTTATGAAATTATTGAGTAAATAGATGTATTTGACCATGTTTGACCAAATTCTAAGAACATATCCTGTTCAACCACATTCGACCAGATTGATTTTGACCAGGTTATATGGCACCATATTACTCATTGAGCCATGCATATTAGACACATTGACATGGCATATTGCTTTGACTGTGTTGGGAGCCATTTTAGAGCCAAACTTTGGGCAGCCATTTTGTAGGGTTAAAATTGGCCTATTGCCAAAAAATTTTAATATGAATAAATCTAGGTCAGGGTCTACCAAAATGTTAACCTGGTGCATCCCAAACTCAAACAGTGTACATGTGATGGTCTAGACAAAATTAAAACTTT
>PIVK01000424.1 GCA_003354135.1 Rhodospirillales bacterium
AAGTGGCATTTATGGATTTTCAGTAGTGGTTCACTTCAACTGAAAATTCGACCAACACTTTCAGACAAATGGTCCAGGTTTTGCTAGTTTAAATTGAAGTTTATGAGTCAAAATTTCATTTGATGTATGGCACATACCTGGATCTTATACCTAACAGGGCCATATTCATACGCCAATGTTGCCAATTTAACACTATTTGAATAGGCAATAGAATTACCGGTGTGCCACCTTAAGGGGAGATATGGTTTTTCTTTATTTTCTCACTAACCACCAGTGGTAGCTCTCCACAAATGCCATACCTATGGGTAACTTGGGGGTGCACTACCCACAGGTGGCATTAGATAATAGGTGTGTATAGTCTAAGTAGGCAGGATAGGGGTAGGTTGGTGGAAATTGGCCAGGGCCATAATATGGCCTAAAATTGCCACTTTTGAGGACCTGGCATGGCCAGATAACCCTGCTAAAGACCCAATACAGTGCATCTACACCCCCATCTGTAGACTTATTTTCTGCAAATTATATCATTTCAAGTATTTTTCAGTAAAATAAGCACACAACAATTCTAATAATAGCACAATATGCCCTAGACTGCATGCATGTGCTCAAATCATACTAAAGTAAGACAATCTGCTGAAAAGTGCTCTTTTTGGCCTGGGGTAGGGGAGGTGACAGGAAACAGAATCTTTATACCATTTCTAAAGTAGCCATTATATTTTACTAATATTTGGTATATTTCTTTAGA
>PIVK01000425.1 GCA_003354135.1 Rhodospirillales bacterium
TTCTCAAGGCAGACGACAAATTGGTTCGTACACGCCGAAGGTCATGTGTGTGGCATATGTGTGTGTCTCTCGCCCTCCCCCCCCCGATATCTCTCTCGTATATATATCTCTTTTTTTATATTATGGTGAAATTAAACCAACGGTGCACTTAAGGAAAGCCCGCGGAGTGTGCATTATTTGTGTCATTTAGGTGCGCAAGTAGATTACAAGCGCTTGAAGTGTTTGAATTGAGCAACAAAAGGGAGGGCAAGTAGGTGTGTCATGTGGTAGGAACATGCGGGTGGAGTAAAGTGGGGCGTCGTGAGCGAGTTTCTGTGTGATGCAAGGGGGTTATGCGGCTGGTGGATGAGCGGGGACGGGAGGCGGGGTCGTCAAATATCGTTGGGGGAGTGCAGTTACTTCGGGCTCGTGTCGAGGGGCAGTGTGGTGGCATGGGTCGGCCGTTAGGAATAAGGGGAGGGTCGTTTGAGCATGGTTGTGGTCGGCGTCCCGGCGGCGCCACAGCATTCGAGGGTCGCGGGCGAGGGAAAGGAACGGGGGATAAGCGTGGGATGTCTGGTGAGTGGTCAATATGACGAGGGGTCAAGTGTGGGTTTCGAGGGTCGTAGTCAGCAGACCCTGTAGCAGCACCGACGTTGCTGCGGGGGGCTGGAGTGCATGATAGGCGTGAGGACGTTTTGCGTGACAGCGGGCCGAAGGCCAGCCGGGTGCACGGCGGCGACCGCGATCGGCCAGTGCTG
>PIVK01000021.1 GCA_003354135.1 Rhodospirillales bacterium
ACAGCCCGTCGGAGGGCGTCGGGAAGCCTTGACGATGCGCCGCATCGCCTGCGTCTTTCCTCCTACCCGACGGGCTGTATAAGCGATCTCTATGGGTCATTATCACCGCACCTTGGTATTATTCCCCCACCAACCGCCCTGCCAGGATGGCGACCAATACGACCCAGCCAAGATGGCGGTTGGAACGGAACTTGTTCAGGCAGTCCTTCATGTCGTCAATGTCGACGCTGACAGCCTGCCAGAACAGGTGGCCGGCAGCGCCGATGAGGAGGACATAGAACGGCCAGGAGAGTTCAGCCAGCCAACCCGCCGCAGCCATCAAGGCCACGGTCAGGCTGTAGAAGGCGAACAGCCAGGGGCGTGTGGCATCGCCCAGATGCAATGCCAGAGACTTGACGCCGATGACCATATCGTCGTCCTTGTCCTGATGGGCGTAGATGGTGTCGTAGCCAAGTGTCCAGAAGAAGCCGGCGGCGTATAGGAGCACCGCCGGCGGGTCCAACTGCCCCCTGACGGCGGCCCAGCCCAGCAGCGCCCCCCAGTTGAAGGTCAGGCCCAGGACCGCCTGCGGCCAATAGGTAACGCGTTTGGCGAAGGGATAGATGGCGACGAGGCCCAAAGACGCGATCCCCATGGCGATGGTGAAGGAATTTAGCTGAATCAATACAGTAAGGCCGATCAGCAGTTGTAGGGCTAGAAACAGGCCAGCCCGGAACAGCGTGACTTCGCCCGAAGGCAGGGGGCGGATTGCAGTGCGTGCCACCCGGGCGTCAAAATTCCGATCCGCCATATCGTTTACCGTACAACCGGCACCCCGCATAACGACCGCGCCGAGAGCGAAAAGTCCCAGCAGCCAAAAGTCGGGCCGGCCCGGCGAAGCGAGTGTGATGCTCCACCAGCAGGGAAACAGCAGCAGCCAAGTCCCGATAGGCCGATCAAGCCGCGCCAGCCGGAGGAAGGGGCGGAGCCCCGTGGGAGCCATCGTATCGATCCAGCTGGCCGCCGGAATGTCGTTGGCTGTATTCTCGATCATCTCCTCCATGTCCAAACCCATGGCCTCCCGCACGGCGGGGTCACCGAATGGACAAGGACCCAACCGTTATTCCCAACGCGTGTGAGGAAGGCCCGGATCCCCTTGGTGCTGGCGTCCTTCGGCTTACCGCTATTGGACACCTTCATCATAAGACAAGCACGATCGACGTAAACCGTCCTCTAATACCAAGGTGCGGTATTCCTGGACGAACGGCTTTTCCGCTTCGGAAACCGCTCTTTGTGCTGTCTACCGGCCATGGCCTCGCCAGCGGTAGAACTCCGCCATCCGTCTTGCCATGTCCATGATTCTGGGGTTATGGGCCGCTTCCGTCCGTGGGGCCTTGCCGTGAACAAAAAGGTCGAAAGCCATCGCCGACGTGAAGTTGTGCTGCCGCTCGGCCCAGTCCACACGGTCGAGAAAAAACAAGGCATATTGCATATCGGTTTGGCTTCCCGATTTTTGGTAGGTCTCTGCCAGTTCCTTCCATGCCGGCTTGTTGGGCGGCCAAGCCTTTACGGCGGCTTCGAAGTGGGTTGCGGCGGCGGTTTCGTTGCCTGCGGCAAAGGCGGAACGTCCGGCGTGCAATTCGGACCGGGCCGTGTCTTCGCTGAAGTCCACCTGGACCGGCTGCGGTGCGAGGGCCTGACGGTTGGGATCGGCGCAGGCCGCAAGGATCAGCACGGCCGCAAGGGCGAGCGCTCCTGTGGCCGTGTTCACAACTCCCGCCGCAATCTTCCGACCGTGCATGGCGTTCCCCGAAAAGCCGTTCCATCAAGGTCAAGCGGCGGCGATCATAGCACGCCAGTTTCCGGACCAGAAGCCCGGGAAATTCAGCGCCTTGACAGATTTGTCTGCGGGCGGTTGGATGGCTCTTTCAGGGGAAGGGGCGAGAAGGGAGCTGCTTCATGACTCATGTGGCAGATTACCTTGCCGAGGTCTGCAGGATCGCCGAAAGAATCGACCGGGAGAAGGTCGAGGAGATCGCCCGGGCCCTGGCAACGCTCCGGGACCACGGAGGGCGGCTGTTTGTCCTCGGTGTTGGAGGCAGTGCCGCCAATGCGGGTCATGCGGTGAACGATTTCCGCAAGCTCTGCGGGATCGAGGCTTATGCGCCGACCGACAACGTCTCCGAACTTACGGCGCGGACCAACGACGAGGGGTGGGAGACAGTCTTTTCCGGTTGGCTTGAGACCGGCCATCTTTCGGACAGGGACGCCCTGTTCATCTTTTCGGTCGGCGGCGGCGATGCCGAACGCAACGTTAGCCCCAACATCATCCGGGCGGTGGACTTGGCCAAGAACCGGGGTGCGAAGGTCTTCGGGGTCGTCGGTCGGGAGTCTGGATACACGGCAATGGCCGGGGACTGCGTCGTCGTCATTCCCCAGGTGGCGCCCGACAGAGTGACGCCCCATACCGAGGCTTTCCAGGCCGTGGTCTGGCATTGCCTGGTTTCCCATCCTGGTCTTCAGGTGAAAGCGACTAAATGGTGATGGGTTTCACTGTCGGGTATTCTGAAAGACGGCATTCTGGGTTTGTCGTTTGCAGTCCCCTATTGGGAAGATGCTGAAACGATGTCTGGCCAGTGCCGAAACACGGCGTATTGTATGGACCCCATGGACCGTTTGAGCGATCTAAACATCAAGATCTTTGCGGACGGGGCGGATCTGGACGAGATCCTGACGTTCGTTGCCAACCCGTTGATCAGAGGTTTCACCACCAACCCGACCCTGATGCGCAAAGCAGGCGTCGACGATTACGAAGGATTCGCCCGGGATGTCCTGGAAGCCGTTCCCGAGTTGCCGGTGTCCTTCGAGGTCTTTGCCGATGAGTTCGATGAGATGGAGCGCCAAGCGCGGCTCATCGCATCGTGGGGCGACAACGTGAACGTCAAGATCCCGGTCACCAACACGCGGAGCGAACCCGCCGGCGATCTCGTGGAAAGGCTTTCGGCAGACGGGATCAAGCTCAACGTCACGGCTGTTCTAACCTTGGATCAGGTCCGTATGATCGGCGAGCGCCTTGATCCGGACGCGCCTGCCATCGTCTCGGTATTTGCCGGACGGATCGCTGATACCGGCGTCGATCCCGTGCCGGTTATGCGTGAGGCGCGGGATATCCTTTCCGAAAAACCAGATGCGGAACTTCTCTGGGCGAGCCCGCGCGAACTGCTCAACGTCTTTCAGGCCGACGGGATCGGTTGCCACATCATTACCGCGACCCAGAATATCTTGAACAAACTGTCGCTGGTGGGGCGGGATCTCGGGGAGTATTCCCTGGATACGGTAAAGATGTTTTACGACGATGCGGCGAGTGCGGGATATTCGATAGACATCTCGGATCGGAGGTAGCCGGCGATCACGGGGGCCATCTTGATGGCCTCGGGACGGGTGGCGAATACATTGAGGACACGCATGGAATTCAACGTCCGTGGTGGTGGAGCTGATTGGATATCCCGCTCCGAGGCAATTCGCAAGGATCGCTTTCGGCCGGATCGGTTTGCACCTATGGTGCGGGGATATTAAGACGAGGGAACGGATCGATGATCCGGAGTTCAATGTTCCGCATGATCGTTGCCGTGGCCGCCGTGGCCGCCGTGGTCGCTGTGGTCGCCGTGGCCGGTCTCTGGACAAACCGTCCGGTCTCGGTGGACGGTCTGGTGCCGCACCGTGCGGTCTATACCATCAAGGCCGGGAAGCTCAGGGGAAGCATCGGCTTCGTCGGCGTCAGCGGTGCCATGTCGATCGTGGTGGAGAAGACCTGCGATGCCTGGATCGTCGCTCAGGACCTGTCCATGGTGCTGAGCACGCCCTCGGGCAAGACCTCGGAACAGGGGCTCCGTTTCGCGTCCTGGGAATCACTGGATGGCACGCATTATCGTTTCAACGTCGAGAACAAGGTCGGAGACACAGTCGAGGAACTTAACGGCGAGGCGGTCCTGGACAGGCCGGGGGGCGAGGGGACGGCAGTCTTCTCGTCGCCGGAAGGGGCGAGTGTGGATCTTCCGTCCGGCAGCTTCTTTCCCATGAGCCACACGGAATGGATTCTGGAAAACGCGCGGGCGGGAAAGCGCTTCCTGCCCCATACGGTGTTTGACGGCACTGACAGCGAGGGGCCCAGTCCGGCCATCCTTTTCATCATCCGTCCGGCGCCGAAGCCGGCCGATAGCGGGAATCCGTTGACGGCTGTATCGGGCTGGGTGATCCGCCTATCCTATTACGGTGCCTGGGGGCGGGATGCGCCGCCCGATTACGAGGTGCAGGCGGTGCAGTTGGACAACGGTATTTCTCCAAGCCTGATACTCGACTACCAGGACTTTACGGCCCACATGGATGCGGTCAAGATCCAGGCCCTGCCGTTGCCGGATTGCGGCTGAAGGCCGGTTGTGCGGACCCTGCCGCGTCGTTAATATTGTCGAGACGAACAATTACCGGCGATCAGTCATGCAGAGGATTTGGCGACAGTTGATCAGACGCGGTGTTCTCGGTTTGGCGGTTATTCTCGTCTTCGGGATTTCCCCCTTGGCTGCGGACGGCAGCGCTTTCATCGGGATGCAGGTCCAGGAGGTCTCCGATGGTATGGCGCAGGCATTAGGGATGGACCGGGCGCACGGTGTGCTGATCCAGGACGTGGCGCTGGGAGGGCCCGCGGCCGCTGCGGGCTTGCGCCGCGGCGACCTAATCTTTGAGATGGCGAGCAAGCCTGTGGAAACCTTCGAAGGACTGATGGCCATCGCACGCAGCCTCAAGGCCGGCGTCAGCGTCCCGGTCAAGGTCATGCGCCAAGCGAACCCGGTGGAAGTGACCCTCGTTACCGGCACGTGGCCTGCGGCCTGGAGGATAGAGCGGGGCGGTTTCGCCAACATTCCGGAAGTGGGGCTGACCGTAGCCGCCATTACCGAGAAGGTCCGCAACACCTTCGACTTGCGCTGGGGCAGCGTTGGGGTCGTGGTGTCGATGGTGGATGCGGGAAAAGCCGCGGCACGGTCTTCTCTGCGGCGCGGCGAGGTCATTCGCCAGGTCGATCAGTCGGATGTCTGGCAGCCGGGTCAGGTGGTGGACGCCTATCGGAAAGCGAAGGCGGAGGGGCGCGACGCCTTGCTGCTTCTGGTCGAAAGAGCAGACGGCTTTCGTTTCACCATGCTGAGCATCAAATAAGGGCTACTTCTTTCTGATCATAGCGACGGCCTGTTCCAGGGCCTCGCGGTTTAGCGCGCCGGGGATCAGCTTGTCGCCGATGACGAAAGCGGGCGTGCCGCTGATACCGAGCTGACGGGCCAGCGCCCGATTGTTTGCCAAGGCTTCGTCGATGGCGGGTGTCTCCATGGCTGAAGCGAGTGCGCTGGGATCGATCCCGTTGTCCGTGGCCAGCTTCATGATACGGTCTGTCGGCAGGGAACCTTTCGATTCCATCAAAGCGCTGTGGAAGGAGAGGTACTTCGCCTCGTCCATGTGCCAAGCGGCGAGCGCTGCGCGCGAGGCGACCACGGATTGGGGGCCCAAGATGGGAAACTCCTTGAAGACAATGCGGACCTTGGGGTCAGCCTTCATGAAATCCTGCAGCACCGGCAGTACGCGTTTGCAGTAGCCGCAATTGTAGTCAAAGAATTCGACGATCGTAACGTCACCATTTTTATCGCCGCCGACCGGAGATGCCGGATCATGCTCCAACTGGTCGCGGTTAGTGGCCAGCGCCTCTCGGGCCCGGGTTTCCCCAATCGCCTGTTGTTTGGCCTGTTCTGCCCGGATGGCATCGATAACGATCTCCGGGTTCTCTTCAAGGACTTGGCGGATGAGATTGCGCACGTCCTTTTCCTGGGCCGGCGTAAGGGAACTTCCGGCCCAGGCCGCAGCGGTCATTGTCACGAGGAGCAATAGGGCGGCGAGGATGCTAGACGGGCGAAAAGGCAGCATCTGGAACTCCTGATATTTTATTGTTTTCAGCGCTTTCAAACCATCTTGCTCGACAGGGTGGGAAAACGCAAGGAGACGGCCGCAACACCATTGCCCCGGAGATAGGGCCGAAACCCCGGAACGCTTCAATGACATGGTGCGCAGCCATTGGAGCACCGGGGACTTCTGGTGTTTGACCGGTTTCGTTGCTTTGACGCTGTCTGGCGCCGCAGAGTAGGAACACGCAAGAAGACTACCTCGACAACATGATCCCCGAGACATGGCCGGCGGTCCCGGGACTGCCTCCGGCCGACGCGATCCCCATGAAGACAACCCGAACTTGGTTAATGTCGTCACCGGGCCAGGCAAGGCGGTACACCCCCGTGAGGTCGGTTGTTTCGCGCCACCAGAGTCCCGCGTGCTCGCGTCCGCCACGTACGGAATGGCGAGCCGGAATACGCGGGTCGCTGCTCTTGACCCAGCGTAACTCTCCGCGTCTCAGCGCCGAGCCTTCCCAGGTGACCGCCAACAGCCGGTCGTGGGGTGGCAGGTCCAGGCCGAGCCAACCCGATTTCCGTTCTGCTGCTCGTGTGTCAATGGGATTGCCGCCGCGGAAACCGACGATTATGTGAATCGGATGGCCTTGTTCGCCATGCGGATCCATGTTCCAGGCCCAGGTGAGGAAGGGGGCGAGTTGAAGTCGGGTGTGCGTCTCCCGCACGAAGGCGAAGGGCGCTTCGCCGCCAGCGACCCGGAGCGCCGGGTAGCTGTTCCGTTCGCCGATCGAGATTGCCTGCAACACGACCTCCTCCCCGCCATCGATGGTCCAGGCTCCGGGCGCGGCGGAGGGGAAAAGCACGCCCTGGCGAGCGAGGGTATCGAGTCGTTTATCGAGTGAGGGGGCGGGGGAGCCGGTACAAGCGGCCAGCAGCCCGAGTAGAAAGAGTAGTGCAGGCAAGACGCGCCGCATGGCACTATTTCTTGTCGCTCTTCCGCGCTGCGGCCAGGATATCCTGCGCCTGCAGCCATCCCCGGGAGCCCCGGGGCAGTAGCGTTTCCGCCTTGCCCGCCTGGTAGCGGGCGATATCCGACTTGCCCTGGAGCAGGGCCTCCTCGGCCAGCGCCAGGGCACTCATCGCCGCGTCACCCTTGCGCCCGTAAGCAATGGCGATCTGTCGCCAGTTGATGGGGACTTTGGAATCACTCGTCAGCGAGGCCTTGAGGTTTTCGATGGCCGCATCCAGCAGGGCGGGATCGTTCGTCTCGATCTGTACCTTGGCGAGATCGGCGCGCAACAGCGCCGACGTGGGCATCAAGTCGACCGCCGTCTGATAGGAGGGGAGAGATTGGGCCAGGAATCCCTTTTCGAAAAGCACCTGGCCCTTGAGCTCATGAAAGAAGGCGTCCCCCGGCCTCTCGGCGATCAAAACGTCGATAAGCGGCAGGGCTTTCTCCAGATCGAGACGGCGGTAGAACGCTATGGCGCGTGCATAGCGGGCCTCGATGTCTTTGCTCGCTTCCGTATAGCGTCGGAGCGTGACCTCGGGGGGTTGGATAAACGCGAACAGCTTGGCCCGCATTCGGCGGTGCATCTCGGTGAATTCGGGTGGGAAGGCGGCACCTGCGTAGGGGGAGGTGCGGACGTGCTCTTCGATGGTGTGGATGCGGTCCCGGGTTACCGGGTGTGTTCGCATGTAGGGGTCCTGGCGGTCGGGCGAGAGCAGGTCTTGCTTGCCGAGCATGCGGAGGAATTCGAGCGATCCCTCCGATGACCAGCCGACCTGGTCGAGGAACTTGAGGCCCGCATGGTCCGCCGAGGCTTCTTGGGTTTGGCTGTAGCGCAAGAAATTGCGGAGTCCGGCTTGCGGGCCTCCCAACATGATTGCCATGCCCACGTCACCCCGTCCACTTCCCGCGGCGACCAGGCCGCCCAGGACCATGGCCACGATATTGGCTGCCGAAGCGTCTTTCATGGCACGGTTCGTCCGCGAGAGATGCCCGCCCGAGATATGACCGATTTCGTGAGCGATGACGCCGATGAGCTGCCCTGGATGGGCGCTCTTCATCAGGAGTCCGGTATGAAAAAAAAGCCTCTGTCCACCGGCGACGAAGGCATTGAGTGAGTTGTCCTGAATTAGGTGGATATGAACGGCCGATGGCTCCAGTCCCGCGGTCCGGAGAAGGGGTGTCGCATAAATTCGGATAGTGGTCTCGATCTCGGCATCGCGGATGAATCCGAGTTTCTTGGCATGCGCCGTCCCCATATGCAGGCTGGAAAGCCCCAGGGCCAGGGCCAGGGCCAACGTCAGGTGGCGAAACCGTGGGAAGGGATCGAAAGCCATCATGTCGAGCTAAGGGTAGTGTGTGGAGGGAACTGCGTCAATTTACCTAGCCCCATTCTCCAGGAAAACCAGGTGCGGGTTTTTTTTACCCCTTCCTCGAATCCGGTGCGGGGTTTCCAGCCAAGTGCGGCGAACTGCGTGAAATCGGGCATCTTGCGCGGCATGCCGTCGGGTTTCGTGGTTCCGAAGCTGAACGTGTCCCCCTATACCCGACGACCTTTGCGACGATTCCCGCCGCTTCGCGGATCGAGACATCGCGGTCGATCCCGACATTGATGTGAGCTTCGTCCGAGTGGTTATGGAGCAGAAACACCAGGGCATCGGCCATGTCGTCCACGTAGAGGAATTCGCGCCGGGGGGCGGTGCCCCAAAGGTCGCCGGGCGGCGCGTCTTCCTCCTTTGCCCTGTCTTATGGGCCGCTTGGATGGCGTTGGACTCGATCATCAGGTTGTTGCCCAGGAATTCGGCCGACCGCGTGACGTTGGCAGCGGCGGGAGGCGGGTATTGGCGTTGGCGAAGCATGATGCTATTTTTCGCCGTCTTCGAACGAGGGAGGGGACGATGAAGTTTCCGAAGCGGTGCAGACGAGCCCCATCGTGGGTATGGGTAGTGCTGGCGGCCATGTGGCTGACCGGTTGTTCCTCGTCCGACGAGGTTAAGGAAGGCATGATCGGCTATGTCGAGGGATTTCTCGGCGGGGTCGTCGCCGATGAACCCCGGGCGGCGCTGATTGGCCGCGACGTTTTGTCCGCAGGGGGCACGGCGGCAGATGCGGCGGTCGCCACCTATTTTGCCCTTTCGGTCACCATGCCCTCCTCGGCCAGCCTGGGTGGCGGGGGTGTGTGTCTGGTCCACGACGGACGCGAGAGTATCCGTAAGAAGATCCGCCGGCGTCTGGGCAGCGATACGGAGACCACCAAGGTCCTGTCGTTCCTTCCCCGGGGCCCCGCCGTCATCAGGCCCGGCGCGACCCGGCCCACAGCTATCCCCGGAAACGCGCGCGGTTTCTTCGCCCTGCATTCCAAATACGGCTACCTACGTTGGAGCCGCCTTGTTGCACCGGCAGAAAAATTGGCCCGCTTCGGCTTCCAGGTGTCCCGTGTCATGGCACGCGAAATCGCCGCGGCCGGTCCGGCCCTGATGGAAGATATGGAGGCGCGGCGTATCTTCGGCGGCAAGGACGGCCGAGGCGTCACCGAACGCGATTTCATTGTCCAGATCGACCTGTCTGCCGTCCTCGGAATCCTTCGGGCCAAAGGGCCGGGCCCCTTCTATAGCGGAAATCTGGCCCGTCAGGTGGTGGAGGCGACCAACGCCGCCGGCGGGTCGCTGACCACGGAGGAAATAAGGGCCTCCTCGCCGGTCTGGAGCGATACCTTGAAGGTGCCTTTCGGGAATCGCATCGCCCATTTCCCGGGCCCGCCTGTGGTTGCGGGACCGGTGGGGGCCCAGGTGTGGCGCATGCTGGCCGACGGCGACCGTTTCGAGGACGCGACGGAGACCGGGCGGGCGCATCTTCTGGCCGAGTCCGCCATGCGGGCGTTGGCGGACAGGGGGCGTTGGATGCGGCCCGACGGCTCGGACTCTGTGCCTGCCGAGGCTCTGGCCGGCGAAGAACGTGTCGAAGCCTTGATGCAAAGTTTCAAGGCAGCCACCCATACGCCGGCAGCCGACTTGACACCCAGGCCCAGTGCATGGGTTGAGAACCCGGCCGCAACCGGATTTGTTGTCGTCGACTCGGAAGGGTCTGCGGTGGCTTGCATGGTGACGGCCAACAACCTGTTCGGGACAGGGCGCATTGCGCGCGGCACTGGGATCGTGTTGGCGGCGGCGCCCGACAAAGGGGGGCATGGCTACACGGCGCTTTCCCCAATGCTGGCCATCAATCACAAGGTCAACCAGTTCTACTTCGGGGCCGCAGCATCGGGCGGCGTGAGGGCCCCGACGGCGTTGGCCTCGGTGGCAGCCGGTGCCATGCTGGGCGGGGCGAGCCTTGAAGATGCGCTTCGGGCACGGCGGGTTCATCATGGGGGCGAGCCTGACGTGCTTTATTATGAACAGGGGCTCTCGGCGGATATCATCCAGGGTTTGAGGCAACGTGAATACCGGGTGGAGGCCACTCCGGTGCTGGGGCTCGTCAACGCCATCTATTGCGCCGAAGGTATCCCCGACAACCCCAAGACCTGCGAAGTCCGTGTCGATCCCCGCGGGTTCGGATTGGCTGCGGCCAGTGCCGGCAAGGAGTAGGGGGCATGAAGGTCTCCCAACGGGGACGCATCGCTCCCTTCATTGTCATGGACGTGCTGAAGGCGGCCAACGAGCGGGCCGCGGAGGGAGATGACGTCATTCACCTCGAAGTCGGACAGCCGGCCACCCGGGCGCCTGATGCCGTTCTGGAAGCGGCGCGTCATGCCCTGGCGAGGGAACGGCTGGGCTATACCAACGCCTTAGGCCTGATGGATTTGCGGCGACGTATCGCAGGCTATTACGCCGATATCCACAGGGTGGAGGTTGATCCGGCACGTGTGGTCGTGACTACGGGGTCGTCTGCCGGGTTCGTGCTCGCTTTTCTCTCTGCCTTCGATGTCGGGGACCGGGTTGCCATCGCCTGTCCGGGATATCCTGCCTACCGGAACATCCTGCGGACTTTCGGGATCGAGCCGGTGGAAATTTTCGTTGGCCCGGAAACCAACTTCCAGCCCACGGCGGATGGGCTGGATCGGATCGAGGGGCGTATCGACGGCTTGGTGATCGCCAGCCCGTCGAACCCGACCGGGACCATGATCCATCTGGCCGACCTGGAGGCCATCATCGGGTGCTGCCGGGAACGGCGCATCCGTCTCGTCGCGGACGAAATCTACCACGGAATCACATACGATGAGCCTGCGACGACCGCGCTTCGCTTCGATGCGGACGCGCTGGTGGTCAACAGTTTCTCCAAGTATTTCTCCATGACCGGGTGGCGGCTGGGCTGGATGGTGTTGCCGGAGGACCTCTTGCGCTCTGTCGAATGCCTTAGCCAGAACATGTTCATCGCGCCGCCGACCCTGTCCCAGTTTGCCGCTGTACATGTCTTCGATTGCCTGGACGAACTGAATGCCAATGTGGCGCGGTATGCGCGGAACCGGGCTCTGTTGTTGGATCAGCTTCCGCAGGCCGGGTTCGATCGTTTGGCATCGGCCGACGGGGCGTTCTACATCTATGCCGACGTGGCGCACCTGACCAACGATAGCGAGGATTTCTGCCGTCGCATGCTGCGGGAGACCGGGGTTGCCACGACGCCCGGCATCGATTTCGATCCCCATCGCGGCAACCGCTATGTCCGATTCTGCTTCGCCGGCGGGGAGGAAGACATGATGTTGGCGGCGGAGCGTCTCAAGGATTGGCCCGGGACCTGACCGGTGCCGCCGATTCTTCTTGGATTTGGAGTTAATTCAAGGACATAATACACAATGCTCGCGCAAGTCGTGTGACGGCGAGGGGGCGAGGGGGTAAGGGGATGCCAATATACAATCGATGTGGTAAGGGGATACCAATGTACAATATTGAGTGGGATGACAGCATTTCTGTCGGGATTCCGGTCATTGACGAGGATCACAGGAAGCTGGTGGAGATACTGAACGAGTTATTCGCCGCCTGTTTCGCCGCACAGGGTCCGGAAGTTCTGGAGGAGATCGTCGAAAGACTTACCGACTACACGAAATACCATTTCGAGCGGGAGGAAAGCCTGCTCGCGAAGGCCGAATACGAGGGCCTTGAGACACACAAGGCAGGGCATGTGAAACTGGTGGGGCGGGTGGAGAAGATCCAGTCCGAACTTAGGTCGGCCGCCACCCACGACCTCAGCAACGACACCCTGGGTTTACTGAGCCACTGGCTGACCGATCACATCAAGATGGAGATCAAGGAATATGGAGCCCTGCTGAGGGCGAAAAACATCGAATGAAAAGCTTTTGATCCGCACTCCCGGCAATGGTCCGGCGGACCATTTCTTTCGATAATGGCCCTAAAGCCGCTCTGCATCAGGATCTGACGGCGGCGCTGGGCACGGAAGCCTTCTTCTGCGATTCCCACTCGCCCAGGCATCGCGGCACCATCGAGGACACCAACGGCATTTTCTGCCGCGGCATGCCCAGGAAAATCGACTTCTCCGACTACAGCGCCCAGGACATTGCCGATCTCACCGGGCCATCAACTCAACCCCGAGGAAATGCCTATCACCGCACCTTGGTATAAGATGGTTCCGACTTGTCACGTGAATCCAGCGTCTCATGGCCGCGATGCGCGAGAACCCTACCGGAAAAGTGTTTGCCAAATGGTCGGGACACGGTTCTTTCCATTAAACTTATGGTGGCCACGAGGCGCATAGACAAAGGCCGCCCAAGGCCGTGGCCTTGGGGCGAAGCTGTCCTGCCTGAATTCAAGACCGCTTGGCGGGCCTATCGGCTCCACCAGCCCGAGCGCTTGGGCTTTTCCGCAGCGTCAACGTCGATGACCGTGGTTTTGGCCGCTGCGGGATCCGACCTTGCCGCTTCGGCGGGCTTTTCCTCCGCAGGTTCCGGTTCCGGGGTCTTCTCCTTCCGGGCGCGCCGCCGCGGTTTCACCGCAGCCTCTTCGTCTGCCGAGGCTTCAACCTTCTTGGATCTGCGGCCCGGCTTGCGGGTTGGTTTTTTCTCGTCGTCCGGCGGGGTGTCTGACGGTGGGCCGGCGATGATGACCTCGGGCTCGGGTGGGCCGGCGATGATCACTTCCGGGGTTTCCTCCACCGTTCCGGGGGCGGTCTCCGCCATCTCGCCGATATCCGGCTTGCGCCGCCGGGAACGCCGTTGCCGGGGTTTGGTTTCAGCCGACGGCTCGGCTTCGGGGGGGGCGAGGAGATCCGGTTTGGTCGCGGTCTCAAGCAACTGGGGTTGCGCCGGAGCGTCCAGAAGTTCGGGCGGCTCCGAGGTGCCCCCGGTTTCCGCCTGAGCGCCCCGCGACTGACCGCGCCTTCGGCCGCCACGCCGGCCGCGCCGCCTCCGCCGCAGCTTCTGTTCTTCCTGGGTCTCTTCGGTGTCGCGCTCGGCATCCTCTTTCGATGCCTTCTCCTCGGGTGCCGAGACCTCATCGGTTGCCAAGGTCTCCTCGGCATCGGACTCCGGGCCTTGGTCGGACCGCTTGCGTCGTCGGGGGCGCCGGCGCCGTTTGCGCTTGGCACCCTCTCCTTCCTCGTCGACCGGTTCCGTATTGTCCTCTTCGTCGACCGGCTCCGGATTCTCTTCCTCGTCGAGCGGTTCCGTATTGTCCTCCTCGACAGGTTGATACTCGGGCAGTTCGACAGCTGCTTCGGTTGGCGCCTGCGGGGCCGTTTGGCGTTCCAGGCGGTGCGCCGGCGGGATCAGGGAATCGTCGCGCTCCAGGCAGACGGAGAAACCGTAGCGGTTCTCGATTTCACGAAGTGCGGCGCGCTTCTGGTTCAGGATATAGAGTGCGATATCGGTGGTGACGGTGACGATGATGAGCGCGGAGCGCTTGCGGATACCTTCCTCCTCGACGGCGCGGAGGACGTAGAGCGCCGAAGACTCGATGGAGCGCCGGGCGCCGGTCCCTTCGCAATAGGGACAGACCTCGAAGGTGGTCTCATGCAAGCTGGGCCGCAACCTCTGGCGCGACATCTCCAGCAGCCCGAAAGGGCTGATGCGCCCGATCTGGATGCGGGCACGGTCGCTGCGCATGGACTCCTTGAGACGTCGTTCGACCTGGGTCTGATTGCGATTGACTTCCATATCAATGAAGTCGATCACGATAAGACCGGCGAGGTCACGAAGCCGGAGTTGGCGGGCGATTTCGGCTGCCGCTTCCATGTTGGTATTCAGGGCCGTTTCCTCAATATTGCGTTCGCGTGTGGCGCGGCCCGAGTTGACGTCGATGGCGACCAGAGCTTCGGTCTGATTGATGACGATAGAACCACCGGATTTCAGCTGAACAGCCGGTGAGTGCATGGCGTCCAGCTGGCTCTCCACCTGGAAGCGGTGCAGAAGTGGCATGCTGGCATCGCGGTAAGGCTGGACCTTCTTGGCATGGCTCGGGATGAGCAGTTTCATGAAGGACTTGGCTGTGCGGTATCCCTGGTCGCCGCTGATGATGATCTCGTCGATGTCATTGCCGTAGAGATCGCGGATGGACCGTTTGATCAGGTTGCCTTCCTCGTGGATCAAGGTCGGGGCGGTGGATTCCAGTGTGGTGGTGCGGATGTTGTCCCACAGCCTGAGCAGGTATTCGTAATCTCGCTTGATCTCGGTCTTGGTCCTCTCGGCGCCGGCCGTGCGCACGATGACCGCCATCCCTTCCGGAATGCCGAAATCCGCCAGGATATTCTTCAGCCGCTTGCGATCTGTGATGCTGGCGATCTTACGGGAAATCCCACCGCCACGATCCGTATTGGGCATAAGGACGCAATAGCGGCCGGCGAGGGAGACGTAGGTGGTTAACGCCGCTCCCTTGTTTCCCCGTTCTTCCTTGACCACTTGGACCAGCAATACCTGGCGGCGCTTGATCACCTCTTGAATCTTGTAGCGCCGGCGGCTGGTGGCTTTGGCACGCTGGTCGCCCATCTCGTCGGCATCGTCGCCGCCCAAGACCTCGACGTGGTCGGCGTTTGCGTCGGCTTTTGCCTCTGCCTCTACACCGTTGTCGGTCTCTTCCGTTTTCCCGGCTTCTTCTTTTTCCTCGGCCAGGAGCGCTTCGCGATCGGCGATCGGAATCTGGTAGTAGTCGGGATGGATTTCGTTGAAGGCTAGGAAACCGTGCCGGTTCCCGCCGTACTCGACGAAGGCGGCCTGCAACGAGGGCTCGACCCTCGTCACTTTTGCTAGGTAGGTGTTGCCTTTGAGTTGCTGGCGGTGTGCTGCCTCGACGTCAAATTCTTCCAGACGATTCCCACTGAGAACCACCACACGCGTCTCTTCTGCGTGGGCGGCATCGATAAGCATTCTTTTGGTTGCCATTGAAAGCATAACTCCATGGCGAGCCGGTTGCCGCAGCTGTCCGCCAGCAGGCGGAGTTCCGGACAATAGCATCGCTGTTTGGTGAAGTGCCGGCGGTGGCAGCGTTCGGTTCGTTCGCCGCGCCTGCGGGGATGCGCGAGTCGCACCCGGGCGTCGGATCGGAAAAAGGAAGAACGCGCGCTGTTCGAGCCAGCATGTAATAAACCTCTAGATTCCAAAAAGCCTTCCCGGACGGCGGAATATCCCGCCGTCCAGGGCGGCCCCTGGACGAAATCGCCAACCGTTCATCTCGCATCACCCGATGGGGATTCAAACGGTTAGAGACACTACGTCACGCCGTTAACATAACGGTAGGGAATTGATTCCACAATCTCATAATCCACTTGGTGCTCGGATCGACATTCCGGCGGCGGAGATTGTCGGGATTGAAACGGGTTGCCCGAAAGGTGTGGAGAGGTTCAATATATCCAGGGGCTAACAAACGGTCGTACGCCATATGTTGGGCATTGATAGACATCCTCGAAGAGTGTTCCGGATCCTGATCGCCTGTGTCTTGCTGCTGGCGGGACTCGTCGGGGGTGCGCGCCCTGTTGGCGCGGTCCCATCGGCGGTGGTGACGGATTTGCGGGTCGGCGAGTATTCGTCCCAAACCCGATTCGTTCTCGAATTGTCGCGGTCGATCTCCTTCCAGATCTTTACCCTTGGCGATCCCTACCGTGTCGTCGTGGATTTGCCCGAGGTGGGTTGGCGTTTGCCTGCCCGGCCGCTGCCCAGAAACCAAGGGATTCTGAAAAGGCTGCGATACGGTTTGTTCAAGCCCGGCGTTTCGCGGATCGTGTTGGATACGGCTGGTCCGGCGATGGTGCGCCGGGCACTGTTGTTGGGACCGGATGGCGAGCACGGCCACCGTTTGGTGATCGATCTGGCGAACACCAGCCGGGCAGCATTCAGGAAAAACCGCAAGAAGGTGACCGTTTACGGAAAAAAGACGTCCCCGATCCCGATGTCTCCGTCCTCATCCGTTGTTGAAATCAAACGTGAGGTCAGTCAGGCCAAACGGCAGATTAGTATCGCGGCCGTCGCCTTTCCGGCGCCACCGCGCAAGCCGCCGCTCCGCAAGAAGTGGTCCAAGCGCGTGGTGGTGATCGATGCCGGGCATGGGGGCAAGGACCCGGGAACCCACGGAATCACGGGTGTTAACGAAAAGAATATTACGCTTGCCGTGGCCCGCGAACTGAAGCGCCAGATGGAGGCCACCGGACGATACAAGGCGGTGTTGACCCGTGACCGTGACGTTTTCCTGCGGTTGCGCAAACGCGTCGACATCGCCCGCAAGGTGGGGGCGGAACTGTTCCTTTCACTCCATGCCGATTCCATCAAGAACCGCAAGATTCGCGGGCTGTCGGTCTACACCCTCTCCGAGCGGGCGTCGGACCGGGAGGCGGCCCTGCTGGCGGAAAAGGAAAACAAGGCCGACCTGATTGCAGGTGTCAACTTGTCCGACGAGTCGCCGGAGGTGGCCAATATCCTCATTGACCTGGCCCAGCGTGAGACCATGAATCAGGCGGCGTATTTCGCCTCGGGGTTGGTGGGCGAATTGAAACGCGAGGTCCGGCTTCTGCGAAACACCCATCGTTTCGCCGGTTTCGCGGTTCTCAAGGCACCCGATATCCCCTCGGTTCTCCTCGAACTAGGATACCTGTCGAACTCGCAGGACGAGCGCGCACTGCGCACATCGAGATACCGGCGCAAACTCGCACGGGCGATTGTGCGTTCCATCGACCGCTATTTCGTGCGTGTCGAGGAAGCCAGCCGCCGCTAGCGTGGCGGATTCGGAACATTGGATTCGAGATTTCCTTTATGAAGCCGTCCAAAATAATGCAAAAAACTTTGAATCCACTAGGAGTTGTCACCGGAAAGCCATAATTTCCCGTCAAGTTGTCCGGGACAAGCGGGTCGGTTTCTGTATACTCCGGCCCCTACCGGGGGCCTGAAGACTAGCATGACGATAAATCCGTGCTGAAAACAATCGCGACCCTGTTCTCCCTTCTTATTCTGCTCGTCATTGCTGGTGCGGGCGGCGTGCTCTGGGTATTCTACGAGTTCGGGCGGGACCTGCCAGACTACCGGCAGCTAGCTGACCACGATCCGCCGGTGATGACGCGCGTCCATGCGGGCGATGGCCGCCTGCTGGCCGAGTATGCGACCGAGAAGCGGGTTTTCGTACCGATTCAGGTCATGCCACGGACCGTCAAGCAGGCGCTCCTGTCGGCCGAGGACAAGAATTTCTACAACCACCCGGGTCTGGATTTTCGCGGCATCACGCGGGCGATTCTCACAAATCTGAAGAATATCGGCAGCGGGCGGCGATTGGTGGGGGCCTCAACCATCACCCAGCAGGTGGCGAAGAACTTTCTGCTTACCTCTGAGGTCTCCTGGGAGCGCAAGGTCAAGGAGGCAATCCTTGCCTTCCGGATCGAGCGGGCGTTTTCCAAGGACCGGATTCTCGAACTTTACTTGAACGAAATTTATCTCGGCCTCGGCTCCTACGGTGTGGCGGCGGCGGCGCTCAACTACTTCGATAAATCCCTGGATGAGTTAACCACTGCGGAGGCTGCCTACCTGGCGGCCTTGCCCAAAGCGCCCAACAACTACCACCCGGTAAAGAAGTTTGCGGCGGCCAAGGCGCGGCGCGACTGGGTCATAGGACGTATGGTCGACGATGGTCACCTGTCTCCGGCCGAGGCTCGTCTGGCCTGGGCCGAGCCGTTGGCCCTGCGCAAGCGTCAAGCCACTCAGTTTGTGCGCGCTGACGTTTTTGCCGAAGAAGTGCGCCGCGAACTGATGGAGCGTTTCGGCGAAAACACGCTTTACAAAGGGGGGCTCTCGGTTCGGACAACCCTTGACCCAAAACTACAGGAGATCGCCGTCAAGACCTTGCGGGAGGGCCTGATCGCCTATGATCGCCGCCACGGCTGGCGTGGGCCCGTCGCGGTACTGAAGCCTGTCGGCAACTGGCTGGCCGGCCTTCATGAAGTCGCACCCCCGAAAGGAGCCCCCGAGACATGGCAGGTGGCCGCCGTCACGGCGGTGGATGCCAAAGGGGCGGATATCGTGCTCCAGGGGGGAGGGCGAGGCTGGATTCCATTACCCCAGCTCCGCTGGGCCCGAGCTTGGAAGGAAGACCAGAAACGAGGCCCCAGGATCAAGGCGGCGACCGAGGTCCTGAAACCCGGCGAGGTGGTGCTGGTGGAGACCGTCGCCGGACAAGCGGTCGACGAGAAAGCTGCGGAGGGGGCCAAAGACGGAAAAACTGTCGAGACTTGGCCCGAGGGGGCCTTCGGGCTGCGCCAGATCCCGGATATCGATGGCGCCCTGGTGGCTCTTGATCCACATACCGGCCGGGTGCTGGCCATGGCCGGGGGGTGGGCCTACGAGCGCAGCCAGTTCAACCGGGCGGTTCAGGCCGAACGCCAGCCAGGCTCGGCCTTCAAGCCGTTCGTCTATCTTTCGGCGCTGGAGGCCGGGTACACCCCGGCGACACTCATTCTCGACGCGCCGTTCGTCGTCGATCAGGGGCCGGGCCTGCCCAAATGGCGACCCGCCAACTACACCAAGAAATTTTATGGTCCCAGTACCATGCGCTTGGGTGTCGAGAAGTCGCGAAACTTGATGACGGTACGTCTGGCCCAGGCCGTGGGTATGGAGAAGGTGGCTGAAGTGGCGCGACGCTTCGGGGTCGTGGATTACATGGCCCCGACCCTGGCCATGTCCCTGGGTGCTGCCGAGACCACGCTGCTTAAGCTCACGGCCGGGTACGCCATGTTCGTCAATGGCGGTAAGAGCATCACGCCCAGCGTCATCGACAGAATTCAGGACAAGCAGGGCCGCACCGTCTTCCGCCATGACACCCGGCCATGTCCCGGGTGCCTGCCCGGAACCTGGCGCCACCAGACGGTGCCCGAGATACCAGATGTGCGTGAACAGGTGGCCGATCCGGCGAACGCCTATCAGGTCGTTTCCATGCTCCAAGGTGTCGTGCAACGGGGAACCGGGCGACGGGTCCGAGCTGTCGGCAAGCCGCTGGCAGGAAAAACGGGGACCACCAACGAAAGCCAGGATACTTGGTTCATCGGGTTCGCTCCCGATTTGGCGGCCGGCATTTTCGTCGGTTTTGACGAACCCAGGACGCTCGGCAGGCGCGAGACCGGCTCCTCTGTTCCGGCGCCCATCTTCCGGGATTTCATGAAGGCGGCGCTGTCCGGCAAGCCGGCAACACCCTTCCGGGTTCCGCGCGGAATCCGGCTTGTGCGGGTCAAAGCCTCCAACGGCCGCCCGGCATTGCCTGCCGACCGCAACGTCATTCTCGAAGCTTTCCTGCCCGGCACGGTGCCCACCGGCAAGGAAGAAGTCCTGGAAGGGCGATCATGGACCGCCGGGTACAACCGTGGCAGTGGCGAGGGCGCGGCACCGTCCACCGGGACCGGAGGATTGTATTGATTCCCCCATCCGTGTGAAACTGCGGCAAGTACCTGGAGGAGATACGGGCGATGGCTTTCCTCGAGTGGAGAGACAAGATGAGCGTCGGCAACGATTACATGGACGCCGACCACAAGGAACTGCTCGAATTCCTCAACGATCTCCACGACATGATGTCTGGAATTCCCGATCCCGAATCTATCATCCGTCTGTTGGATAGGCTGGTGACCTTTGCGGAATATCACTTCCAAACCGAAGAAAAACTTCTGCGCTTGTGCCGTTATCCCAGGTTCGAAGACCATAAGAAGCAACATCAGGATTTGATGGAACAGCTTCTTGAGATCCGCTCTGCTTATATTAAGGAACCCACCAAGGGGCGGCTGGTTGAGGCTTTTGATTTCCTGTCCAATTGGCTGATGCGCCACATCCTGCGTGAAGACATGGCCTACAAGCCTTTCATCGAGAAAAAAAGCCACCCGGGTTGAATTTGCGGCTTTGCTTTTCATTTCCTGCACCGGGTGTTAGTTTCTAAGTTATCGGGGGGTGACGGACAGGAGTAAGCGAAGTGGCGATTCAGAAGTCGAAGCGTCCCTTCCGGGCCGAGCTCGAAAGAAAGACAGCGCACGGCGGAGATGCCGAAGCGCAAAATCAGATCGGTGATGACATTCCGGCCAAGGAGCGTCACAACGAGCTGCTGTCGGCCATCCAGCAACTGCGCCAGGACATTTCGACGCGCGCGCCGGTTGCCGATGTCGACGCCGACGATGCGCTGATGGAGGAATACAAGCGCGAGGTCCGTGAAGCGGCCAATCTGCGCCATGAACTCCAGGAACTGTCCGACGCCATCCACGCCACCAAGAAGGAAGTCGCCCGGCTCCACCCGGCAGACCCCGATCAGGACAAGCTGGCCGCAATGACCGATGAGTTGGGTCTCGTGGTGACTGCCACCGAAGGAGCCACGGAATCCATTCTGGCAGCTTCCGAGGCCATCGAGCAGAAGGCCGAGAGCTTGCGCATGCAAGCCCAGGGCGAAGACGAACGTAACGCCCTCGACGATATTACCGAGCAGGTCATGAATATCTTCGAGGCTTGTAACTTCCAGGACCTCACCGGCCAGCGCATTACGAGGGTGGTTAACACACTTCGCTTCATCGAGGAACGCATCGACAATATGATTGCCGTTCTCGGCGGCGAGGAGGAGCTCAAGGAAGTGGAGCCAGAGATCGCCAAAGAGGCAGATACCTCGGATAAGCGGCTGTTGCACGGCCCTACCGACGGCGACACCAAGATCGACCAGGACGCTATCGACGCCCTGTTCGACTGACCAAGTTTTCCCGATCGGATTTTGTCCCCTTAGGAGACGGTGCCCATGCGTGCGGAAATCGAATCCGCGGTTCAGGATATTCGCCAATCCCTAGAATTGCTGCGGCGTCACCTGGACTACGAACAGGCGGTCGACCGCTTGGCCGAGGTCAATTCCTTGGCCGAAGACCCTAACCTGTGGAACGACCAGGAGGGCGCGCAGAAGCTGATGCGCGAACGGACCCGCCTGGAGACCGACATCAAGCTCATCGACGAGATCAAGGCAGGTCTGTCCGACAATGTGGAATTGATCGAACTCGGTGAGGCCGAAGGGGACGATGACGTGGTCGGCGAGGCGGAGGCGGCGCTACTCGACATCAAGACGAAGGCGGCAAAGGCGGAGCTGGAGACCCTGTTGTCTGGCGAGGCCGACGGCAATGACTGTTACCTGGAAATCCATGCCGGGGCTGGAGGCACCGAGGCTCAGGACTGGGCCGAGATGCTGATGCGCATGTACACCCGTTGGGCGGAATCCAAGGGCTACAAGGCGGAATGGATCGAAGAGAGTGTCGGCGAGGAAGCCGGCATCAAGTCGGCCACCATCAAGGTGTCGGGCACCAATGCCTATGGTTGGATGAAGACTGAGGCGGGCGTCCATCGCCTGGTTCGGATTTCCCCTTACGACAGTTCGGCTCGACGCCATACCAGTTTCGCTTCGGCCTGGATTTACCCGGTTATCGACGACACCATCGAGATTGAGATCCTGGATAAAGACCTTCGCGTCGACACCTATCGGGCATCCGGGGCTGGTGGCCAACACGTCAACAAGACCGACAGCGCCATCCGCATTACCCACCTGCCGACTAACATTGTGGTTCAGTGCCAGAACGACCGTTCCCAGCACAAAAATCGGGCTGCGGCCATGAACATGCTCAAGGCGCGGCTTTATGAGGCGGAACTCCAGAAGCGAGAGGATGAGGTCCAGGCCGAGCACGACTCGAAGACCGACATCGGCTGGGGCAACCAGATCCGCTCTTACGTGCTGCAGCCGTACCAGATGGTCAAGGACCTGCGAACCGATGTCCAGACGTCCAACACCCAGGCCGTACTCGACGGAGACCTAGACGGCTTTATGGCGGCCTCTCTGGCTCAGCGTGTCAAAGGGAAAGACGGGGACTGAACGCAGGTCATGCCCTGACTTGGGCCCGGCAATGTGGCCGGCATGTGATGTGAGGGGCGGTTAGGGTTCGTGACAAAATAACCACTCCGCCTTGCGGACGAACAAAAATCCGACGCAATCCGTAGCGGTTATTTTGTCACGTAACCCTTATTTTCTTGCCTTGGGGAACCAGGCCAGGGTTGCCGTCTCCGGCCTGCGGGTGCAGAGGTGTCGCAGGATACGGGGCGAGATATTGGTCGGCATCACTCCGTTGATCATGATGTTGCCACGGTTGACGAACACCCAGGCGGCGCTGGTGCAAGCGTTATGGGGGATGCCTGCGACAACCACGGCCTGGTGTCCTGCGACTTTTTTTACCGCCATCGGGCCGCCGAAAGCATGGGTCGGAACCGCTGTGCCCGTCGCGGCAGCCTTCATCTGCTCGATGAGTCGCAACGTGGGGTCCTGATTTCCCGTTTCACCGCCGCGGGCCAAAAGGAAGACGGCCGCCGCCAGGGCAGCCACACCGAAACCGACTGCGCCGAATATGAGATTGCGCCGTTTGGACTCAGCCTCCTTGGCCTTCCGTCGGCGCCGGTGCTTTCCGGCTTTGGCGGAAAAGGGTTTGCGCCGGTCCCTGCGATCGCTTGTGGGCGTGGTTTTGCTCTTCTTGGCCCGTTCCTTCTCTGTCTCCGCGTCCCTCTCGTATTCGGATGCCTTGGCCTTGTGGGATTCCTTGATGCCTCTGAGAATCTCGGTTGCCGCCGCGGCGATGCGCGACAGGTCACGGTCCGGCGCCTCATCGGGGATCATTGCCGATACCTCGGCGACGAAGCGTTCGGCTTCCGGCTGATCGTCCTTTCTGGTGTGGAGTTGGCGAATGACGATGACGGTGGCTTCACGCAGCGCGCGTGCCGATTTGGCCTGAAGGACGAGTGGGATAAGACCGGTTTCGGGGGCTTCGAAGACCAACTCCCAGTCGGTGGTTCCTCCTGGGGTTTCCGGCCAGCCAGACCGTTGTGTCTCCGTCATCGCTTGCCCTCGTGAGCGTGTTGGTAGCATCAACCACCATAAAGCACCAACCATGAAGAATGGCCGACTTTCGCCGGCAAGCATAGGGCCAGAGGAGCCTTGTGTCGGCGGGCATCAGGGTGCCGTCGTTCACTATAACGGGAATCGGGACCTTCTTCGTAACCGCCCAGGCACATTAACCCCTTGGAAAAACAGCAGACTTAGTCCTGAGAATGCCCTCTGACGGTTTGATGTTCAGCCAGCGGCATTTGGCAGCATTGCGCAAAATCGTTTGATTTCAATCGGTTGTCCTTGCCAGAGGCACCTGGGCAGTTACCCTTTTTCTTTTCCATCGCTCGGACTATTTGGTAACGGGCACGACCGGCACGGCGAACGGGTGAACAGCAGCAAGAAGAACCGTCGGAGAAAGCGGAGCATGTCGGTCAACCAGGGTCGGGAAAGAGGGCCGCGCTTCTATAAAATCCCCGCCTAATTCTGCCTGCAGGTTGATGGGCGGCAGGGGTTTAGCCATTTGGACCGCATTGCACGGGCGTCGGAAAAAGCGCATCATGGAGATGTGTTAAGACAATAAAATAGCTCCCGTCTTTTCCGGGCCATCGGCGCGTATGGCGCTTTGTTTTCCGGTTCTTGGGGTGGGCGGTCCTGGGGACGAGTGATGAACATAGAACTCGAAGCGAGCATCGGCGCATCCGCCCGTGTGCTTCTTGATGAACTGAAGTCCTGGACCGGCAAAACCGACACTTCGCTGATCCTGATTTCGCTCAGCGTTCTGCTGGCTGACGACGGACCGCCCGACATGTGGCTCGACTTCAAACGCACCTTGCTCGACTTCCGATCGAGACAGAATGCCCGCATCTTCGATCTATCCTTAGCCGACCGGGCGGCGTTGGTGCAGCTCACCGAGTACAACATGATGAGGGTGGTCTCGAATCTCAGGATCGATATCCTGCGTGTCATCGAACAGCACATGCCGGACCATTTCGGGCAAATCGACCAGTCCCGACTGGTCCGTGTGGTGCCGCTCAAGACCAGACTTTCCAACGCCATCCAATTTCTGGAGCACTACGTCACTCCCCAGCCGACCCAGGTCGCAAAGCGCAAGCGGCGCCGTCTGACGGAAGAGGACATCTTCCGGGTCCAAGACGTGGGGAAGCAGTTGGGCCCCATTTCCTTCGCTCGCGCTTTCGTGCGCAGCCAGCAGGTGGCGACCATCGGCTCTGACCATCGTCCGGTGGTGACGGGGCGCGAATACTTCGTCGGCATGGAAGATTTGAAGAGCCACGTCTTTCCCGACGTGGAGTTCCGCGCGGCCTGCAACCGCTTCAACCAGTTGACGGTGACTCTGGACCGGCTGCTGCTGAGCAGCTTCTGCGAGATCAATCCAGAGAACCAGCCCTGCTCGATTAACCTCAACGTGGAAACGGTATTCACACGCAATTTCGAGATCTTCCTCAAAGCGCGCAAGAACGTGCTGGGTGGAATTGCCTTCGAGTTTCGGCAGGCTGACATCCTGCAGAATTTTGACGAGTTCGTCCTGGCCCGCGACCTGATCCAGGACCGGGGTGGCGAGGTGACGGTGGATGCGGTGTTTGCCGAGACGGCGGGCATCGTCAACCTGCTGCGCCTGGGGGTCTCGTCGGCCAAGATATTATGGCGTGCCGGGGCTGAGGACATGCTGCGGATCCGCTGCGAGGACATGAAATACCTGCAGGATTGCGGCACGAAGTTCACGCTTTGCCGGGTTGACGACCAGATGGCCATCGACATCGGTCACGAGGTCGGGATCACATCCTTCCAGGGTTTCCATGTCGACAGGCTGCTGCTGCCGGAGAGCTAGCGTCCCGAATCCGAAGTTCGAGAAACGCTTGCTCCATAATGATACGAACTTCGGATTCGGGACCCTAGGGAGGCCTGTTCCCGTCACTTTCCAGGGTTTCTCCTCCGACGGGCCGACCCGCTTCCATCTCCGTCCGGAGGCGCTAGACTGCGGGCCATGACGGATTTTCCTGAAACTGACGCTCCCTTGCTCGTCGTTGCCGGACCCACGGCGTCGGGCAAGTCGGCGTTGGCGATCGACGCGGCGTGCGAGTTCGGCGGCGTGGTGATCGCTGCCGACTCCATGCAGATATACCGGGAACTCTCCGTTCTCACGGCGCGGCCGTCGGCGGACGAAGAAGCCCAAGTGCCGCACCGGCTGTTCGGGGTTCTGCCGGTCGCCGAGGCCTGTTCGGCGGCGCACTGGCTGGAGATGGCCCGGGGCGCGGTTGCCGAGGCCCGAGGCGAAGGGAGGCTGCCGATCGTGGTTGGCGGAACCGGGCTTTATCTGAAGGCGCTCGGCGAGGGCTTGGTTTTGGTGCCGGATATTCCCGAAGCTGTGGTGGCCGAGGGCAAGACCCGCCTGGCCGAAGTGGGGGGCGAGGCTTTCCGCGACGAACTGGCGGCGTTGGACGCGGCTGCTGCGGAACGCCTGCCGGCCGGCGATTCCCAACGCATGGTGCGGGCCTGGGCAGTGGCGACGGCGACCGGGCGTCCCCTGTCCGATTGGCAGGCGGACGCAGGCACCCTGCCGCCGGTGGCCGGGCGCATAGCCACCATCGCGCTGCTGCCGGAACGGTCGGATCTCTACGCCGCCTGCGATGCCCGCTTCGACATCATGATGGAACGGGGGGCGCTCGACGAGGTCAGAGTGCTGCTGGCGTTGGGGTTGGATGCCGACCTGCCGGCCATGAAGGCGGTCGGGGTGCCGGAGTTGGGACGTTATCTGGCCGGCGAGTGGACGCTCGACGACGCTGCGGCCAAGGCCAAGCAGGCGACCCGCAACTACGCCAAGCGCCAGCTCACTTGGTTGCGCCATCAGGGCGACCCCGAGTTCATCCTTTCTGCGCAATATTCGAAAAGCGTAAAGACAAAAATCTTTTCGTTTATTCGCCGGTTTTTGTTGACCGGGGGGGGATGAAGGACTAGGTTGCGGCCTCGATCAGGGCTGTGTCGGCCTCCTTCGGGGGCTAAGGGCGCTGTTTATTGTTGTCGGCCCGGTTGGGGTTTGCAAATCCTTGTCTTCAAGAGAGGAAGGACAATGCCGAAGGAAGAGTTCTCGGGGGCGGAAATCGTTCTAAAAGCCTTGAAGGATCAGGGCGTCGACACCGTTTTCGGATATCCCGGCGGCGTAACGCTTCCCCTTTATGACGAGATCTACAAACAGAACTTCCTACGTCACATTCTGACCCGGCACGAGCAAGGCGCCATGCATGCGGCCGAGGGTTATGCGCGCTCGACCGGCAAGGTCGGCGTGGCGCTGGTGACGTCTGGTCCGGGGGCCACCAACACGGTGACGGGATTGACCGATGCGATGATGGATTCCATCCCGCTGGTTTGTCTCACCGGCCAGGTGCCGACGGGTCTGATCGGCAACGACGCCTTCCAGGAGGCGGACATCACCGGCATCACCCGGGCCTGCACCAAGCACAATTATCTGGTCAAGGACGTTGCGGATTTGGCGCGGGTCATGCACGAGGCCTTCTTTGTCGCCGCCAACGGCCGTCCGGGACCGGTGCTGATCGATCTGCCCAAGGACGTGCTGATGGACCAGGCGCAGTATATCGAGCCCGCCAAGGCCAAGCCCCGCAGCTACAAACCCCAGGTCAAGGGTGATGCCAAAGCGATCGAAAAAGCGGTCAAGATGATGGCCAAGGCCAAGCGCCCCATCATCTACGCAGGCGGCGGCGTCATTAATTCGGGGCCCAAGGCGTCCAAGCTTCTGACCGAGTTGGTGGCCAAGACCGGTTTCCCGGTGACGCTGACCCTGATGGGCCTGGGGGCGGTTCCGGCTTCCGATCCGCGTTTCCTCGGCATGCTGGGCATGCACGGCACCTACGAATCCAATATGGCCATGCACGGGAGCGACTTCATGCTTTGCGTCGGCGCGCGCTTCGACGACCGGGTGACCGGCGCCCTCGACAGCTTTGCGCCGCAAGCCAAGAAGGTCCACATCGACATCGATCCGTCATCGATCAACAAGAACATCCTGGTGGACGTGGGCATCGTCGGCGACGTCGGCGCGGTGCTGGGCGAGATGATGAAGCAGTGGAAGGCCCTCAAGGCGGTTCCCGACGGCAAGGCGCTCAAGAACTGGTGGGCAGACATCGACACGTGGCGTGCGCGCAAGTGCTTGTCGTACAAGAAGAGCGGCAAGATGATGCGTCCGCAGTTCGTGCTGGAACAGCTGCGCGAGGCCTGCCAGGGCAAGGACGTCTTCTTCACCACCGATGTCGGGCAGCACCAGATGTGGTCGGCCCAGTACCTGAATATCGAAAAGCCCAACCACTGGATGACCTCGGGCGGACTCGGCACCATGGGCTACGGCATGCCGGCGGCCCTGGGTGTTCAGGTCGCGCACCCCAAGTCGGTGGTGGTCTGCGTCAGTTCCGAATGCTCGATCCAGATGAACCTGCAGGAATTCGCCACTGCGGTGCAGTACGGTCTGCCGGTTAAGGTGGTGCTCCTGAACAACGGCTTCATGGGCATGGTTCGTCAGTGGCAGGAGCTGTTCTACGGTGAGCGCTATTCGGAGACCCGGATGGAGGTCCATCCCGACTTCGTCAAGTTGGCGGAGGCCTTCGGTGCGCTGGGCATCAAGGTTGAGAAGTCGACCGAGCTCAAGAAGGCCTACGAGAAGATGCTGGCTTACGACGGGCCGGTTATCATTGATGCGCGCATCGACCCGACCGAGAACGTGTTTCCCATGATCCCGGCCGGTCATCCACATAATGACATGATCCTGGGGCCCGGCGATACCGTCGAGACCGCGAACGATGAGGAAGACGTGGTCCTGGCCTGACGGCGGACCCTCGAACGGGAAAGACAGAGATGTTTGGTACCTACGCGAATGAAGACGACATCCGCTTCCACACCATCGGGGTCCTGGTGGACAACGAGCCCGGCGTGCTGGCGCGCGTCATCGGGCTGTTCTCGGGGCGTGGCTACAACATCAAGAGCCTGACGGTGGCCGAGGTAAATCCGGAGGAGAACCTCAGCCGTATCACCATCGTGACGTCGGGCACCGCTCAGATCATCGAGCAGATCAAGGCCCAGCTGAGCCGCCTGGTGCCGGTGCACAACGTCAGAGATATGACTCTCGATGGGCCGCGCGTCGAGCGCGAGGTGGCGCTGCTCAAGGTCAAGGGCCGCGGCAACAAGCGAGTTGAAGCGCTCCGCATCGCTGACATCTTCCGGGCGCGGGCGGTGGACTCGACCAACGAGTCCTTCGTCTTCGAGATCGTCGGCAACACCGAGAAGCTGAATGCCTTTATCGGGCTGATGGCCCCCTTGGGTCTCGTCGACGTGGCACGGACCGGAGTTGTGGCCATGGGCCGCGGGGTCGAGGCGCTGCTCGGGATGATGTCCGACTAGATTTCAAAACGTACCGTTTCAGGGGAACAAGCACATGCGCGTTTATTATGACCGGGATGCCGACATCAAGCTGATCAAGAAAAAGAAAGTGGCCGTTATCGGCTACGGAAGCCAGGGGCACGCCCATGTGCTGAACATGCGCGAGGCCGGCGTCAAGGAGGTCTGCGTGGCCCTGCGCAAGGGATCGAGTTCAGCCGCCAAGGCGAGAAAGGAGAAGCTGACCGTCAAGACTCCGACCGAGGCCGCCAAGTGGGCCGACATCATGATGGTGCTGGTGCCCGACGAACTGCAGGCGGACCTCTGGCAAAACGACCTCAAGGACAACATGAAGAAGGGGGCGGCGCTGGCCTTCGCCCATGGCCTCAACATCCATTTCAACCTGATCGAGCCGCGTCCGGACCTGGACGTCTTCATGATCGCGCCCAAGGGGCCTGGCCACACGGTGCGCGGTGAGTACCTGAAGGGCGGCGGCGTGCCCTGTCTGGTGGCGGTGCACCAGGACGCGTCGGGCAACGCGCTCGACATCGCTCTCTCTTACGCTTCGGCCATCGGCGGCGGCCGGTCCGGCATCATCGAGACCACGTTCCGCGAGGAGTGCGAGACCGACCTCTTCGGCGAGCAGGCGGTGCTCTGCGGTGGTTTGACCAGCCTTATCAAGGCGGGCTACGAGACCCTGACCGAGGCCGGGTATTCCCCCGAGATGGCCTACTTCGAGTGCCTGCACGAGACCAAGCTGATCGTTGATCTCATGTACGAGGCGGGTATGGCCAACATGCGTTACTCGATCTCCAACACGGCCGAATACGGCGACTATGTCTCCGGTCCCCGCATCGTCGACGCTGGCGTCAAGACACGCATGAAGGAGGTGCTGGACGACATTCAGTCGGGCCGTTTCGTCAAGGACTGGATGACCGAATGCCGGGCCGGCCAGCCCAGCTTCAAGGCCATGCGCCGCAATAACGCAGAGCACGACATCGAGCAGGTGGGCGATCGGCTGCGCGCCATGATGCCTTGGATCTCCAAGAACAAGCTGGTCGACAAGTCGAAGAATTAGTGTCCAGAATCCGAAGTTCCTTTATGAATCCGCCCCGAATAATTTAAGGAACTTCGAACTCACCACACTAGAACACGACCGGTTTAAGGGAAAGGCCCGGCTCAAGCGCCGGCTCTTTTGGTGTTTGCGGAGAGACCTCATGCCCGATATTGAGAAAACCAAGCGCACCACCGTGCTGCGCGGCGCCCGCCGGGCGGTGTTTGACCGAGATACCGTTTACGCCATTCTTGACAAGGCATTGGTCTGCCAGGTGGCGTTCATCGACGCCAACGGGCGTCCGGCCATGGTGCCGACCAACCATTGGCGGGTTGGGGACAAGCTCTTCATCCACGGCTCACCCAAGGGGCGTTTGTGCGGCGTGGCGGAGGCGGGTGGAGAGGTCTGCCTGAACGTGGCGATTGCCGACGGGCTGGTGCTGGGACGTTCGGCCTATCACCATTCCCTGAATTACCGCTCAGTGGTTGCCTACGCCAGCCCGATGGTGGTGGCGGATCCGAAGGAGAAGATGCGAGCCCTGGAAGCGTTTATCGAAAAGCTGCAGCCGGGCCGTTGGGCCGACGTCCGTCCGCCCACGGAAACGGAACTGAAAATCACCAGCGTCGTGGTGCTCGATCTTAACGAGTGCTCAGCCAAGGTTCGCGGCGGCCCGCCGATGGACGAGGAGGCGGACTATGCCCTCCCTGTCTGGGCGGGCGAGGTCCCCCTATCCCTCGTTCGGGGGGAGCCGGTCCCTGATCCAAGGCTGGACCCGAATTGCAAGGTGCCCGATTACCTGAAAGGATGAGGAAAAAGGGAAAACGGCGGCCGCAAGAAAGTGACGGCGTCTTTTGACGGAGGCCTGATCTCCTCGAACGGAGGGCTGGTGCTGCTGCGCGAGGCGGAACGCCGCCTCGGCTTGACCCATCTTGGACTTCGGGCGATTGCTCTTCCCAGTGGGTATGGTCAACTGGTTAAAATACGCTTTTCCTCCGCTTCCAATACCAAACAGGTCAGGTGGCCCGATTTTTTAACCGTGTCGATGCCGATGCGATTATGTCGAATGATGGCTCGGCTGCTAGAGGAGTGGCCATGCACGACAACCTTCTCGAAGGGATCGTGATGATCATAAAAGGCCCTCCGAATTTTGATCAAATCTCGGGGTTCCTGCTGGTCTAGTCTTCGCCCCGGTCTCACACCCGCATGAACAAGAAAATAATCGCCAACGCTATGTGATAATTTCAGGCCACTAAAAAAAGCCCGGTGGTCGGATGGAATAGCCTGAATCAGTCTGTCACGTATCGAGATGATCCGTGTTTCGGATGAAATCGGTGCTTTGACGGGTATCCCGTAGCTTCTGACCGTCTCCAGCCCCCCATTCTTGATAAAGATACGAAAAATGCGGTGTTCCAGGATTGGCTGAGAAAGGAATTTTTCCAACCTGGCTTCATGATTGCCCAACAGATGGATGCTGCGACAGTTTTCTAGTGGCTCGTTGATTAACAAGTCCACCACCCCCTTTGAATTGGGCCCTCGGTCAATATAGTCCCCCAGGTAGATCACCTCCGAAGACAACCCAGTTGGGAGGGATTGCAGTTCATCTGATATTTTTCCATGGATTTTTTTCAGCAGATCCAACCGCCCGTGAATGTCACCGATGACATAGGATCTCATCCCGTTCGGTGCCCTTGGAGGACCGTCAGGGAATTGGCTCCGTGACGGCTTGGGCAAGCGTTCTTTTGAAAATCGCGTGGTGGACGTGATCTTTAGATTTACCTTGTTGGTGCGGATGTGGCTTGAGGGGTGCAGCCCCTTTCTTGAGAGCCAGGACATTGGATCGTCCAAACCTAAAATCCGGCCTTCCCGGACATGATAACGCCACTGAATGGTAGGCAGGTCCAACATTTCTTTGGGAACCCGACCGAAGTCGGCTTTGTTCAGATGCAGCCAATCAGGCCGCACCGTACCATTAATCCGGGTTCCTATCCTGTTGCGCTGAAACAGTTCAAGCCGGTGGGGTTCTTCGAGAAAAGTTGCTGTGGGTTCGCAGGGAGACTGAGAACCATCCGGGATCAGGATTCCTTTGATCTCCCCCCCCCAGATGTGATCGTGACCATGAAGGATCTGTGTCAACTCGTGCGGGAAAACGATCAGCTTTTCCCGGGATTTCTTCCAGCCCGATCTATCCAGGAGATTGATTTTGGATGGATCAAAGAAGTTCTGTTTGTAATGAAGCCGCCAGCTGTTCTGGATCCAAGGGATCATTTCAGGAAAAGCCTGGGCCATGGAGATCCGAATGTTAATTGGCTGAGGATACCCCAACAGATACATCCTCCCGTCATGTCCTCTCTTGAGGTAAGTCCTTTCGTTCGAGATAAACGTTCCCCCCTGTGCCACCAGGGCCATCAACAGAGTGGTCTTTCCGGCATTGGCATCACCGATCACCAGAAAAACGTTGGAACCCAGCGCCACCGCACCGGCGTGGAAGCATTGCCATCCGCGGTTTTGCAGATGGCCCCGATAAACCACCTCCTTGAGGGTGCGGGCGAACAACTTCTCGGGATTACTGCAACGCGTGGAACATATCAGAGTAATTTTCCGTTGATCCTGATCCACCAACCAAGAGGCTCCCCTTCTGGGCTGTATGTGAAGACGGAGATGATCTGAAAAGGGGAGGTCCCACGTTGTTTGATTGCTTACAGGAAGGGGGCGTGTGGCCTGGCTACACTGATCAGCCATCGAGAAAGTTTCTTGAAAGAGAGCATCACTGCTATGTAGGGCGAGATCCCATCTGGAAGGGGGGCCCATCTCCGCCAGATCGGGAGCTTGGGAGAATGCCATGCAGTAATGATGCAGCCAGTCCTTTTGCTGCTGAGTTTCAAGCGAAACGAGGATATGGCAAGGGCCGAGAGAGACGCGATGAAGGACGGAAGCGTGTCGACGGGCATGGGAATGCAGTTCCTGAAATTTATCTGATGCCATCGCTCTGTTTTCCCGGTTTCATTCAATAGTTGGGGTGCGCTAAAATCTAGGGAAGTATTTCATCATAATCTTCAATGGGATGCCAACCGATCTCCGATGGGCTTCCTGGTTTGATGAACAGGGTATCGACATGTACCGCACCCGGTTTCCTGGACACAAGTTTGTCATGCGGTGTGTCGATAACAAATTGAATTGACCGGTGGTGCACTTCGTTTGAGAATTTGGCCCCGCCCTTAATCTAATTTAAGGGTCTGCGGGCTCAAATTTTTTTGGTGGCGATTGCCCGGTTCCTTTGCCGCCCGAATCTTGCCATATTGCGGTGCTAACCGGCAGGGAGAATGAAATCCTTTCTTCTCCTGTCCAACGGTCCGGTTGCGGCGCGGGGCACTAACCTGGGTCGAGGGATCACAAGTTTTTTTTGACAAATAGACGTGGCGAGACAATGGCGGGTCATTCTCAGTTTAAGAACATCATGTACCGGAAGGGCGCGCAGGATGCGAAACGCGCCAAGATCTTTGCCAAGCACATCCGTGAGATTACGGTGGCGTGCAAGGAGGGGGCGCCGGACCCCGACATGAATCCCAGGCTTCGCAACGCCATTGCGGCGGCCAAGGCCGACAACATGCCCAAGGACAACATCGCGCGGGCCATCAAGAAGGCGGCGGGCGGCGGCGATGACACCAACTACGACGAGATCCGTTACGAAGGTTATGGCCCCGGCGGGGTGGCGATGATCGTCGAGGCGTTGACTGACAACCGCAACCGCACGGCGGCGGAGGTCCGGGCCGCCTTTTCCAGGCACGGCGGCAATCTGGCCGAGACCGGCTCCGTGAGCTTCATGTTCGAGCGCATCGGCTTGATCCACTTCAAGGACGATGTCGCCGATGCCGACACCATGTTCGAGGCGGCGCTGGAGGCCGGGGCGGTCGATGTCGAAACCCATGAAGACGGCCACACTGTTACCTGCGCCCCCGATGATCTGGGAGCGGTACGCGAATCCCTAGAGAAACAGTTCGGGGATCCGGACCGGGCCCAACTCGACTGGAAGCCGCAGAACACCGTCGTCATCGACGAGCAGGCAGCCGGGACACTCATCAAGCTGATGGACGTGCTCGAGGACAACGACGATGTCCAGAGGGTGGCGGCCAACTTCGACATTCCCGAGGACGTTATGGAACGCCTAAGCGTTTGAGATTACCCCGGGAACCTGAAGAGGGGAGGAAAGCATCGGCGTGAGACTACTCGGACTGGACCCGGGTTTGCAGAGAACCGGCTGGGGCATCATCGAAAGCGAGGGCAACCATCTGGCTTTCGTAGCCGATGGAGTGGTGAAATCGGACCGCATGTTGTCCCTTGCCGCGCGACTGGCCCAGCTTTACGACGGGCTGATTCAAGTGATCGAGCGCTTCACCCCGGATGAAGCGGCGGTGGAGGAGACCTTTCTCAATCGCAATCCCGGATCCACCTTGAAACTGGGACAGGCCCGTGGCGTGGTGCTGTTGGCCCCGGCCCAGGCCGGGCTACCGGTCCACGAATATGCGGCGAAGACGGTAAAGAAGGCTCTGGTGGGAACCGGCAGTGCTGACAAGGATCAGGTCGAAATGATGGTTCGCACCCTGCTGCCCGGTTGCATACCAACCAATGCGGATGCTGCGGATGCCTTGGGGGTGGCCATCTGCCATGCCCACTACCGGACTACCGCGAACCGGGTGGCGACGATGGGGGAAAGACGGTGATCGCCAAGCTCAAGGGCATCGTCGATACGCTCGGCGAGGACTGGGTGATCGTCGATGTCTCGGGAGTCGGCTATCTGGTCTTCTGTTCCGGGCGCATCCTCGGGCGCCTGGCGGTGGGCGAGGCGGCGGAGCTCCATGTCGAGACCCATGTGCGCGAGGATCATATCCATCTCTATGGCTTCATCGACACGGCGGAGCGGGATTGGTTTCGGCTTCTGACCACCGTGCAGGGCGTAGGGGCCAAGGTCGCGCTGGGCATCCTCACTGCGCTCAGCGTTGACGAACTGACTCAGGCGGTGGCGGCCCAGGACAAGGCGATGATCACGCGGGCCCAGGGGGTCGGCCCCAAGCTGGCGGGGCGTATTACCTCGGAGTTGAAAGACAAGGTGGGGGGCATGGTCCTGGGCGCGGGTTCCGCAGCGATTTCGGCCGGGGCAGAGGCGTCTCCGGGCGGAAGCGCCTCGGCGGACGCCGTTTCGGCCCTGGTTAATCTCGGTTACGGGCGCTCCGAGGCCTTGGGGGCCGTGGCCCATGCGTCAGGAAAGCTGGGCCACGAAGCCGATGTGGCCGCGTTAATCCGGGCCGGGTTGGCTGAACTCGGGCCCAGGGAGCACGGTTGATGACGGGCGATCGCGAGATCAGTGCCGAGAAAAAGGTCGTGGACGCCGCCGAGATGGGGCTCAGGCCGCAGTCGCTGGGCGACTTCATCGGCCAGTTCCAAGTTTGCGAGAACCTAAAGGTTTTTATCGAGGCGGCACGTTCACGGGCCGAGGCCATGGACCATGTGCTGTTCTACGGCCCCCCGGGCCTCGGCAAGACGACCCTGGCCCAGATCGTTGCCCACGAGCTGGGGGTTGGATTCCGCGCCACCTCGGGGCCGGTCATTGTCAGGGCCGGAGACTTGGCGGCGATTCTCACCAACCTGCAGTCTCGCGATGTGCTGTTCATCGACGAAATCCACCGTCTTAACCCGGCGGTCGAGGAGATTCTCTATCCTGCCATGGAAGATTTCCAACTCGACCTGATCATCGGCGAGGGGCCGGCGGCCCGGAGCGTCCGGATCGATCTGCCGCCGTTTACGCTGGTCGGCGCGACGACGCGCTCGGGGTTGATCACGACACCGCTCCGCGAACGTTTCGGTATCCCCATGCGGATGCTGTTCTACGAAGCGGCGGAACTGGAACAGATCGTCAGCCGCGGTGCCGGGCTGTTGGGCATGGAGTTGACACGGGACGGTGCCATGGAGATCGCCCGGCGTTCACGCGGCACGCCGCGAGTGGCGGGCCGGCTGTTGCGCCGGGTCAGGGACTTCGCCCTGGTCGCGGGGACGTCGCCGGTGGATGCGGAAATTGCCGACGGCGCGCTCAACCGGCTGGAGGTAGATCAGCGGGGGCTGGACGCCATGGATCGGCGTTATCTTGCTTGTATCGCCGAAAACTATGGTGGCGGGCCGGTGGGGGTGGAGACCATGGCTGCGGCCCTCTCCGAGCAGCGCGACACGATAGAAGAAGTCATAGAACCCTACCTGATTCAGCAGGGGTTCCTCATGCGCACGCCGCGCGGCCGGATGTTGGCGGAGGCCGCGTACCGGCATCTCGGCCTGGACGCTCCGTCGCCGCCCGTAGCGCAGATGGAGCTTCTGGGAGAGAACGGCGATGGCTGATGCGCATGTGTTCCCGATTCGGGTTTACTACGAGGACACCGATGCCGGCGGTGTCGTCTACTATGCCAACTATTTCCGTTATTTCGAGCGGGCGCGGACGGAAATGATGCGCTCTCTGGGCATCGAGAGCTCGCGGCTGCAGGACGAACTGGGCGTGGCCATCGCAGTCCGGCGCTGTATGGCCGAGTTCATGCGCCCTGCGCAATTGGACGATATGCTGGAGGTCGAGACCCGGATCACCACCGTCAAGGGGGCGTCGTTTATGGGCGAGCAGGTGGTCCGGCGGGATGGTGAGGATCTGGTGCGCCTTGACATCCAACTCGCCTGCTTGAACCTCGAAGGTGGGCCGGTCCGCCTGCCGGACGACGTGCGTGCGGCGTTGCAAGATTCTTAAACGACAACAAACCGACAGGACGGATTGAGCATGGAGAACACAGCAGTTGAAGCCATTGTAATGGGGGGAAGCCTCAGTCCTACCGACTTCTCCATCATGTCACTGTTCATGCGGGCGGACCTCGTCGTCAAGGGTGTCATCGTCATCCTGGTTCTAGCCTCGTTCTGGTGCTGGGCCATCATCTTCGAAAAGCTGTTCGTGCTGCGCCGTCTCAACAAGGGGGCTGCCGACTTCGAGGCCGTCTTCTGGTCCAACAAGTCCCTGGACGAACTGTACGACCGTATGGGCGCCCAGCCCAGCGACCCCATGTCGGCCATCTTCTCGACGGCTATGCGCGAATGGCGCCGTGCCGCAACCAAGGGAGGAGAATCCAGCGCGGCCAGCCTTAGCGACCGAATAGACCGGGTGATGGAAATCACCATGAGCCGCGAGATGGACCGAGTCGAACGCTATATAACTTTCCTGGCTTCGACGGGTTCGACGGCTCCCTTTATTGGACTGTTCGGCACCGTTTGGGGCATCATGAATTCCTTTCAGGCCATTGCCATGCAAAAGAACACCAGTCTCGCTGTTGTGGCGCCAGGCATTGCCGAAGCGCTGTTTGCCACTGCACTGGGACTGCTGGCCGCCATTCCGGCGGTGCTTGCCTACAACAAGATTTCCAAGGATCTGGACCGATATGCGGGGCGGCTGGACAGTTTCGCCGGGGAATTCTCTGCCATCCTATCTCGCCAGATGGAAGAGGACAGCTAAGTCATGGGCGCCGCCACCATCCATAAGAGTGTCCGTAGCCGGGGAGGGCGCCGCTCCGCCCGAATGATGGCCGACATCAACGTCACGCCGTTTGTCGACGTGATGCTGGTGCTGCTCATCATCTTCATGGTGACGGCGCCTCTCCTGACGGTCGGTGTTCAGGTCGATCTGCCCAAGACCAAAGCCGGTCCCGTTCAGGGACAGGACGAACCGTTGGCGGTCAGCGTCGACGCCGAGGGGAAGATTTTCGTCCAGGACACCGAAATGACGCTGGAGAACCTCGTGCCGCGTCTGTTGGCGGTCACCGACAACAACCCCGAGGTCCGCATCTTTATCCGTGGCGACAAGGCGATCGACTACGGCCGCGTCATGGAAGTCATGGGCGCCGTCAACGGCGCCGGGTTCAAAAAGGTGGCGCTGGTCACCGAGCGCAAGGACAAAGGGCGCTAGTGGTCCAAATCAAACATATGGTCCCCATACGACGATATATGTTTGACTTGGACCGCCAGGCGGAAAAGGCAATGCGTTTTGGCGTTCCTCTCTCGGTTGTCTTTCACATCTTCATCATGATGGTGGCCTATTTCGGCATACCCGAACTGCGGCGCGATCCCATGATGTTGGAGTCTCCGGTTATGGTGGAGATCGTGACCGTGGCGGAAGAGACCAACGTCCCGCCGACTCCCCCGGAGCCGAAACCGGAGCCCGAGCCGAAACCCGAACCCGAGCCTGAGCCCGAACCCGAGCCTGAGCCCGAGCCCGAGCCCGAGCCCGAGCCGAAACCCGAACCCGAGCCCGAACCCGAGCCCGAGCCCGAGCCCGAGCCCGAGCCCGAGCCCGAGCCCGAGCCGAAGAAAGCCGTGGTCTCTCAGCGCCTGGCCGAGGTGAAGCCGAAGCGGAAGCCTAAGTTCAAGCCCCTCGATCCCTTCGCCTCTGTCCTTAAGACTCTGGAGGATATGAAGAAGGAACAGCCGCGCTCCAAGGAGAAGCCGGAGAAGAAACGCGACACCTTTCAGGAAGAGATCGCCAAAGCCCTCGGCAGTACCGGGAAACGGCGCACCTACGACCCCACAAAACCGCTGACCATCAGCGAAGTCGATCTCGTGCGGCGCCAGATTGCGCGCTGCTGGAACTTGCCGGCTGGTGCAAAGGATGCGGCGAACCTGGTCATCGACATCCGCGTCGACATGAACCCAGATGGGACCGTGCGCGGAGCCCAGATCATGAATTCGGCCAGATTGGGATCCGATCCCTTCTTCCGCGCGGCTGCGGAGAGCGCGTTGAGAGCGGTCTTGAATCCGCGGTGTTCTCCGTTCAAGCTGCCGCCCGACAAGTTTGAGCGTTGGAAGACCATGACCCTGAGTTTCAACCCGAAGGAGATGTTCGGACGATGAGACGCACCCTTCACTTGGCCGGTATCGTTCTCGGCCTGATGGCCTGGTTGATCTGTCCGGCGGTCGCTGAACTCAGGATCGACATCACACGGGGCACCGTCGAGCCGCTGCCCATCGCCGTCACCGGCTTCGCCGGAAGCGACGCGGAGACATCCCGCGTGGGGCGCGACATCGCGTGGGTGGTGGCGGCTGACCTCGCGCGTTCGGGATTGTTCCGCCCGTTGGACAGCAGGGCCTTCCTTCAGACGGCACTGACCATGGATACCCTTCCGCGGTTCGGGGACTGGCGGGTGATTAATGCCCAGGCTGTGGTTCAGGGGCGGACCCAGAAGGCGGATGACGGGCGGCTCAGGGTCGAGTTCCGGCTGTGGGACGTGTTTGCCGAGCAGCAGATGGTCGGGTTGGCCTATTATACGATTCCCTCCAACTGGCGCCGCGTCGCCCATATTATCTCCGATGCTATTTACAAGCGGATCACTGGCGAGGAAGGGTATTTCGACACCCGAATCGTCTATATTGCCGAAAGCGGCTCCCACAAGGTCCGCGTCAAACGCTTGGCGATCATGGACCAGGACGGCGAGAACCACCGTTTTCTCACCGATGGCGCCGATCTGGTGCTGACTCCGCGCTTCTCTCCGACGCTCCAGGAAATCACCTATATGTCCTACTACGGGGATGTGCCGCGGGTTTACATCTTCAACATCGATACCGGACGCCAGGAGGTATTGGGCGACTTTCCCGGCATGACCTATGCCCCGCGATTCACGCCCGATGGCAAGTCGGTGGTCATGAGCATGGCCAAGGACGGCAATTCGGAGGTTTACGTCATGAACCTCCGGACCCGCATGGTGAAAAGGCTCACCCACAATTCGGCCATCGATACCTCACCGTCCTATTCTCCGGACGGACGTCAGGTCGTCTTCAACTCGGACCGCGGGGGCTCGCAGCAGCTCTACGTCATGGATGCAGACGGAGGGAATGTCCGGCGCATCAGTTTCGGCAAAGGGCGCTACGGCACGCCCGTCTGGTCGCCGCGCGGCGATCTGGTTGCCTTCACGAAAATGAGCAAGGGCCGTTTCTTCATCGGGATCATGTACACGGACGGAACGGGGGAACGGCTGTTGGCCGAGGATTTCAACGTTGAGGCGCCGACTTGGTCCCCCAACGGTCGTGTGCTTATGTATTTTCGCAAGCAGCGGACCAACAAAGACGGCAGCGGAGGGCGATCACGGCTTTACTCTATCGACCTGACGGGCCATAACGAGCGTGAGATCGTCACCCCCGTTGATGCATCCGATCCTGCGTGGTCCCCCTTGAATCCCTGAGGGGACCATAATATAGTCTAGGTCTCAAAGGGTTGCGTTGTTGCCATTCGGGGTAGCGGCGCGGGACAGAGGGAACGACAATCGCGACCGCTGGCATTCGGCGGGATCATCTGGAAAAAACAGACTCCGGTCAGGGGGATTTTTTATATGCGTTTCAAGATCATCGGGATGTTCGCCGCCGTGGCTTTGCTAGCCGCTTGTGAAACTGTGCCGGAAGATACCGGCGGGACTGCCGGCGGCGGTGGGGCGGCGAAGGCGGGTGATCAGGCATCGAAGGCTGCTGCCCCGGCACCGGGCACTCAGGAGGACTTGGTGGTCAACGTCGGTGATCGCGTCTTCTTCGACCTTGACGAGTACAACCTGAAAGCCAGTGCCCAAGCCACGTTGCAGAATCAGGCCGCTTGGCTCAAGCGGTATTCCTCGGCGACCATCACCATCGAAGGCCATTGCGACGAGCGTGGTACGCGCGAATACAACCTTGGCCTTGGCGAGCGTCGGGCGAACTCGGCGAAGGATTACCTTGTATCCCTGGGTGTGAGTTCCAACCGCATCAAGACCGTCTCGTACGGCAAGGAGCGTCCGATTGCGTTCGGCTCCAACGAGGTGGCCTGGTCTCAGAACCGTCGTTCGGTGACTGTGATTGCGGGTGCCGGTAGCTGACGCTTCCGTCTGTTACGACATCTGAAAAGTAAAAGGCGCTTGTCCCCGGCCGGACGGTCAAGGTGGACAAGCGCCTTAATTCTGCCAAAAACCCCCCTCAGCTATGGATTGTGGGATCGGTGACCCCTTTGTGAGGCTTGGGATGAAAATGTGGAACCGTTTTGCCGTTCTGGCGGCAGCCTTGGTACTGACCGCCTCGCCCACCCTGGCCCAGCAGGCCGACATGGGCGTGCTGATGGACCGTTTGGAACGCCTGGAGCGGGACATCCGGGCGTTGCATATTCAGGTCTCACGCGGTGGTGCCGTGCCGGTTGCGGAAGGGGCGACGGCATTTTCAGCCGGCACCCCGGTTGGCGGTTCGGAAGCCATGGCACGGCTCAGCGTGCGCATCACCGCAATCGATGACGAACTGAGGTCGTTGACTGGCCGGCTGGAGGAATCCGCCTTTCATTTCAATCAGGTCAACCAGCGTCTCGATCAGTTGATCGGAGATGTGGATTATCGCCTGAGTGCCCTTGAGGGCCGTGCGCCGGGACAGCCCGGTGTGATCCAGCAAGGGGCGGCGCCTGCCCCCATGTCCCCGATCCCCGCTCCGGCATCGGTCCGGGGGGAAGGTATGGGGACGTCCATTATCTCCGGCGCGGGGGATATGCGCGGTACCACACCGCCGCGCATCCTCGGCACCATCAGACAATCCGAACTCCGGCCGCCGCCCCAGGCCGAAGCGGAAGAGATGGAGGAGGGGACCGGACTGGAGCCGGCGACGGCTCCCGCTGACGGACAGCCACCCGCAGCGGCTCTTCAGACTCAGGCGGCTCTCCGGACTCAACCCGCTGCGGGCATCTTGCCTGCGGGGAGTTCGCGGGAACAATATGCCTATGCCTTTGGGCTGCTGCGCCGGGCCGAGTATGACCAGGCCGAGGTGGCTTTGACGGAGTTCATTGCTGCGCACGGGGATGATCCGCTGGCGGTCAATGCCCGTTATTGGCTTGGAGAGGCACATTATGTCCGAGCCGATTATGTGCGTGCCGCCGAGGCCTTCCTGCAGGGCTATCAGGACTCGCCCAAGGGGCCAAAAGCGCCTGACACACTCCTGAAGCTCGGTATGTCGCTTGGCAACCTGGACAAGAAGGCCCCGGCCTGTGCCGCATTCGGCAGGCTGGATAAAGAGTTCCCCGACGCCTCGCCCATCATCCAGAAGAAACTGGAGACCGAGCGCGAGCGCAACGCCTGTCAGTGACCGGGCGCCACGTGGAAGGGCCGGCCGACTTGCCCAATCCCGTTCTTGGGACGGAGTTTGCCCACCTGTTGCGTTTCCTTGGTCCCTTCGAGGCGTCTCCCCGGATCGCCGTCGCCGTATCCGGTGGCGGCGATAGCATGGCGCTCACTCTCCTGGCCCATGACTGGGCGCGTGAAGGGGGGGGGGAGGTGGTGGGCTTGACCGTCGACCATGGTCTGCGTCCGGGATCCGCAGCAGAGGCCAAATCGGTTGCGGGCTGGTTGCAGGGCATCGGTATGGCGCATCACGTCCTCCGCTGGACCGGACCCAAGCCGGCCTCGGGAGTGCAGGCGGCGGCACGCGATGCGCGCTATCGGTTGCTTGAAGGGTGGTGCCGGGAAGCCGGCATCCTTCATCTTCTTTTTGCGCACACCCGTGAAGACCAGGCGGAGACTGTTGTCATGCGCCGTGACCGAAGCAGTACGCCCAATGGCCTGGCCGGCATGGCGGCGGTGCGGGAGGCCGCGGCGGTCCGAGTGCTGCGACCGCTGCTCGGCGTTTCGCGGGCTCGGCTCAGGAGGACGTTGGAGTCGCGGGGCCAGGCTTGGATCGACGACCCATCGAATGATGATGCGGCCTTCGCCCGCGTCCGGGTACGCCGGAAGTTGGGCGGCGGGTTGGAGGTGGAAAACCTGGTGGCGGAGGCCCTCCATAACGGGCGGACCCGCCAGAAGCATGACGCGTGTGCGGCGCATCTTCTCGCCGCCTCGGGGATATTCCATCCGGCGGGCTTCGTGAGGCTTGATGCGAAGACTTTTCTCGAGGGAGACAAACAGGTCGCCCTGATGGCCCTGGCTCGCATGTTGACCGCCCTCGGTGGGCGGTCTTTTGGACCCCGTCAGGCGGCATTGAGGGATTTTTACGCTCGCCTCGCCGTTGATGGCAATGGAGCGCGGGGCACCTTGGGGGGGTGCCGGGTCCTGCCCTGGCGCCGCCGTCTTCTGATCTGCCGGGAGGCCCGCAATCTGCCCGCAGATTCTGTTCTTCAGGCAGGGACGCGGGTGTTTTGGGATGGCCGGTTCGCCATCGAATGCGATGGAAACGGCGGGGATGTCCGGATTGTCCCCGTGGGGCGTTCCGTCTTGCCCGACCTTCAGACCTCCCTTCCGGCCGCCGTACGGCCGTCCTTACCGGCTCTCGCCGACGCGGAGGGGGTTCTCGCGGTGCCGCATCTGGACTATAAACGGTCAGGAAATGCCGCAAGCGCGGGCTCGGGCGTGAAAGTGTCGTTTCGCCCGCGGAATTTTATTGCTGGGATCGGATTTGGTGTTGCGTGACGGAACTGGCATACTATCTCTTAGGCAGAGGTGCTGGCTCTTAGGCAGAGGTGCTGGATGGCAGCGCGAAAAACCAACGACAAAGACAAAAAGGAAGCGGATACGTGAATTTCAGCAAAAACTTGGCCCTGTGGGTCATCATTGCGCTGCTTGTCTTCGCGCTGTTCAACTTGTTTCAGGGCGCTTCGCCCCGCAATACGGAGGATAGCCTTGCGTTTTCCGACTTCCTGACGTCGGTCGAATCCGGGGATGTGCGGGACGTCATCATCTATGGTCCCAACGTCACTGGCCACTTTCGTGACGGCCGTGCCTTCACCACCTTCCAGCCTGAGGGGACGGACCTGATTCCGGCACTCCACAAGCAGGGGGTCAAGATCGACGTCAAGCCCTATGACGAGGATGCGCCCACCTTGACCGGCCTCCTCATCTCCTGGTTCCCGTTCCTGATCCTGATCGGGGTTTGGGTCTTTTTCATGCGCCAGATGCAATCCGGGGGCGGCAAGGCCATGGGCTTCGGCAAGTCCCGGGCTAAGATGCTGACCGAGAAGACGGGCCGCGTCACGTTCGAGGATGTGGCCGGCATCGACGAGGCCAAGCAGGAACTGGAAGAGATCGTTGAGTACCTGAAGGATCCCCACAAGTTCCAGCGTCTGGGTGGCAAGATCCCCAAGGGCTGCCTGCTGATCGGCCCTCCGGGTACCGGCAAGACGCTTCTCGCCCGCGCCATTGCCGGCGAGGCCAACGTCCCCTTCTTCACCATTTCGGGCTCCGACTTCGTCGAGATGTTCGTCGGCGTTGGGGCATCCCGGGTGCGCGACATGTTCGAGCAGGGCAAGAAGAACGCCCCCTGCATCATCTTCATCGACGAGATCGATGCCGTCGGCCGCCATCGCGGCGCAGGGCTCGGCGGCGGCAACGACGAGCGGGAGCAGACGCTGAACCAGCTTCTGGTCGAGATGGATGGATTCGAGAGCAACGAAGGCGTGATTCTGATTGCCGCCACCAACCGGCCGGACGTTCTGGATCCGGCGCTGCTCCGCCCCGGGCGCTTCGATCGCCAGGTGACGGTACCCAACCCCGATATCCTGGGCCGCGAGAAAATCCTCAAGGTGCATATGCGCAAAGTGCCGCTGGCGCCTGACGTCGATCCGCGGGTGATTGCACGCGGGACTCCCGGTTTCTCGGGCGCGGTTCTCGCCAACGTGGTCAACGAAGCGGCGCTGCTGGCGGCGCGGACCTCCAAGCGCGTGGTCACCATGGCCGACTTCGAGGCAGCCAAGGACAAGGTGATGATGGGAGCCGAGCGCCGTTCGATGGTGATGAGCGAGGAAGAGAAGAAAAACACCGCCTATCACGAGGCGGGGCACGCTATTGTCGCCGTCGAGATGCCGGCCGCCGACCCTCTGCACAAGGTGACGATCATCCCGCGTGGCCTGGCTCTAGGCAGCACTTGGTCGTTGCCTGAACGCGACCCGCTGTGTCTCTCCAAGGCCTACTACGAGGCAACGCTCGCCTTTTATTTCGGTGGGCGGGTCGCTGAGCAGCTTGTCTACGGCGAAGAGAATCTCAATACTGGTGCCAGCGGCGATATCAAAGGGGCCACCGATATGGCGCGGCGTATGGTTACCGAGTGGGGCTTCTCGGAGAAACTGGGGCCGTTGCGTTATACCGACAACCAGGAAGAGGTCTTCCTCGGCCATTCGGTGACCCAGCACAAGAACGTGTCGGACGCCACTGCGCGGATGATCGACGACGAAATTCGTCGCATTATCGACGAGGCGGAAAAGACGGCCCGCGAAATCCTGACCTCGAAACGGGGTGATCTCGATCGTTTGGCACAGGCCCTGCTCGACTACGAGACCCTGTCCGGCGACGAGGCCAAGGCCGTTATCCGCGGCGAGTCCATCGTGCGGCCGGAAGAGGACGACTGGCCCAAGGACGCAGGGCGCAAGTCGTCCGTGCCGTCGTCCGGTAAGAAGGCGCCGGCGCCCATGGGCGCCGACCCGCTGCCGGAAGGATGATCGCCGGTCCCGAACGCACGGAAATTCAGAAGCCGGCATTCTTCGCCGGCCTTTCTCTCGACCGCCCGCGCATCATGGGTGTCGTTAACGTGACTCCCGACAGTTTCTCCGACGGCGGCGACTTCATCTCCCCCGAGAAGGCCATAGCCCATGGCAAGGCATTGCTGGACGAGGGGGCGGATATCCTCGACGTGGGTGGCGAATCCACGCGCCCCGGAGCGACCCCGGTGACTGTGGAGGACGAACTGGCGCGTGTGCTGCCGGTGGTCACTGCGTTGGCCGAGGCCGGGGCCCTGGTCTCGATCGACACCCGCCATGCGCCCGTGATGGAGGCCGCATTGGAATCCGGGGCCACCATTGTCAACGACGTGACGGCGCTCGAAGGAGACGACGGTGCGGCGGACCTGATGGCCTGGAAGGGGGCGCCGGTGGTCCTCATGCACATGCAGGGCGAGCCAGGCACCATGCAACAGGCTCCGGCCTACGACGATGTGGTGGAGGATGTTTATGCCTACCTGGATGCTCGAATCGCGGCTTGCGAGGAGGCGGGGGTTGCCCGCCAAGACATTGCCGTCGACCCGGGCATCGGCTTCGGCAAGACCCTAGGGCACAACCTGACCCTTATCGCTCATCTGGACCGGTTCTCGGGATTGGGCTGCCCGGTAGTTCTTGGGGTGTCGCGCAAGAGTTTAATTTCCGCCGTTACTGGCCGCACCGAACCACCCAAGGAACGCCTTGGCGGCTCATTGGCGGCGGCTTTGGCTGGGATCGCGCGGGGGGCGGACATCGTCCGTGTCCACGACGTCGCCGCCACCCGCCAGGCGCTTGAGGTCCTGGGTGCGGTTGTCGGGGCGGAGTAAGAGCGTCGGGGCCCTGCGTTAAGCGCTGGTTGCCAACGCCGCAGGACCTAAGATTCCACAGGCTGGGTGTGCGTCGAAGCGTTTCACGCGGCTGCCTTGTTCTCCCTTGCCTTCCGGTGGAACCCGGAAGCGGGCATCCTGCCAAACGCATGCCGCATTGCGAAACAGATGTCGCAAAACCGTCACGGGGTGTGCTAAGAGGCATTTTGGATAAATATTCTTTCCGGGACGGGACATGACCAGGAAGCTCTTCGGGACCGACGGCATCCGCGGCACCGCGAATTCGGACCTCATGACCGCAGAGATGGCGCTCAAGGTGGGCATGGCGGCGGGCTGCCATTTCCGGCGGGGCGACCATAGGCACCGGGTGGTCATCGGCAAGGATACGCGCCTGTCCGGCTACATGCTGGAACCTGCACTGACGTCAGGTTTTACCTCCATGGGCATGGATGTGATTCTGGTCGGGCCTTTGCCCACGCCGGCCATTGCCATGCTGACACGGTCCATGCGCTGCGATATTGGGGTCATGATCTCGGCCTCCCACAACCCATTTCAGGACAACGGTATCAAGTTGTTTGGCCCCGACGGATTCAAGCTGTCGGACGAGGTGGAGTTGGCGATAGAGACCCTGATCGAGAACGGTATGAACGAGCACCTCGCGCCGCCCGAAAGGTTGGGCCGCGCCATGCGTCTCGACGACGCCCAAGGCCGCTACACCGAGTTCGTCAAGCGCACCTTTCCCAAGGGGCGGGGGCTGGGCGGTCTCAAGGTCATGGTCGATTGCGCCAACGGGGCCGCCTACAAGGTTGCACCCGAAGTCTTGTGGGAACTGGGGGCGGACGTGGTGACGATGGGTGTCGAGCCCGACGGTTTCAACATCAACAAGGGATGCGGTTCCACCGACACCGACTGCATGTGCAGCCTCACGACGGCGAATAACGCGGATATCGGGCTTGCGCTCGATGGAGACGCCGACCGGGTCCTCATCTGCGACGAGAAGGGAAGCCTTGTCGACGGTGACCAAATCATGGGGCTGATCGCTGCCGGCTGGCAGAAGAGCGGCCGCCTCCAAGGCGGCGGCATGGTGGCAACCGTAATGTCCAATCTGGGGCTCGAGACCTATCTCGGCGGTCTTGGTCTCACATTGGCCCGTACCCAGGTCGGCGACCGCTACGTCGTTGAACACATGCGCGAGCACGGCTACAACCTGGGTGGCGAGCAGTCGGGGCACATGATCGTCGCCGACTATGCGACGACAGGCGACGGCCTCGTCGCGGCCTTGCAAGTGCTGGCGGTGCTGGCGGAATCGGGGCGACCGGCGAGCGAAACCTGCCGCATCTTCGACCCCCTGCCCCAGGTGCTAAAAAATGTCCGCTACGGCGGCAGAGATCCCCTTGCGGAGGCCAAGGTCAAGGAAGCCATCGCCGACGGCGAGGCGCGGTTGGCCGGGACCGGGCGGGTTCTGATCCGCAAATCGGGGACCGAGCCGGTCATCCGGGTCATGGCCGAGGGTGAGGACGAAGGCTTGGTCGGGCGGGTGGTTGACGACGTCGTTGCGGCCATCGAACACGTCGCAGGTCCATGATCGGCCGGGTCCTGATTGCCGCGGGATCCGACTCGGGCGGTGGGGCCGGCATCCAAGCCGACATCAAGACGGTTACCGCTTTGGGTGGTTATGCCATGACGGCAGTGACCGCATTGACGGCCCAGACCACGCAGGGAGTCCAAGGTATTTACGAGATTCCGGCGGACTTCGTGGCCCTGCAAATGCGCCCCGTGTTGCAGGATTTGGGTGCCGATTGCATCAAGACCGGCATGCTGTACCGGGCCGATATCATAACTTCCGTGGCTGACGTAATCGAGGCCGAAGCTCCCGACATCCCCTTGGTCGTGGATCCGGTCATGGTTGCCAAGGGCGGGGCCTCGCTTTTGGTCGACGCGGCGGTGGAGGTCCTGAAGAGCCGTCTTCTCCCGGCGGCCACGGTGCTGACTCCCAACGTGCCCGAGGCCGAAGCACTTTCGGGACTCCGCGTCAGAGATACCGATACCGCCGCCGAGGCCGGCCGTGCCCTCTGCCGGGCAGGTGCCCGTGCCGTCTTGGTCAAAGGGGGACATATGGAAGGAGACCGGGTGACCGACGTGCTGGTCGAGGACGGTGAGGTCAGTGCCGTGTTCGAGGGGCCGCGGATCGACACCCGTCATACCCACGGGACCGGCTGTACCCTGGCGTCGTCGATTGCGACGGGCCTGGCACAGGGTTTGGTGCTGCGGGAGGCCGTGCGCCGGGCGGAGGCCTACGTGGCCGAGGCCATCCGTCAGGCCCCGGGGTTGGGGCAGGGACACGGCCCGCTGGGACATGGGCACACCGTTTGTCCGTTTGAGGGGTAATCCGGTCCGGGGGGCCTTGTTTGGGCTTATTTCTAATCGAATGGTAGTATTTGACTTGTTAGATAGGTACTAGATCTAGTATGGTTCCGGAGCCGTATCGAATGGCGGCGGGCGAGCGGTCCGCCGGTTTGGCCCGCAGGCCAGCGGCTTGAACAAGGGGGATGGATCGGCGTGAGCGGGCACATTGGACGACTGGCAGCAATCTTCGTGGCCGTAATCGCGCTCGGGGGGTGCGGGACTCTGCTGCAGGGCGGCACCGTGGATGGAGGCTTGTTCGGCGGTGTCTTTTCGGGCAAGGGGAGCGGTTCCTCTTCTTCCGACCGCGGGTTGGCGGCCATGGCCAAGGGCGACTACCAGAGCGCCGAGATACATTTTCAGCGGGCGCTGAAGGCGAGTCCTAAGAACGTCTATGCGCTCCTGGGGCAGGGGCTCGTCTACCAGAACACGGGCCAGGCGGTGAGGGCGCGCGAGATGTACGAGGCCATCCTGGCCATTCGGCCGGGCGCCGACCAGAAGTTCGTCGTCTGGAACAGCATGACGACGCGCCCGCTGACTGAAATCGCCAGCGTTAACCTGGCGCTGCTGGAAAGCGGCGGCGTGCTGACCAGCATGGGACGCGGGGCCGCCGGATCGTCGTCCGGCGCTTACTACCAACCGGGCAGCCTGCCGCCGGCCGGTGGTGGGGTGTCAGGGGCGGCCGTGGGTTCGGCCACCCTGGGGCGCGGCGGAGTGGGGCTGAGCCAGCCCGTCATGCTGGGCATGGGCGCGTCGCCGATGGCCGGCATGTCCCTGTCGGGGGGGGATGCGAACGTCGTGTCCCGCTTCAAGACCCTGCTGGCCCTTCGCGAGCAGGGTTTGATCACGAACGAGGAATTTGCGGCACGGCGCCAGGCCAACATCGGGGCCCTGGTGCCATTGAGCGCGCCGCCTCCGGCGGCGGGGCTCGATCGGCCGGTGCCGAGCACCGAACAGATTTCGGGGCGGCTCAGGGCCATCGCCCGGGCGCTTGAGATGCGGGCCATCTCGGTCGGGCAGCATTCGGCCGAGCGGACCATGATTCTCGATGCCCTGATGCCGGCGGCGCCGGTGGTGGTGGCCAATCCGGGCGCGCCGCCCAAAGGGCTGATGGAGGCGGCGGATGCCGTGCGACGGCTTGAGTTCCTGAAGGCGGGGGCATTGATCTCGTCCGACGAGTACAGCAAGGAGCGGGCGGCCATCGAAGGGAAGTTTCATGATCTGGGGGCGGTGCCGTCCCGTAAGGCGGCTGCGCCGGCTATGGCGTCGGGCATGGCGTCGGCCAAGGGGCCGCAGCCGGCCGTCCACATCGCCTCTTACCGTTCGAAACAGGCGGCGGCCCGGGGCTGGTCGGAGGCCAAACAGCGGCATCTGGCCCTTCTGGGCAAGCTCCGATCTGATGTCAAAAGGATCAATCTGGGGCCCAGCAAGGGCACCTTCTACCGGCTGCTGGCCGGGCCGCTGAAGAGCAGCGAGGCCTCAAAGTCCCTGTGCCAGAGGCTCAAGCTTCGCGGTCAGTACTGCCAGCCATCCTTCATGCAGGTGAAATAGCGTTTCTTCCGCCACACTGGACCTCCAAGACGCAAACCCAAAGGCTGCGCCCCCCCGAAGAAAGTACTGGACGAAACCATTCAGGCCACCTATACCATCGCGACGACGTGAGGCCGATAGGCCGTACCGGGTCCTTTGGGAGGCGGTTGTCTTTCAAGGGTGGTGTGGCTATAATGGTCGAGCTCCTTGAGCTTTAGCGTTTTAAGTCTGGCTTTGCCGCAGGGTTATAGCCGGGACGGGCGTGGTTTCCGCGCTTTGTGCTCTTTGACATAGTGAATATGAGAGAAGGGATATGTGGGCGGCGGCCTGTGTCGGAGTTTCAGTCTTCGAGAATGGATTGTCCGTTTGCGTGTCTTAACTGACTTAAAGCCAAGG
>PIVK01000426.1 GCA_003354135.1 Rhodospirillales bacterium
GATGGCCCCCACCCACCCCCTGGGGGTGGGGCAAAAAAAATAATGTCACCATTGAACTTACTGACCCCATAATTGGAGGGATATGTACTGTCAGAATTGCTCTCCGAGGTCCAGAAGTGCCCAAACTGGGATTTGTGAAATTTTGAGATGGCCCCCACCCACCCCCTGGGGGTGGGGCAAAAAAAATAATATGTTTGTGCACATCCCGGGAACCAACCCAAATAACGTGCAAAGTTTGGTTGAGGTCATGGCAATAGTGTAGGCGTGAGAGGGACGGGTGACGGACGGACGGACGGACGGACGGGTGCTTTTAATATATCTTGCCGAGATAAAATCTCGGCAAGATAATAAACGTAGCCCTTTTTGCATGTCAGAATATTCATACTTCTTTTGTCTTTTATTTTTTTGCTTGGATGCCATGTTGTCCCCGAGATGCTAGATGTCTACAGGTGTTCTACATATATAGATATGTTCTAGACTATGAATACAATGTAGGATTATTGGTACAAAGAAGTGGACATGGGTCAGTGACTTTAGACTGGCCTAGATGGGTAGCATTAGCAGAGAACATATGTATTGACAAACTGTTTGGTAACGTGAGCCACTTTAGCACTGTTTGGATAGGCGGACACTCGTTCTACATATATGCACCAGTCAATTTTCATGTTCAATGTCCATAATCCATACATAATATGATCCTGTTTCCACGAAAGAGGATTCCGGGTCTTTAAGTTTAA
>PIVK01000427.1 GCA_003354135.1 Rhodospirillales bacterium
AACATAGGAAAGGACAAGTCGTTGCTTGGAGGCGAGACCCTCCATCACCTAGGAGCTGTTATTAGCTACCCCGACCGATCCCTGTACTTGACGGCCTTTGACAACTATCAGGTGCCGCTCCGTACAGAGGTAGGCGAATATGTAGCTGCAGTCTCCTGTCCGGAGGGATGCGTGGTCCCGCCGCACACGATGGTGAAGCTGAAAGTCAAGCTTCGGGAGTCGGATTGCGATCAACCGCCCCCCTTTCGGACTTTCTCGCCCAACGTGAACTACACGGATCGGAGCAAGAGAGAGACGTTAATACCCTACTGTCTCGTAGCTTCGAGTGGGAGCGAGGTGGAGCTGACGGTGACCAATACCAGCGACACCACCTCCTATATCCCCAAGGGTGAGAGTCTAGGGACCATCAATAGTGCCTTATCGGTGGACGAAGAAGACGTCGGATTGTTCCACAAGGACTGTCCTGTCACCACTTATGAAGGAACTGAGTATCCGCTCGAGGATACGAACTGCGGACTACCCCCGCATATCTTGCGAATGTTGAATCAACTGCCTAAGAGTCTCAATACGGAAGAGACCGGGAGGGTAGCCCAACTCCTTCGGGAGTTTCAGGACATGTTCGTTGAGGATCTTGCTCACATGGGACATACAGATGTGACTACGCACGTGATCGACACCGGCGATGCGCCGCCGATCAAAATGAGGAAGCGACGCCTACCCATCGTGCAACGACCAGT
>PIVK01000428.1 GCA_003354135.1 Rhodospirillales bacterium
AAGCATTTTTCCATTTTTTTGCTTAATGGGTCAACCATTAATACTTTGGCAAGGGGTGAACAGGGGCTTTTTTAGGGAAGGGAATTGGCACAGTATTTACAGCTGCCGCCCTGAACACGAAGTTAAGCAATGTCGGTCTCGGTTAGTACTTGGATGGGTGACCGCTCGAGTATGAAGTTGGCACTGGCAGTGCTTGAAAGTAGTGACAGGGAATCAAGTGTGAGCACTCCCTTCCATGTTCCTCCCCACCCAGGAGTGATGGGTACCTGATGGGCAGTGATGATGTAATGTGGTACGAAACTAGCTTTGAGCGCCCTCAGGGCAGCCGGGCTGTATACTACCCAGGTAGTTGAAACTGTACATGATTGAACAAGGCCCATTTAATCAGGGTAAAGTATGTGAGTCGGCTGAGCAGGGGTCACCCTGGATAACAGACCTTAACCTCAAATGTTTACTTTACTTGACTTTACTTCCAGTCATCATGACATCACTTCTAGCCTCCTGGAGTCACTTCTGGTTGATAACAGACCACTTCTGTTCATTTAAATATTACATCACGTCCAGTCTCATGGAATCACTTCCGGTTGACAACAGACCACTTCCGGTCATTCTGGCATCACTTCCGATCTCCTGGAGTCACTTCTGGTTGATAAAAGGCCACTTCCTGTCATTATATTTAAGGTGTGGTCCACTTGGTCCATAGAGAGGTATAATATTTTGTGTAAAATGCTCC
>PIVK01000429.1 GCA_003354135.1 Rhodospirillales bacterium
GAATGAAAAGCCCAGTTTTGGCTGATCATATATGGATGTATGATGTCATGATGGTGATCTATGTATGTGTTCCAAGCTTGGTGATGATCGATCTAACCTTTCTTGTGTGATGCATGTTGATGGTTGCTGTGATGATGTTGATCATATATATATATGTATAACCGTGATACTGATATATGGTGCTGTGGGGATGTTGGAAAGCGAGCACAGTGGACACAGATGAACTACTGTGGTGAAAACTGACGAGTACCTGCAGGTGGTCTGTTGAAGAGCTCAGTATGGATGGACTCCGTTGAAGAGAAGAGTACCTGGTGTCAAGTGGAAAGCTCTGAGACAGACAGAAAGAGGAGTGGGTTATTTGAATTGGAAATGGAAGAGAAATAATTGGGTTTAGGTTTGTTGTCACTGAACTGCACATTGTTCTCTTATTTGATTTTAGTATTGGCGCTAGAGAGTGTGTCGATTTATCTTTTGAGACAGTGCGTGGATTCGTGGCATAATTCCTTAAATTCCTCAAGCGAGAATCTGACTAAGGTGTGTTGGGTGGATAATAAAGTATGGCGGTTTTGATTAATATATCTATCATTGAGTTGTGTTGAGTAAGGCGTGTTGGGATGGTTTGTTTTGTGGCTGTATATCTTTGCTTGTATATTCTTGTGTATAGCATTGGAGTGGGGTTTGTTTCTTGCGGCACAAATTGTGTAGATATTTTAATTTATAGAGTGCGAGTCT
>PIVK01000430.1 GCA_003354135.1 Rhodospirillales bacterium
ATATCAAACCGAGACAAAATGGAATGTTTTGGAGACTCAATATTCATCACCATGATTTCTACAAAGAGTGAAGTTTATCAAAGGCCAATAAATAAACAAACTAACCTGTATTTGGTGCTCTTTTCCTTTTTTTTGGTAACTTCTTTGGAGTCTTCTTCACAATCTTCACAATGTTCTGTTGAGGCCTCTTCTTTTTCTCATCATCAGAGTCTGGCTTGTCTGGGATCTGCTTGCTCTTGAGACTTCTGTCCTGCCCTCTTGTATCCATTGTCACAAATTTAAATTGAAATTTAATTGATTTTAAATGAAATATCCTTGAGAAATATCAATGTTGTACATCCGAATGTGTGCGTTAGTTTGAATCGAAACCGTTACGGTCGGCCTTCTTATGGCCTGCGGGCGGACGTCGGAGCAGACCGCGTCATAGCGGAATCTTGGCGCCAAGCCTACGTTAGTTTACGGAACTTGCGGTTGGTCTACGCATGTTCTACGGTTGGCTTTCGGCAAAATCGGTTGGTCTACGGTGCAAATACGGCAGGCAATTGTTAGCTATCGGTATGTTTGCGGGGGGGTGTGGCCACATGTCAATCAAAACTGCCAAGTTTCGGTAACTTTGCGGATGGTCTACGTTAGGCCTTCTGGAGGCCTACGTAAATGTTAACGCAGACTAACCGCAGTCAACAAAATGATGAAAATAACGGAGGCTTCGGATGGTTTTTTTGCGGTATGC
>PIVK01000431.1 GCA_003354135.1 Rhodospirillales bacterium
AGAAACGAATTTTAAATCAAATACAAAAATAATTCTATCACCGAAAACGGAAACCAGAAACTACCGCACCGCGGCAAAAAAATAAAAATTCTCAAAGTACACAAGAAGAAGAAACCAGAAACTAAACAAACTTGGCAAAAAAAAAAAGAAAACAAAATCCTCGCCGCGATCTTCGGGCGGAGATGTGTCTGTGCAAAGCAGACAAATCTCCGAGTCAAAAGGCTTAGTCTCAATAGATCGCAGTGAGGCGGCTGCTCTACTAAGTACGACACCCCGACTCAGACCTAAGTCGTCTACAAATGATTTGGCACCTCCACGTCGCATGGGATGGATATCGCTTCGGCGCACGGGCGCGATACTCGGCGCCCGAGAAGAGCCGTCTTGCTGTGGCTTTGCCACCGCGGGCCCGGAGACCCGCATATCGTTGCCTCCCGACATCGAGGCGCAAACGGTATCGTTACATTTTTGGGCGGGATTCCGGCTTAGAGGCGTTCAGCCGTAATCCCTCGGATGGTAGCCTCGCACCATTGGCTTATCAGCCAAGCACATAAACCCGAGGTCCGAACCTGCGGTTCCTCTCGTACTGAGCAGGATTACCATTGCAACGACCTG
>PIVK01000022.1 GCA_003354135.1 Rhodospirillales bacterium
TTTCAAGACTCCTGCCTTCGACCACTCGGCCACCCCCACGCGCTATTTGAAATCAATGACTTAGAATGACTCGCTCTTCGGCGATCATTGATTTTGGCACCGGATGGCCTTCTTAGTGTCGCCATGTGTTTAGCGCGTCCCCCAACATGCTGTCTACCAGACGTGCAACGGTGGCCTGCACGTTCAGAAACCACCTTTACGTGGGTGCCTTTGGCAAGTGGCAGGTGCGGCGGACCATCACGGCACTCCCTTTGGGCCTTCTTCCGATCGTGCTTGTCTTATGATGAAGGTGTCCGATAGCGGTAAGCTGGCCGAACGGGGTGGGGCGCGTGTAGTTGGAGAACGGAAAGGGGGGGTTATTCCGCTGCGTTGCGCCGCAATTGGGCGTCGAAATCATTCTCGAAGAAGAAGCGGTCTTCGCCGAAGGCCGGGCGCAGGTCGTCGAACCAGGTTGCCCGGTCGTCGAAGCGGGCGAAGAAGGGGCGTCCGACCCAGTCCCCGCTACGGCCCTGGATGAAACGCAGGACGAATACCTTCTCGCCCCCCATTTCGGTCACGCCCTGGATTTCGACCTTGCCCGGAGTCGAACTCATGGAGGGACCGCGTACGGTGCGTGACAGCCCTGACACCTGGGAGTAGGCGTCACGGTAGATCTCCCACACCCGGGCCAGCGGGACCTCGAAATAGTGCTGCGCTCCCGTATCCCGTTCGACGAACATGTAATAGGGAACCAACCCCAGGCCCGTCTGGGTGCGCCACATCCGGGCCCAGGTCGAGGCGTCATCGTTGATATGGGCTAGAAGTGGGCTCTGGGTGCGGATGATGGCGCCGGTATCGCGGATGCGGCGGATAGCTTCGCGGACGATGGGAGGGTCCAACTCCCGCCAGTGGTTGAAATGGGCCATGATGGCCAGCTGTTTGCCGTTTTCGGCCAGACGTTCGAAGAGCCTGAGAAGATCATCCGAATCCCGGTCGGTGAGGAAGCGTTGGGGCCAGTAGGTCAGGGTCTTGGTGCCGATGCGGATCGACTGGACGTGATCCAGTTCCGGAACCAGCAGCGGATCAAGGTAATTGGAAAGGCTCTCCGCCCCCATGACCAGAGGGTCGCCGCCGGTGAACAGAAGGTCGGTGACCTCGGCGTGCTTCCTTAGGTAGCGGCTGAGGTCTTTCGAGTCCTTTGCCGCGAACCGCAGGTCCTTGTCACCGGTGAACTGCGCCCAGCGGTAGCAGAAGGAGCAATAGGAGTGGCAGGTCTGTCCCCGGGCGGGAAAGAACAGCACGGTTTCATCGTACTTGTGCTGCAGGCCTTGGATCGGTTGCCCGTCAAGGGTCGGCACATTGAGTTCCATTTGTCCCGCCGGGTGGGGATTGAACCGGTGACGGATGTCCCAGGCTAGGCGGTCGATCTCTGCCGCATTGGCTCCCTTGGCCAGCAGGTCGGTCATCGCCGCCATATCTTTGTCGAACAACATACCGGGTTGGGGGAAGACCAGCTGAAACATGGGGTCGTCCGGGACATTGTCCCAATCGATCAGATTCTCCAGCACGTAGGAATTAACCCGGAACGGCATGACCTGGGCCACCGCCCGCATGGCGAAGCGGGTTTCCTCGGGCAGGCGGTCGAGTTGCGGGATCTCATCGAAATTGGTGATGGTATAGGCCTTGAAGGGGGACGTCCCAAAGGAGTCCTCCCCTGCCGGTATCTTCCGAATATGGCTAAACATGTGATTCATACGAATAAAAATCCCTTAAAGCACAACGCCTTGAGGCTGCTTCTTGCAACTTCGGTATATTGGGGAGCCGCCGAAATCGTGCCCGAAAGGCACCGTAAGCAACGGCATCGTATCTCCTGTCCTTGAGGCAGGATACCTAAATTTCCCTCTCGGGGAAACCCCCCCCGGCCCGATTCTTTTGTTCGAATTCGACTAAGGGTTTGATTCAAGGCGTTTTTTAATGTTGTCCCGTCAATTTGGCATTGTTCTGGGCATTCCGATCCGATAAAGCTGCGGCTATGGCCCCTTTGGGAAACCGACTACGGAACTACCTGGGCAGCCTTCAACGGAATGAACGGCTGCGCGTGCTTCGGGACTGCCGCCCCTTGGACGGGGGGGTGATCGAGCGCGGGGGGCGGAGGCTGGTCGATGCGTCTTCCAACGATTATCTCGGGCTGGCTCGTCATTCGGAAGTCATTGCCCGCTCGCGCGCCTGGACCGAAGACTGGGGGGCGGGGGCGCGCGCCTCGCGCCTGGTGACCGGAAGCTTCGAGTTGCACTCGCGCATCGAAGAAAAGCTGGCTCGGCTCAAGGGTACCGAAGCTGCTCTGATCTTCAGTTCGGGATATCAAACCAACAGCGCGGTGCTGCCGGCCCTGTTCGACCGGGATTTGCTGGGGGAACCGGCGGTGGTCTTTGCCGACCGCCTGATTCACGCCAGCCTTCACCGGGGCTGTGCGGCAGCCGGCGTACGCCAGATCCGGTTCCGGCACAACGACCTCGATCATCTGGAGCACCTGATGAAGGCTAGGGAGGCCAAACCGGGGGCGCTGTTTATCATTACCGAGTCCGTGTTCAGCATGGACGGCGATCGGTCGAACTTGGGTGGGCTCTGCGATCTGGCGGAGCGTTACGGAGCGGTCCTCTATGTCGACGAGGCCCATGCGACTGGGGTTCTGGGGCCTAAAGGCATGGGTCTCAGCGGCGAGCACCCGGGGCGGGTCGACGTTGTCATGGGAACTTTCAGCAAGGCGCTGGGAGGGTTCGGAGCCTATGTCGCCTGCTCTCAGGTCCTTAAGGATTACCTCGTCAACCGTTGTGGCGGGTTCATCTACTCGACGGCCCTGCCACCCGCCGTGCTGGGGGCGATGGATGCGGCATTGGACTTGGTGCCGGGTATGGAAGCCGAACGGCAACGCCTGCACGCCAATGCGGGCCGCCTGCGCACGGCATTGACCGAGGCCGGCCTGTCGAGCGGAGCATCCTCGACCCAGATCGTGCCCGCTTTCATCGGCGGGGCTTCCGATGCTCTGGAGGCCGCTTGTAGGCTCGAGGAAGACGGTGTCCTCGGGATCGCCATCCGGCCGCCCACGGTGCCTCGGGGAACCAGTCGCATCCGCTTTGCGCTCAGTGCCGAACATGGGGACGAGGCCATGGAACGCATCTTGAGCGCGGTGGCGGGACTGACGAGGTTTGCGTGAGCCGGCAGGAGACGATCCTAGTTCTGGTGCATGGCTGGGGGTTTGACTCCTCGTTTTGGGACCCGTTGCGCGCAGCGTTGCCCGATACGGAGACCCTGGCCGTTGATCACGGATTTCTCGGGAAACCGTACCGCCCCCCAATTCCCGAGTCCGGGAAACGGATTGCCGTCGGTCATTCGCTGGGGGTGCTTTGGCTGCTTCGGGAAAGCCCCTTCGCTTGGGATGCCTTCGTCGCCGTCAATGGGTTCCCGCGGTTCGTGGAAGGGGAGGGCTTTGGTCCGGCTCAACCACGGCGGTTCGTAGAGCGGATGCGTCGTCGCCTGCTGCAGGACCCGCTACAGGTCGCGACCGATTTTCTTGCACTCTGCGGTGCGCCGCCGCCGTCCCGGGATTTGGACGTGGACGCGATGGCGGCAGGCTTGTCCTGGCTGCTGGAATGGGATGCGCGGGCGATTCTCGACACGGACAGCGCACCTAAGCTAATACTGGCGGCACGAAACGACGAGATCGTGCCCCCCGCTATGACGGAAGCCGGGTTCGCGGATGTCCCGGGAACGACGATGGCCTGGCACGAGACTGGTGGCCACCTATTGCCGGTGACCGCGCCCGAGTGGTGTGCCGGGCGGATCAGAGAGATCCTGACGTGGATATGATGATTGACGAGCGCAAGCGGAGGATCGCATCCTCCTTCGGAGCGGCCGTGGAGACCTACGATCTGGCGGCGGTCCTGCAGCGGCACGCCGCGCGGCGACTGGCGGACCGCATCATCAGGCTTCGGTTGCCCGCGGGGTTCCGCGCTTTGGAGATCGGGGCGGGAACCGGCTGGTTGGCGCGCCGACTCTGTGATCGCCTGGGGGCTGGAGAATGGGTCATTTCGGATCTCTCGCCCGAGATGCTGGAGCGGTGCCGCGCCAATCTGGGCGCGGTTTCCAACACGTCCTTCCGCTGCATGGACGGTGAATTTCCGGATATCGATGGCCCCTTCGATCTTATCTTCTCCAACCTGACTTTTCAGTGGTTCGACGATATTAGGGCCGCCGTGCCCAGGTTGGCCGGTCTGTTGGCGCCGGGGGGGAGCCTGGCCTTCACCACTATGACCCGCGACAGCGCGCGGGAATGGCGTCGGGCGCATTTGCGCTTGGGGCTGCAATCGGGTATGGCGCCCTATCCATCGGAGGCCGAACTGCAGGCGATGTGGCCCTCCAATGGCCGGGGAAACGTCCGGGGAGAGAAGGTCGTGAGGCGCCATCCAAATTCCAGGGCTTTCGTTCACGCCCTGAAACAGACTGGCGCCATGGTCCCGGCGCGTGGCCACCGGCCGCTGTCGCCCAGCAATCTGCGCCGGGTGATGCGGGAACTGGACGTGCACGGGGAATTCACCGTCACGTACCACATCGCCTACGGGGTCTTCACGAAGGACGACGCATGAGCCGGCGCGGCCTATTCGTTACCGGGACGAGTACCGGAGTCGGAAAAACGGTGGTCGCCGCCTGCCTGGTGCGGTTGTTCGGCGCCGACTACTGGAAGCCCGTACAGACGGGGGCGGGAGAGCACGACGACACGGACGAAGTCCGGCGGCTGACGGGGGGATGCCGGGCTTTCGATCCCGCCTACAGTTTCAAGGCCCCGTTGTCGCCGCACGAAGCGGCGCGCCTGGAAGGCGCCGTGATCGACATGGACAGACTGGTCCTGCCACGAACGGACGCGTCGCTGATCGTCGAAGGGGCAGGGGGGGTGCTGGTGCCCCTCAATGCCAAGACTTTGATGATCGATCTGATTGCCCGGATTGGGTTTCCATCTGTGGTGGTGGCGTCGAGCGGGCTGGGGACCATCAATCACACCCTGCTCAGCCTGGAAGCCCTGAGAGGCCGGGACCTCCCTATCGCCGGTGTCGTCATGAACGGCCCACCCAACCCGGCCAACCGCCATGCGATCGAAACCTACGGCAGGGTGCGGGTTTTGGGCGAACTGGCCCCGGTCGATCCGCTTGATGCCCAAGCGGTAATCGCCATGGCGGAGAAATTCGAGGGGGAAGGCCGGTGGACCTGATGCCTGGATCTTGTGTATAGAGAGATCCCCACACCGTCCTGAGGACACGACATGCCCGATACCTCTTGCGAGAGGAGCCTCGATGCGACCCTGGACCTCTTCGCATTGCCGTTCAACGACCTGCTGCAGAAGGCGCATGAAGTCCATCGGCAGAACTGGGATGTGAACGCCGTTCAGACAAGTACCCTGGTTTCGGTCAAGACCGGAGGATGCGCCGAGGACTGCAAGTACTGCGGCCAGTCGAGCCATTTCGAGGCCAAGCTGGAGGCAACCAAGCTCATGCCCTTGGAGCATGTCGTCGAGGCGGCGCACAAGGCGAAGGCTGTGGGGGCCGGACGGCTGTGCATGGGGGCGGCCTGGCGCAATCCCAAGGACCGCGATATGTCGGCGCTATTGGACATGGTCTCGGAGGTCAAGGCAGTCGGATTGGAAACCTGCATGACGCTGGGCATGTTGACCGAGGGCCAGGCCCAATCCCTGAAACAAGCGGGGCTCGATTACTACAACCACAACCTGGATACCTCGGAAGAATATTACGACAAGATCGTTACCACACGGACCTTCCAGGACCGTCTTGATACCCTGTCGGTGGTTCGCAGGGCAGGCCTCAAGATCTGTTCCGGAGGAATCCTCGGCATGGGCGAGGGGCGAGAGGACCGGGCCGGCATGCTGTGGGCGCTGGCGAGCCTCGATCCGCCGCCCGAAAGCGTGCCTATCAACGTTCTGGTTCCGATGCCGGGGACACCCTTGGAAGGAACGCCCGCCCTCGACCCGCTGGAACTGGTGCGGACGATCGCCGTGGCGCGCATTCTCATGCCGGGGTCTCGCATCCGGCTCTCGGCCGGGCGCAAGGCCATGACCGAGGAATGCCAGGCGCTCTGCTTCTTCGGCGGTGCGAATTCGGTGTTTTACGGCGATCGGCTGCTGACCGCCGAAAATCAGGGCGAAGACGAGGACGACGTGCTGTTCGCGAAACTGGGTATCAAGAAGAGTCGGGCCGAAACGGCTTAGTGGACAGCGGCGACTTCCATATCGTGCTTGTTGGCCGAGATAATGACCTCACCCATGGATTCCACAACATCGAGGAAGGTGCCATCGGCGCCGTAGACCGCAAATCCGTCGCCGGTGGGCAACGAGACCCGGCGCACGAACAGCATATCGTTCACATGCCAGCGGGCGAAGTCGTCATCCGACATGCGGGGCTGAATGCTCTGGGCTGCGAGCGTGCTCGTCAACGGTGCCGTCAGTGGTTTTATGACTCGGGTCTCTACCATAATGGAGAAATTATACACGAAATTCTTTGAAGAATCCATTAACGATGAAAAAGGAAAATTGAGATGATTTTATAAAAATTGTTTCTGTTGTTATGTTTCGGCCACCTGAACATGATTTTCTAATATTCTCTGTGTGTTTCCGGATTCCGCGCTTCCTTTGCGAACAGGGGATGGATGTTAGGCGCTTGACTGGCGTCTGTTCTGCGCTGCGCTATTCCCTATGTTCTACTATTAACCTGTCAGTCAAATAGGAGCGTATGCTATATTGTCGGGCATGGAAAAGATTGATGCCCGGAGCCTCGGTAAGGAGGCCCAACAGCAGTTGAGGAGTCAAGCGATCCGACTGCGCAAGCAAGGCAGACCTACGCGGAGTTGACCGCCATGGTTGCGTAACTGAAGAGCGTACTGGTCCGGGATTCCGGGGCAAGGTCAGAATACCTCAATTGCGACATCAAAGCGGGCGTCCCTTCCGGCCCGCCGGCAAGAGCCAAGGGGCAATTGAAGAAGAAGGAAATTTCCAATTTGAGAAAACTTCAGAAATTGCCGGCGCGGGTAAAAAGCCACTTCGAGAACCGGAAGATCAGATATGCCGCATAACGCACCTGTTTTACTGCCGGGTTAACAGCATAGGAAAGCGCTGGCGAGTTTTCGTATGAAATGTGGCGGCGCATGGTAGAGGGCAGCAATGACATCAAAAAAGAATACCGCGAGGCTATTGATCGCCGGCTTTATGGTCATGATCGTCCTGATGGTCGTTATGGCAGTCGGGGCGGTACGGGAGATCGGTACCATGGCCGAGTTGACCCTCAAGATGTATCGCCATCCGTTTACCGTCAGCAACGCCGTTCTCAAGGCCAATGCCAATATCATATCCATGCACCGGCATATGAAGGATGTCGTCCTGGCCCGAAACGCCGCCGATCTGGAACTCGCCATTTCCCGCGTCGATAATGATGAAAAGGAAGTCTACAGGCACTTCGACACGACCATGGACTACTTCCTGGGCGACAAGTCCATGGTCGAAACGGCTCGCCAGATATTTTCCGATTGGAAGGCTATCCGGTCCGAGGTTATCGAACTGGCTCTGGTTGGCAAGTATGACCAAGCGGCGACGATCACCCAGGGCAAGGGGGCCGATTACATCGCCCTGTTGGCCACGCACATGAACGGGTTGATCGGGTTTGCCGGCGACAAGGCGGCGGAGTTTCTTGCGTATAGCGAAAGCGAACACAACCGAAGTGAAACTATCATGTTTGGTTTGCTGTTGGTTGTCGTGGTTACCGGGGGAATTATCGCCGGTTTCGTTCTTTTCAAAGTCACCAGGACGGAAAAGGAGTTGTACGAAGCCCGTCGGCACCTGGAGAAGCGGGTCGAAGAGAGAACCCAGGAACTCAGCAAGCTCTCTCGCGCTGTCGAACAAAGCCCGGCCACGGTCGTGATTACCGACCCGAGCGGAGCGATCGAATATGTGAATCCAAAATTCTGTGAATCCTCCGGGTATACGCGGGAAGAGGTTATTGGCGAGAACCCGCGCTTCCTAAAGAGCGGGAAGACGTCGAAGGAGGAATACCGGCAAATGTGGGAGACAGTCCTGGCAGGTGACGAATGGCACGGCGATTTCCTCAACAAGAGAAAGGACGGCAGCGAGTATTGGGAATCTGTCTCGATCTCGCAGATCATGGGATGTAATGGAGAAATCACCCACTTGGTCTGCGTCAAGGAGGACATTACCGAACGCAAGCGGTCTGAGGTTCAGATCAAGGAGGCCAAGGAGAAAGCCGAGTCTGCAACCCGAGCCAAGGCGACCTTTCTCGCCGTCATGAGCCACGAGATCAGGACGCCCATGAACGGGATCATTGGCATGATTGACCTTCTGCGCGAGACACGGCTTGATGCGGACCAGAAACAGATGATGCGGACCGTGCGTGATTCAGCCTTCTCACTATTGCAGATCATCAACGATATTCTCGATTTTTCGAAAATCGAGGCCGGCAAGTTGGAGCTCGAGGCCATCCCCGTTTCAGTGCGTGATGTGATGGAGGTCGTGGGAGAGACTTTGTTGCCCAACGCCGCCAAGAAGAATTTGGAACTCGTTACCTTTATCGATCCTGAAATTCCATCCCGCGTCCTGGGCGACCACGTGCGGTTACGCCAAATCCTGTTCAACCTGGCCGGCAATTCCATCAAGTTCACCGAGAACACGGACGATCGTAAGGGACGGGTCGTTCTCCGCGCCGAAAGAGTGGCGGATTTCGGTGAGGACAAGGTGGGCGTTCGGTTCTCGGTCGAGGACAACGGGATCGGCATGACACCCAAACAAACGACCAAGCTGTTCCAACCTTTCAGCCAAGCCAAGGCCTCGACCACTCGGCGGTTTGGCGGTACCGGGCTGGGTCTAAGCATATGCAAGACCCTGTCCGACATGATGGGCGGCGAAATCTCGGTCGACAGCGAGCCGGGTAAGGGGGCCGTCTTCACCATCAAACTGCCTTTCGGAACCGCCCCGGAAGCCGATGACTACGAGGATGAGACGGTGCTCGATGGCCTCAAGATATTGCTTGCCATCGAGCACGACGACTCACACGCCATCGCCAAGTGTTACCTTTCAAAATGGAAAACCAAGATCGAGACCGTGGCTGACCTCGATAAGGCGGTCTCCCTCCTTACCGCAGCGGCCGAGGCTGACAAGCCTTTCGATATCTTCATCATCGGATCGCAATTGGACGTGGATGCGCAGAAGGCGGCTTGCGACCGGCTTCGTGAGATCGAAGCGATCAAGGGAATCCGTTTCGTCGTGCTCACCGCCGACCGCAAGGCCAAGAAAGGTATGTTGCTGCCGGACAAGGTGGTAGTGGAGGACCTGCCCCTCAGACGCTCCAGCTTTGTCAACGGGGTCGCCATGGCGGCAGGAAGGGCTCGCCCCCTTATCGAGGGGGAGTGGGTGGTTGGCAAGGCCAAAGCGCCCACCGTCGACGAGGCTATGGCCCAGGGTAGGTTGATCCTGGTTGCCGAGGACAACGTCACCAACCAGGACGTCATCCGCCGCCAGCTCAACATATTGGGCTACGCCTGCGACATCGCCGACGACGGTCGGCAGGCCCTGGAGATGCTCCAGGAAAAGAACTACGCCATCCTGCTCACCGACTGCCACATGCCCCACATGGACGGTTATGAACTAACCGGATGGGTACGCAAGATGGAGAAGGACGAAGAAGAAGACAAACGCCTGCCCATCGTCGCCATAACCGCCAGCGTCCTTCAGGGCGAGGCCGACCTCTGCATTGAGGCGGGGATGGACTGCTGCCTGAGAAAGCCTCTGGAAGTGGCAAAACTGGAGATGCTCTTGACCAAATGGATGCCGGCAATGGATAACTTCAACGCTCCGGCGGTCTCCGTCGAAGTTGCGGAGTTAAAAGAGGAAACTGCGGCCGCCATCGACCCCAGAGCCCTGAAGGACGTCTTTGGCGACGACGACGAAACCTTCAAGGAAATCCTCCAGGATTTCGTCGAACCCTCCAAAGCCATCGTCAAGGATATTGAAGATGCTTTTAATGACAAAAAGGCGGAAGATATCGGAGCCGCCGCTCACAAGCTGAAGTCTTCGGCTCGCTCGGCCGGGGCCAACGAACTGGCGGACTTGTGTTCCGAACTGGAAAAAGCCGGCAAGGGAGGCGACATGGGGACGATTGAAACCCTCTATCCAAGCCTCGCCGAGCTTATGGATGCCGTGGTCGAATATATCGAGGTTTTGTAAAGTTGGGGCGAGGTCGGGGCTCGAAGATGGAAGTTATAGAGATGATTCGCGGTGAAATATACCTCGACTCATTGAGAAAGCGAAAAGCTTGGTCTTTCTCGGCAGCGTTGTCATCCCTTGTCCCGTGGATTTCCACACGATGGAAAGGATCGGATTCGCCCTCGTTCCAATTCAATTTCTTAGGGGGCTATCGTTTCTGAGCAGTGCCGTCCATGAAGGACTTGAACTTCTAATGTATTGGATTACAGGCAAGATCGACGCCCCGTTCCCGGCACCATCGGACGGGTGATTGTTCCCGGCGCGCCTCTGTGGCAGAACATTGTGACAGAAGCGTTAGTTTGAGGGTACGCGTGTCTTTTCGGTTCTTTCCTTTGAAGGTGGTATTGGCCGGTCTCGTGGTGGTGGCCTGCGCGCTCCCCGCTGTGGCCGCGGAGGCGGAGCCCTTTGGGGAATGGCTCTCGACCCTCAAGCGTGAAGCACGGGAGAGGGGAATATCGGCCTCCACTCTGGACACGGCTTTTGCAGGAGTCGCACCGATCCCGCGGATCATCGAATTGGACCGCCGCCAGCCCGAGTTAACGCTCACCTTTTGGAAGTACCTGAACGGCCGGGTGACCGAGAAACGGATTAGGAGAGGCAAGGAGCTTCTGGTCAAACACCGGACTTTGCTGGACAGGGTCGCCCGTAAGTACGGCGTCCAGCCCCGTTTTTTGGTGGCTTTCTGGGGGCTTGAGACCAACTTTGGCGACTACTTCGGCGCCTTCCCGGTGACGGGGGCACTGGCGACGCTGGCCCACGATCCCAGGCGGGACAGGTTCTTCCGCGAACAACTTCTGGCGCTGTTGGGACTCATGGACCGCGGCGATATACCGTTCAATGCCAAGTCCTCCTGGGCCGGGGCTATGGGGCACTGTCAATTCATGCCGACGACCTATCGCCAGTTTGCTGTGGATTTCGATGGGGACGGCAAGAGGAACATGTGGCGGAGCCTCCCGGATGCCTTGGCCTCGGCGGCGAATTTCCTTGGCCGGTCGGGTTGGATGGGCGACCGAACCTGGGGCCGCGAGGTGCGCCTCCCCGGAGGGTTCGACTGGCGTCTCGCGGGCTTGAAGGTTAGCAAGTCCCTGGCCGGATGGCAGAAACTTGGCGTTCGGCGTATGGACGGACGGGACCTGCCCAAGGTCGATATCGCGGCGTCGATTCTTCTGCCGGCCGGCCATAAGGGCCCTGCGTTCCTGGTCTACAAGAACTTCCGGACTATCCTCGTATGGAACCGGTCGCTGCTCTATGCCCTGTCGGTGGGACATCTGGCCGACCGGCTCGCGGGCTTCGGGCCGTTCCTGTCTCCGCGTCCGGACAAGGAAATCCCGCTATCTCGTGGCGACGTTCTGGATCTTCAGCGCCTCCTGCAAACCCGCGGATACCATGTCGGGACACCGGACGGTGTCATCGGGCCCAAGACCCGGGCCGCCATCCGCACCTTCCAGAAGAGCGCGCGCCTGCCTGTGGACGGATATGCCGATTTCGGCCTGCTGGAACGGCTGCGAGGCCGTCTTGCCGGGCCGAAGGCGGGCGGATAGAGTTGAGTTTTAGGAGGTGCGGGTGCTGAACGTTGCACGGTTTCACTGGCTGGTTCTGGGGATTGGGGTCCTGTTTCTCGCGGGATGTTCCGAAATGCAGTTCTTCATGCACACCGCCAAGCGGCTGAACAAGACCCATGCCGGGTCCCCGGTTCTCTACAAGGTGGGGAAACCCTATCAAATTGGGGGTGTCTGGTACTATCCGCGCGAGGAGTGGGACTACGATGAAACCGGGATTGCGTCCTGGTACGGGCCGAACTTCCACGGCAAGAAGACAGCCAACGGCGAGACCTACGACATGAATACGCTGACGGCGGCCCACCGGACTCTTCCACTGCCAACCTTCGTACGTGTCACCAACCTGGGAAACGGGCGCTCCTTGGTGCTTAGGGTCAATGACCGGGGGCCCTTTGCACGCGAGCGCATCATCGACATCTCGCGCCGCGGCGCCCAGTTGCTGGGATTCCAGAAGCAAGGAACGGCACGCGTCAGGGTTCAGATCCTGCTCGATAAAAGCCGGGCGCTGGCCGCCCGGCTTAGGAACGAGGCCCTGCTGGCGGAAATCGGTTCACCGATCAAGGCAGAGGCCATGCCGAAACCCAAGGTGAGCGCCGAATTCCTGCCTCCGCCGCCGGGTGGGGCCGGAGCGTCCGCCACACCGGTCTCGCAGCCTGCCGTTGCCCGTTCGGGCGAGAATGCCGCGGAACGCAATATCTGGCAGGCCACGGTCTACAGCCCGGAGGATGCCAGGGTCACCACGCACCCGGTTCTGCCGACGCGGATATTCGTCCAGGCGGGAGCCTATGCCTATTTCGACAGCGCCAACCGGGCGAGAGCCGTGTTGTCGGGGATCGGACCCGTAGATATTTATCAGGCGTTGGTTAACGGCAAGGATCTCTACAGGGTCCGTGTCGGTCCTCTGGCCGAGGTTGGCCAGGCCGACCAAGCCTTGAAGACGGTCATTCAGGCCGGGTATACAGATGCCCGGATCGTGGTTGATTAAGTGACGGAGAGAATATGACACTTATGGCGAGGATTACTGCTGGACTGACTTGGGCTTCGATCGTCGGCTTGGTTCTCCTGGCGGCCCGGCCGGCGGCGGCCATCGAGAGCACGGCCAAGGAAGCGCTGCTCATGGACCTGACGACCGATACGGTGCTGTTCGCCAAGGATGCGGATAAGCCCATGCCGCCGGCTTCGATGAGCAAGATGATGACCGTCTACATGCTTTTCGAGCGCCTGCGCGATGGGAGCTTGTCCCTGGACGATACTTTCCGGGTCAGTGAACGGGCGTGGCGGAAGGGCGGGGCCAGGAGCGGCAGTTCGACCATGTTCCTCAAGCCCAATTCGCGGGTCAGGGTCGAGGACCTGATCCGCGGTATCGTCGTGCAATCCGGCAACGACGCATGCATCGCGGTTGCCGAATCCCTGGCGTCGAGCGAGGAGGCCTTCGCCGAGCAGATGACCGCACGGGCGCGCGAATTGGGGCTGGAGAACAGTACCTTCCGCAACGCTACCGGCTGGCCCCATCCTGAGCATCGCATGAGCCCGCGTGATTTGGCCCTCCTGGCCAAGCATACCATTGAGAACTTTCCGGAGTACTACCACTATTACAGCGAGAAGTCCTTTACCTACAATGAGATACGTCAACATAACCGCAATCCGCTTCTTTACTGGGACATGGGGGCCGACGGACTAAAGACCGGGCATACGAAAGAAGCGGGCTATGGCCTTGTCTCCTCCGCCAAGCGGGGAGCGCGCCGTCTCGTACTGATCGTGAACGGTCTGCCGACCAAAAAGGCGCGCAGCAAGGAATCGGAACGATTGTTGGAGTGGGGATTCCGCGAGTTCGAAAACTACGCACTATTCCAGGAAGGTGAAACGGTTCTGGAGGCGGGTGTCTGGTTGGGTGAGGCGCCGACCGTGCCGCTGGTCATCGAGGAGGCTCTCACGTTGACCTTGCCCAGGAAGGCCCGCCGCAACATGACGGTCAGCGTCAAGTACCAGGGACCTTTGCCGGCTCCCGTGACCCGGGGGACCGAATTGGCGCGTCTGGTGATCATGGCTCCCGGAGTCGAGACCCGCGAGATCCCTCTGGTTGCCGGGACCGATGTCAAGCAGCTTGGATTTATCGGCCGGGTCACCGAGTCCGTGAAATTCATCCTCTTCGGTGGACCAGGTTGAGCGGGCGTTTCATCACCTTCGAAGGCGGGGAGGGGACAGGTAAGTCCACCCAGGTCCGAATGCTCGCCGAAGCCTTGGGCGAGGCCGGAGTCGAATGTGTTCTTACTCGCGAACCCGGTGGGGCCCCGGGGGCCGAGGAAATTCGCCGGCTGCTGGTGGAAGGGCACGTGGAACGCTGGGACGGCCTTACCGAGGTCTTGCTTCATTACGCGGCCCGGCATGAGCACCTTCTGGAGACGGTTCGCCCGGCGCTGGAGTCCGGCATCTGGGTGGTCAGCGATCGGTTTGCCGACTCCACCCTGGCCTATCAGGGCTACGGCCACCGTGTGAATCGGGAGGAAATCCGCAGAATCCACCGTTTGGTGGTGGGTGATTTTGCGCCGGACCTGACCCTGGTATTGGATCTTCCCATCGATAAAGGGCTGGCGCGCGCCGGGGGCCGGGGCGGGGCCGAGGACCGTTACGAGCGTATGGGCGATGACTTCCACGAGCGTCTGCGCCAGGGATTCCTCGATATCGCCCGACGAGATCCTGAACGTTGCACCGTCATTGATGCATCCGCAGACGTCAAAACGGTGGCCGAGACGGTGAGACAAATCGTCGCTGACCGCTTGCAGGTGTCCCTGAAATGAAGAACGAAGTCTTGGGTCCGCCGGAACCGCGCGCCAATCCCGATCTCGTCGGCCACGAGGCGGCGGAACGGACGCTCCTTGAGTCCTGGAATTCCGGTCGCCTGGCCCATTCTTGGTTGATCTCCGGCCCACGCGGCATCGGAAAGGCGACCCTGGCTTACCGCTTTGCCTGTTTCCTGCTGGTGCATGGTGCCGGTCCAAGGGCGGACGAGGGGCCGGGACTTTTCGGCGAAGCTTTGCCGCCCGCCCGTCCCGACAGCCTTTACGTGGCACCGGAGAACCCCGTCTTCCAGAGGATTGCCGGGAGAGGGCACGGGGACCTCATTTCCGTCGAACGCCGTGTCGACGAAAAGACAGGTAAGCGCAAGACGGAGATCATTATCGACGACGTGCGTGGCATCGGCGCCTCCATGAGTATGACCTCGGCCGAAGGCGGTTGGCGGATCGCCGTTATTGATGCCGCCGATGAAATGAACCGCAATGCTGCCAACGCAGTGCTTAAGGTTCTGGAGGAACCGCCCAAAGGCGCGATACTGCTTCTTGTCAGTCACAACCCGGGACGCCTGCTGCCGACCATCCGTTCCCGGTGCCGGAATTTGGTGCTGCGGCCGCTCGAAGACGCCACCGTGGCCGATCTCGTGCGGCGCTACCTGCCGAACGTGGGCGTGGAAGACGCCACCGAATTGGCGCGCCTGTCGGAAGGCAGTGTGGGGCGTGCCTTGGGGCTTTCGGGCGAGGGGGGGCTGGACCTCTACCACGAGGTGACCGGGCTGCTGGAAACCCTGCCGCGGCTCGATGTGGAGAGGCTGCATGCCCTAGGCGATAAGGTCGTGCGGGCCGGCGCCGACGACTCTTTTCGGACCCTGTCCGATCTGCTGCTCTGGTGGCTGGGAAAGCTGATCCTGTTCGGGGCCAAGGGGGGCGACAGGACGGTCAGCGAAGGGGAGCAGGTTCTGATGCGCCGCCTGACGGAATCGGTCGCCCTTGATCGCTGGTTGGAGGTATGGGAAAAGATCAACCATCTCCTGAGCCGGGTAGATGCCGTGAATCTGGACCGAAAACAAGTCGTCCTCAACGCCTTCCTTGCCCTAGAGAGTGCATCCCGCCGCTAGTCGAAAAGAAGAAGATCTTGTCTGAGAGCTACTACATCACGACGCCGATCTATTACGTCAACGACGTGCCGCATATCGGCCATGCCTATACGACGTTGGCCTGCGATGCGCTGGCGCGTTTCAAACGTCTGGACGGGTTCGACGTCAAGTTCCTGACCGGGACCGACGAACACGGGCAGAAAGTGGAAAAGTCGGCCGCCGCCGCGGGCATCGATCCCCAGGCGTTCACGGATCAGGTGTCGCAGAACTTCCGCGACCTGGCGCGCGCCATGAACTTCACCAACGACGACTTCATCCGCACCACCGAAAAGCGTCACCACGTTTCCGTCCAGGCCTTGTGGGACAGGCTGGTCGCTGCCGACGAGATCTACCTCGGCAGTTATGCCGGCTGGTACGCGGTGCGCGACGAGGCTTTCTATACCGAGGGCGAACTGACTAAAACGGAGGCCGGAAAACGCATCGCGCCGTCGGGTGCCGAGGTGGAGTGGGTGGAGGAGCCCAGCTACTTCTTCCGCTTGTCCGCCTGGCAGGACCGGTTGCTTGAACTCTACGAGAAGCACCCCGGCTTTATTCTGCCCAAGTCGCGCTACAACGAGGTGGCGAGCTTCGTCAAGGGGGGACTGCAGGACCTATCGGTGTCGCGCTGCAGCTTCAAGTGGGGCGTGCCGGTGCCGGGCGATGACCGGCACATCATGTACGTATGGCTGGACGCGCTGGCCAATTACATCACCGCCATCGGCCATCCGGAGACGGAGACCGGCGAATACGCCACCTATTGGCCTGCGGACGTCCATATGGTGGGCAAGGATATCCTGCGTTTCCACGCCGTTTATTGGCCTGCCTTCCTGATGGCCGCCGGTTTGGAGCCGCCGAAAAGGGTTTTTGCCCACGGCTGGTGGACCAACGAGGGACAGAAGATCTCCAAGTCGCTGGGCAACGTGATCGATCCGTTCTGGCTGATCGAGAAGTACGGCCTCGACCAGGTACGCTACTTCCTGCTGCGCGAGGTGCCCTTCGGCAAGGACGGTGACTTCTCGCATGCCTCCATGGTGCACCGGATGAACGGCGATTTAGCCAACGACTTCGGTAATCTTGCCCAGCGGGTGCTTTCCATGATCGCCAAGAACTGCAACGGTTGCGTTCCCCTGCATGGCGACTTCACCGATGAGGACAACCAACTGCTCGGCGCGGCCCACGGCCTGCTGGTCAAGGTCGGGGAGAGCATGGACGTCCAGGCTTTCCACGAGGCCCTGGAGACCATCTGGACCGTGATCCGTGCCGCCAACGTCTATGTCGACCGACAGGCGCCATGGAAGTTGAAAAAGGAAAATCCGGAGCGCATGGGCACCGTGCTCTACGTCCTGGCCGAGACCGTCCGGCACCTGGCCCTTCTGACCCAGCCCTTCATGCCGCAATCGTCCGAACGTATGCTCGACCAGCTCTCGGTGAGCCCGGAGCATCGGGCGTTCAGCTTCTTCGGACCCGAGCATGCCCTCGTCCCCGGGACGGGCTTGCCCAAGCCGCAAGGGGTTCTCCCTCGCTACGTGGAGGCGGAAGCGGAGGAATAGGGTAGGGGAGGGATCGCGGGCGTTATGCCTGTTCGGCCTTCTTCATCACCAGCCGGATCGCGTGGATGGAGCCCGGAAGGACTCCGAACAGCGTATAACTGCCCAGGTGCCTGAGAAGTTTCTCTGGCTGTGCGGAGGCGCTGTATCGGGGTTTCCGGACCCAACGTGAGCGCCTGGGTGATGGGGGCGATAATAAAGACTTTCATTCGCTCCCCCCATTATGATCCGCTGAGACTGGAGCAGCGTCTAGTCCCAGTTTTTGGCGTACGCGTTCCGATGTCAGTTCACAAGTGGCGTCGTGACCGACCCAACGCGCGGATGCCTCCTCCCGGTCGCTCAGAACTCGCGCCACGCGCAATGCCTGCGCGTTCAAATGCGTATTTCGTTTTCCGATTTCCCGCAACGCCCAACTGACGGCCTTCTTGACAAAGTTCCGGTCATCACCGGCCCCCAGAACAATGTCATCAAGACAAGCTTCGAAGGCTTTGTCGTCCGCTGTTTTGTCATGCACGGCCAAGGTCGCGATCATGACGAAGCCGGCCCGCTTGACGAACTCACCACTTTCCAAGCACCAAGACTTCGCCTTGTCCCAAGCCGGCGGCGTTTTCTGAAACGCATTGACGCAGCAGGCATCCACCAAATCCCAAGACGTGCACCCTTCGATCCAGAGATCCATATCACCGCTCGCCAACTTTTCCGGGGGCATGATGATGGTTGCAAGAATGCGAGCTTCCCGAATGCCGGTTTTCCACAGCGCCCGGGCCAGCGCCGCATCGCCACGGTAAGACTTGGCGATGCGGCGAATGTCCGGCACCCGCACACCAAGGGCATTTTCGCCACGCACACCGAGGCGCGCATACCCTTTCAGCACAGACCCTTCGGCAGCATTACGCAATTCGGTCAAGGCCAGATTTAAGTGCACATTTTGTGGCGCATCCCGGGTCATGGCGGGCTAAATCCACCGAAGCGACCGCACGCGACAGAACTTCGCTGGGGCCCGGCGTACGCCGGGAATACGGAACTGCGATGATGATGGATTATTTGCCAATGTTTCACCTGCACTGCCATAGGGAGCACGGGGGTTATGCCCGTCCTGCCTTCTTCACCACCAGCCAGATCGCGTGGATGGAGCCCGGAAGGACTCCGAACAGCGTAAGAACGATGTTCAGCCAGAAGTGCATTCCGATTCCAACCGTCAGGAACGCGGCAAGGGGCGGAAGAAAGATGGCGAGCACGATGCGCAGGATGTTCATTCGGGAAACCCCCTGATACGTTTCTATCCGCAATCGAACGCTACACCAGCATTCCGTCCACGTGCAACGGCTTGATAGGGGGCGAGGGGCTCTCTATCTTGTTGGCACACTGGACGGAGCTCTTTTGATGCTGGTCGATAGCCACTGCCACCTGGACTTTCCCGATTTTGACGGCGAGATAGATGAAATCGTGCGCCGTGCCGGGGAGGCCGGCGTGGGCTGGATGCTGACCATCGGCACCCACGTGACGCGCTTCGACGGCGTCCTGGCGGTTGCCGAGCGCTATGACAACGTGTTCTGTACCGTCGGCATCCACCCGCACGAGGCGGGCCGCGAGCCGCAAGTCACGGCCGAACATCTGGTGCGCATGGCCCGACGACATCCGAAAATCGTCGGATTCGGCGAGACGGGGCTCGACTATTTCTATGAACACAGTTCGCGCGAGGCCCAACAAAGGAGTTTCCGCGTCCATATCGAGGCCGCGCGCCGCACCGGCCTGCCGTTGGTCGTGCACACGCGGGATGCCGATCAGGACATGGCGGCCATCTTGACGGAGGAGTACGCCAAGGGGCCGTTCTCCGGACTTCTGCATTGCTTTAGTTCCGGCGCGGAACTGGCCCGGACCGCGTTGGACCTGGGCTTCTATCTCTCCCTCTCCGGAATCGTCACGTTTAAGCGGGCCGATGAACTTCGCCGGACGGTGCGGGAGGTGCCGCTTGAGCGTCTTTTGGTCGAAACCGACGCCCCTTATCTGGCACCGGTGCCCAAGCGCGGCAAGCGGAACGAGCCTGCCTATAGCGCCTATACCGCGGCCTGCGTAGCCGAGGTGAAGGGGGTGGACATAGTCGCGTTCGAAGAGGCCACGACCGCCAATTTCTTCCGTCTTTTCTCCGAGGCGGCCGGTTTGGCCGGGGTGGTGACCTGATGCGGGTGACCATCCTCGGCTGCGGAGGTTCCAGCGGCACGCCGTCCGTGGACTGGGGCTGGGGCAAGTGCATCCCGGACGATCCCCGGAACCGGCGTCTCCGGCCCTCGATCCTGGTGGAAGAGGGGGAAACGGCGGTCCTGGTCGATACCTCGCCCGACCTGCGCCAGCAGTTGCTGATGGCGGATGTCAAACGCCTGGATGGGGTGCTGTTCACCCATTACCACGCCGATCACCTGCACGGCATCGACGACCTTAGGTCCATCAACCGCATACAGGGGACGCCGTTGGACACCTATGGCGATGCCGAAACCCTGGGCGTGATTAAGAAGCGCTTCGGATACGTCTTCGCCCCGCTGGCCGGGGATGCGACCGTTTATTACAAGCCGACCCTCATTCCCCATACTCTTTCGGACAAGGACGTGTTCCTTGTCGGTGACATGGAAATCCAGACCTTCGTTCAGGACCACGGATACTGCGAGACCCTGGGTTTCCGGTTCGGTTCCATTGCGTACTCGACGGACGCCGTCGAGTTGCCGGACCACGCCTTCGAGATGTTGGACGGAATCGATGTCTGGATCGTCGGCGTTCTGGCCGAGAAACCCCATCCCACCCACGCCCACGTGGACAAGGCGTTGGAATGGATGGACCGGGTAAAGCCGAAACGCGGCATTCTTACCCATTTGAGCGGCCTGTTCGACTACGAGGCTCTGAACGCCCGCCTGCCGGACCATGTGGAGCCGGCCTTTGACGGCATGGTGATCGAAGCCTGACTGCCCTTGCCCGGCGGGGAAGAGGGTTTTCTTTCATTCCAAGGCCCTGTTGGACGAGTTCCTGGGCGCCGATCTTGCTGCCGAATTGAGGTTTCGCGGACGTTCGGCTGTTTGGACGGATTTGAGCGTCTTCTCTCAAACGTTCGGACGGATGGACGGATGACGGGTCGGATGAGTTTAGAGCCCGCGATCTCGGAGCGGCGAAAAGGTGCCCGGGCGCGCGCTCGGTTGGATGGATTTCAGCAGCGGCAAAAATGACGACGCCGGCGGCCTGGACGATGCGAGGGGAGGCCCGTCCGGCACCTCAAGCGGACCCACCATTTTTCCCGAGAACAGCCAAGTCGACCCGTTGCGGTCCGCCATGCCCGGACGTGCCAAAGCGGCGATCCTGGGGCAAATTTCATATTTAACAAACGCTCAATATGATGACGCGTAACGTATTGATAAGAAACACAACAACAAAACTTTCCATAATATACATTATGCGACAATGCGAAATGCCTTGTTCCACCGACCCCTGTCGAAATTTAGAGTTTTCGGGAAACATTGAGGGGCCCCGAAAAACTGGGGATACCGACTCCCACTTTCCCCCTCTCGATCCCGGAGGCGGAAAGTGGTATCCAGCCCTTTGGATCCGATGGACGGGCTGGTTTAGTTGAGATGACGAAGACGATGGAGCGGCTGCTGGAGATCATGGTGCTCCTGCGGGACCCGGAACGGGGATGCCCGTGGGACGTGGAGCAGACCTTCGCGAGCATTGCGCCGCATACTATTGAGGAAGCCTTCGAGGTGGCGGATGCCATCGAGCGCGGTGACATGGAGCACCTGGAGGACGAACTTGGCGACCTCTTACTGCAGGTGGTGTTCCACGCCCGCATGGCCGAGGAAGCGGGCCTGTTCGGGTTTGAGGATGTGGCGGCGCGGATCGTCGACAAACTGGTCAGGCGCCACCCGCACGTGTTCGGCGACGTGGAAATTAACGACGCGGCGGCCCAGATCAAGGCCTGGGAGGAGCACAAAGCCAGGGAGCGCAGTCAAAAGGCGGAGGTCTCGGAAAGCGGGCATGGTCATGGCGCGCTGGACGGGGTTACCGCCGCCCTGCCCGCCCTCACCCGGGCGCTCAAATTGCAGAACCGGGCGGCGCGCGTGGGCTTCGATTGGGACGATTCCGGCGGAGCTCTGGACAAGCTGCGTGAGGAATTGGGAGAACTGGAGACGGAACTGGAGGCTCCCGATCCGGATAAGGCACGCATCGAGGACGAGGTCGGCGACCTGCTGTTCAGTTGCGTCAACCTGGCGCGCAAGCTGGGTGTCGAGCCGGAATCCGCGCTGCGGCACGGCAACGGCAAGTTCGAAAGGCGCTTCAAGCGTATGGAAGCGCTGCTGGGGGCCGACGGACTGAATGTGGAAGGGGCCTCTTTGGAGGCCATGGAGGCCCGCTGGCAGACGGCAAAGGACCGCGAATAGGCCTGTGTGTTCCGGGCCGGCCCATATCTACTAGTAGGAACATCCCCGGCTTTTGGGCTTGAGTTTGTGCCGCCGCCTGCCCATCCTCTTGCCATGACGATCATGAAGGCCCTGTCCCGTGTCGCCGTGCTGCTGTTGGCGGTTCTCGTTCTCGGAAGCTGCTATATGCCGGTGTGGTTCGACGTCGAGGTCGAACTCGACCGCCACGGTTACTACGACATCACCTTCAGCGGCTACATGGCCAAGATCGAGCTCTACAACAAGCTGCGGAAGCGCGAGATCGATCGTGCGGAGGAGATGCGTCAGGCCGGGCTCATCGAGGCCGACTTCATGCGCGACGGTTCGGTCAAGAAGTTCGAGTACAAGAAGGACGGCATCTTCGAGGTTCTGTGGGAGAAGAGCGGCGACCTGCTGCGCACCAAGTCGGTGACCTTCTTCCGCCGCAACGAGAACTTCCTCTCCATGCGCTACCTCAAGCCCCAGGGCGTCATCATTATGGAGGGCACGCCCATCGCCCGGTCCAACGCCAAGCGCCTGGAAGAGATCGGCCTTGGCGTCGAGGGTCAGCTTCGGGTTAGGACCGATGCTCCGATCCTGGGCCACAACGCAACCAAGGAGCTCAAGGGAAAGACGCCGCGCCAGAAGGTTCTGGTGTGGAACCTGAGGGGCCTGCGCGACCCGCGGCCCTACCTGAAGATCGGCATGCGTTGATTCTCACGGATGCAAGAGCCGGATCAGGCTCGAAGTGTCCCAACGCCCGCCGCCCCGCTCCTGCACCTCGGCATAAAACTGGTCGACCTGCGCCGCCACCGGCAGCCGCGCGTTATTCCGCCGCGCCTCGGCGAGACAGATCCCCAGGTCTTTGCGCATCCAGTCGACCGCGAATCCGAAGTCGAATTCATCCGCCAGCATGGTCCGGGCCCGGTTGTCCATCTGCCAGGACTGGGCGGCGCCCTGGGAAATAACGTCGACCGTCTTTTCGGCATCCAGGCCCGCCTTCCCGGCGAAGTTCAGGGCCTCCGACAGCCCCTGCAGCAGCCCCGCGATGGCGATTTGGTTGACCATCTTGGTGAGCTGCCCCGACCCTGCGGGTCCCATCAAGGCGACTGTCTTGGCGTAGGCGCCGATCACCGGCTCGGCGCGGGCGAAATCCGTCTCTGCCCCGCCGGCCATCACGGTCAGCCCCCCCTGCTCCGCCCCTGCTTGGCCGCCGGAGACCGGCGCATCCAGGAAGCCGATCCCCCGCGCCCGGGCGGCGGTGTCCAATTCGCGGGCCAGATCGGCCGAGGCGGTGGTGTGGTCCACCAGCAGGGCCCCCGCCTTCATATGGGCCAGCGCCCCGTCGGCGCCCAGTGCCACGTCCCGCACGTCCTTGTCATTGCCGACACAGATGAAAACCATGTCGGCCTGCGCCGCGGCCTCGACAGGGGTCGAGGCCCGGCGTCCACCGTAGTCGGCCACCCAGGTCTCGGCCTTGGGGGCCGAGCGGTTGAAGACCGTCACCCGGTGCCCGGCCCGGGTCAGGTGTCCCGCCATGGGACCGCCCATGACGCCCAAACCGATGAACGCGATGTCGAGAATTGGCATGTGAGCCTCCTTGATATCCGGATACCTCTAATTTTCCCCTACCTTGATGTCGCGCGGGCCTTCGTGATGGGACTGGCAGATTAAGGACAACCTGGCCAAACGTCCGGCGTCGTCCACAATGCCGCTGCCGCCAAATGACCCCTGTTGATGTCCCCATCCTAAAGCCCCAGCCCCTCTTTGACCTCCAGCCAGCGCGTGGCATCGGGGACCATGAGGAGCGAGACGCCATCCTGCACCCCCCCATTTGGCGCGTAGCCGGACCGGCTTTCGACGATGGCCGAGAATCCACCGGCCTCCTTGTGCAGCAACACTCCCGCCGCGTGGTCCCAGGGCTTGAGGCGCGGCCCGTAGTGGGAGAAATCGATCCCGCCGCGGGCCAAGTCCACGTAGTCGAGCCCGATGCAGCCGGGCCGGACGATGCGCTTGGGGGTCAACTCACCCTGCAACTGACGTTCCTTCGTCCGTTTGGCGAGACGGAAGCCCAAGGACCCCGTCATCTCGTCGAAGGGCACAGATTTGGCCACGCGGAGCTTCTCGCCGCCGATCCAGGCCCCCCGTCCCCGCGCAGCCCAGGCGGTGAAATCCTCCACGGGGGCGTGGATCCAGCCTTCCACCGTTTGCCCACCCTTGACCAGCGCCACGATGACGCAGAAGCGTGCCTTTCCGTGGACGAAGTTGAGGGTGCCGTCGACGGGATCGATCACCCAAACCGGCGATGCGTCTTGCAGCGCGTCCAGGGACGCCGGATCGGTCTCCGCCTTCTCCTCGCCCACCACCCGGCTGCCGGCCAACAGGGGGACCAGTTCGGCGGCAAGCCGCTGCTCGGCCTCGACGTCGGCAACGGTCACCAGGTCCTGCGGTCCCTGTTTGGCCGCCACATCGTTTTTGCCGAGGTTGTTGAAGCGCGGCAGGATCTTGTCCCGAGCGACCTGGCGGATGATTTCGGTGACGGTATCTCTTAGCGGAACCATGGATCCAGTTTGGCCCCGGTGGGGGCTACAAGAAAGGGAAAATTGGGTGAACGCGGGTCCTTAGGCGGCGTAGATGTCCCGGTCCTCACGGTAGGTGGTGGCGAAGACGTCCAGAATCTCGGACATCTCGTCATCAAAATCGCTCCGCTGCATCATCGCCTTGGTGACGAAACAGCAGAAGGCCACCGCCTCCCCTTTGCCCTTTAGTCCGTAAGTCCCGGCAACCTCGTCCAGGTAGCGGTGGGTGAGCTTGCGGGCCATGACATTGAGCTGAGTCTTGACGAACCGGTGCTTGTCCCGCCACTTGCGTTGCGCCTTCGCTGTTGCCATCGGACATCCTTAGTCTACTAGAGGCGTGTTTCTACTAGTAGAGCTGACGGGCGTCAAGCCCAGTGACGTGTGGGTCCGGTTCACCTTGATGACCGTGCCCCGGCGGGCCAGGAAGGCGTGCTGTAATAATTGGAGGGTTTTCACCCCACGACAACGCCAAGAAATGCCATTCGCGACAAAGAAGCTGCCGGGTGGTAACGTTTTGCCGCCCCCATGCGGCAATAATCGGTAGGAGGAAAGGCACGCAATGTCCGTGTATGACGTCTTTGAGTCGCTCTACGTCTGGGCAGCGGCGAATGCCCTTTGGTTCATGGTTGCCGCTGTTGCCATCCCCTCCGTTGGAACTGTCGTGGCGTGGATTGGTCGGGGCGGAAAGACCGATGCCGATGGCCGTTTTACTGCCAGTATCGTGGTCGGAGTCGGGTTGTGCGCTGTGATCGTTGAAGTCATCGCCATCGTTATTGTCCGATCGATGTTGGAGATTGACGTGCTTCAGGGTGACATTGTTCTCCTGGCAGCCCCGATCGTTTGTCTGGTCGGGGGGATCGTCGGCATCCGTATGGTGTTTCCGCTCAATGAACTGGCATCAGTGCGAAGCTTCATTGATATCGGGGTCTTCGTCCTGGTGTGTCTCGTCGTGGTGTGGCTGTTCGGCAAGTTCCGGGGCTGGGGGATCATCTTCTGGGGCGGGATCACCCAGCTTCTGGTCATCGGTGCCCTGTTGTACTTCCTGTTGCGCCGTCTCTACCGCCGGGCCTTTGGAAGTTAGTGGCAAGAGCCCGCCGTCCATCTAATTACCGTCCCCCTCCTCCCCCCGCATCTGTTTCCAGCGTTCGACGTTTGCCGGGTCGAGGCGCACGGTGATCGAGGTTCCTTCTTCCGTATCCTCGCGCTGCAGCACCTCGCCGTGGCGGTAGAGCCAGGACAGGTTTTCGCCCTCGCCGTGGGCCAGTTTCGCCTTGATGACCATGCCCCGGCGGGCCAGGAAGGCGTCGATGGCGGAGAGAAGATTTCCACAGCCTTCCCCGGTGACGGCGGACAGGGGGACCGTGGGACGGTCGGCGCGGCGCGCCCGGTTGGCGGTCCCCGCGCGTTCTTCCGCCTCCAGGAGGTCGGTTTTGTTCAGGACCTCGATCATCCGGGTGTCCAGCGCCTGTTCCAGGTCCAGCTCGTCCTTGAGCACCGCTTCGACGTCGTCTCTCTGTGCGTCGCTGTCGGGGTGGGAAACGTCGCGCACATGCAGGATGACGTCGGCCTCTTCCACTTCCTCGAGGGTGGCGTGGAAGGCGTTGACCAACTCGTGAGGTAGGTCGGAGATGAAGCCCACGGTGTCGGACAGGATGGCCTTGCGGCCCGATGGCAGGTCCAGCCCCCGCATGGTGGGATCGAGCGTTGCGAAAAGCTGGTTCTCGGCCATCACATCCGCTTTGGTCAAGGTGTTGAAAAGGGTCGACTTTCCGGCGTTGGTGTAGCCCACCAGGGCGATGATGGGGTGCGGCACCCGTTTGCGCGCCTGCCGGTGCAGCCCGCGAGTGCGCGAGACCTCCTTGAGTTCCTTTCGCAATTTGGCGATGCGCTCGCCGATCAGCCGCCGGTCGATCTCGATCTGGGTTTCACCCGGGCCGCCGACGAAGCCAAGTCCGCCCCGCTGGCGTTCCAGGTGGGTCCAGGAGCGCACGAGCCGCGACCGGGCGTAGGTCAAGGCCGCCAGTTCGACCTGCAGCGCGCCTTCCTTGGTCCGCGCCCGCTCGCCGAAAATCTCCAGGATCAGGCCTGTGCGGTCGATGACCTTGCATTTCCAGGCGGTTTCCAAGTTGCGCTGCTGCACGGAGGTCAGCTTGCCGTCCACCACCGTGACGTCGATTTCCAGGCCCTTGACCAGGGCCGCCAGACGGTCGACGGTGCCGCGGCCAAACAGGGTCCCCGGGCGGAGTTTGGTGAGGGCGATCACCTGGGCCTCGACGACGTCGAGGTGGATGGCGCGGGTGAGCCCCACCGCCTCGTCCAGGCGTGCGTCCGGCGTGCGTGCTGCGGATCTGTCGCGGCGTTCCTTGACGGCGGGGTGGAGGACTAGACAGCGTTCGGAGCCCATAGGAGGGGGTTATATACGGGTGCGCGCAGACAGGCTTCCTCTAATTTACCGCAATCCCATTCTTTTTCTCGGAGGAAGCGAGGAATTGCGGGCACCAAAAAACACCCAGGCGGCGCCACCGCCCGGTGCTTCCATGGATCCCCGCCGAAACTCGGGTTTGAGCTACTCGGCCGCCGCTTCCGCCGCTTCTGCCGCTTCTGCCGTTTCCGCCGCTTCCGGATCGAAGAGCTGGATCGGCATTGACGGCATGACCGTCGAGATGGCGTGCTTGTAGATCAGCTGGGTATGCCCGTCTCGGCGCAGCAGCACCGAGAAATTGTCGAACCAGGTGATCACACCCTGCAATTTGACGCCGTTGACCAGGAACACGGTCACGGGTGTCTTGTTCTTGCGGATGTGATTTAGGAATACGTCTTGAACGTTCTGAGATCGCTCGGAGGACATTGAACGATTCTCCCCCCATTTATTGTAAGTTTTTACCCCGGACACCGACAGGCCCGCCCATGTTGCCCCCACGGACGCCTGCTTCCGGTTGCGGTGAGCTTACAGGCTTCTCACGAGAATGGAAAGGGCGTGACAGTCCACCACGTGGGTTGCCGGCGGGAAGCTGTCGCATTCACCTCCCCGTAGGGGAGAATGACGCACCAATACCGGCAGACATCCGGCGTTTAGGGCGCATTCCATGTCGATATCGGTATCGCCGGCGAACCAGACCCGGTCTCCGGGTGGGATTTCGCTGCCTTGAAGGGCCAACTCCACCGGCTCGCGGGCCGGCTTGTCCAAGGTCGCGTCAAGCGCCCCCACCAAACGCCCGAAATAGCCCTCCCAGCCGAGATGGCGTGCTTCCTTGCGCAGGTAGTCACCCAGCTTGTTGCTGACCACGGCGAGATAGATGCCGGCCGCATGGAGGTCGTGGAGCATTTCGGCTGCGCCCGGCAATGGGGTCAGGGTCCGCAGGTGGTTTTCGGCGAAGCGCTCATAGAAGATGCGCCCCGCTTCCTCCCACTTCGCGCCGAACATGGCGGGGAAGCTGTCGCGCATGGACTTACGTACCCTCTCCTTGGCCTCCTCTATGGTCCAGGGGGGCATTCCGAAGGCGGCCATGGTGTGGTTCTGGGCGTCCAGGATGGTGGGCCAAGAGTCGACAAGCGTGTTGTCCCAGTCGAAGACCATGGCCTTGGGGCGCTTGAGGGAGGAGGCGTCCAGCATGCTCATCTCGCGGTTCCGGCGCCGGCCATGTAGGCCGCGTAGAGCTTGAGGAGTTCAAGGCTGAACGGTCCCGCCGTACCGTCCCCCACCGGCCGTCCATCGATTTCGACCACCGGCTTGATCCAGGACGTGGTGGAGGTCAGGAAGGCCTCGCGCACGGTGTCGAGATCCCGCAGGGCAAAGGGGCGCTCGTCGAGTTCGATGCCCTGTTTTTCGGCCACCATCAGGACCGATCGCCGGGTGATGCCGGGGAGAATTCCTTTGTCTAGGTGGCGGGTGACCAGAATTCCGTCATCGGTGACGACCCAGGCGTTGGTGGACGTGCCCTCGGTGACGAAACCCTTTTCGTCCACCATCCAGGCCTCATAGACCCCGGCCTTCTTCGCCTTCTGTTTTCCCAAAACATTAGGAATCAGGGATATTGATTTGATGTCGCAGCGTTTCCATCGCTCGTCCGGGACGGTGATCACGGCCACGCCGCTCTTGGCGGCTTCCAAATCGAAGGGAGGGCGGCGGCGCGCGGTGACGACCACCGAGGGCTCCGTCCCGTCGTCTGGAAAGGCGTGGTCGCGGGGCGCCTCGCCGCGGGTGATCTGGACGTAAACGATGCCATGCGACAGGCGGTTGCGGCGCACCACCTGATTCACCACCACCACCAGTGCCCGTGGCGCCATGGGCCAAGAAATTTCGAGTTCGTGCAAGGACCGCGTCAGACGCTCCATGTGCGCGTCCAGGTCCAAGAGCCGACCGTCGATGATGCCAAAGACCTCGTAAACGCCGTCGGCCAGTTGATAGCCGCGGTCCTCCACATGCACCATGGCCTGGGAAAAGGGCGCGTAGCGGCCGTTGACGTAGGCTATGCGGAACATGTCAGAAGAACTCCAGCTGGACGGCGAACATCTTTTCCACCTTGCGCACGTTATCGGCGGTGGCGAACAGGACCACGCGGTCCTTGTCCTCGACGATGGTGGTGCCGCGTGGGCTGATCACCTGACCGTTGCGCACGATGGCCCCCAGTATCACCCCCTGGGGCAGCTTGGCGTCCCGCAGAGGGGCGCCGACCAGGGACGAGGTTTCCATGGCCTCGGCCTCGATCAGTTCGCCGAAGTTGTCGCGGAGCGAGTGCACGGCATGGATTCGACCGCGGCGCACGTGCTGGAGCACGGTCGAAACCGTGATGTTGCGGGGACTTACCACCACGTCGACGCCCAAGGACGCGATCAGGGGTTCGTAGGCGCTGGCATTGATCAGGGTCACCGCGCGCTGGACACCGTAGCGCTTGGCGAGCAACGAGGCCAGGATGTTGGTCTCGTCGTCGTTGGTGACGGAGACCACGGTCTCGGTGGCGCCGACATTGGCTTCCTGCAGGATCTCAGGGTCGAGAACATCGCCGTTGATGACTGTGGTGCGCTCCAGCTTCCCGGCAATGAACTCGGCGCGCTCGGTGTCGCGCTCGATGATCTTGGTATTGACCCAGGGGTGCTCGCGCTCGATTTCTTCGGCCAGGAACAAGCCGATGTTGCCGCCGCCCAGGATCAGCACCCTCCGGGCCTCCATTTCCTCCTGCCCGAAAGCGGTCATGGCCCGCATCAAGTGCTCGGAATCGACCACGAAGTAGACTTCGTCTCCGGGCAGCATATGATCGTCGGCGCTGGGCACGATGGTCTTGGAATCGCGCAGCAGCCCCACCACCACCAGGTTGAGGTCTGGGAACAACTGGGCCAATTGCCTGAGCGGCGTGTGCAGTACAGGGCAATCGTCCGAGCAGCGGACCCCCACCAGTTTCACCTTGTCGTCGGCCAGCGAGATCATTTCGAAGGCCCCGGGGACCTTGAGACGGCGCGCCACGGCGCGCGCCACCTCAATCTCGGGCGAGATGATGACGTCGATGGGCATGTGGTCGCGCGAGAATAGGTTGGCCCAGGCGGGGTCCAAGTAGCTCTGGTGGCGGACGCGGGCGATCTTGGTCGGCACCTCGAACAGGGAATGGGCGATCTGGCTGGCGATCATGTTGACCTCGTCGGCGTAGGTCACAGCGATCAGCATGTCGGCGTCCCGGGCGCCCGCCTTCTCCAGAACGTCGGGGTGCGAGGCATGGCCGACGATGCCCTGGGCGTCCAAGGTGTCGGAAATGCGACGTATCAGGTCCGGCGACTGGTCAATCACCGTCACGTCGTTGTTTTCCAAGGACAAATGCCGGGCGATGTGGAAGCCCACTTGGCCGGCGCCGCAGACGATGACCTTCATCGGTTCCTCCCTAGTGGTCCAAATTAGACATATGATACCCATACGACGACGTAGCGAATTCATCCGGCTAGGCGCGCCACGCGCCGTGATGCCGGTGCATTACAAGTGCGGGGCAACACCGCCGGGGATTTCGCTATGTTGTCGTATGGGTATCATATGTCTGATTTGGACCACTAGCCTTTCTTGTAGAAGCCGAGTGCCCTCAGCTTGCGGTGCAGCGCAGACCGCTCCATGTCGACGAAGGCGGCGGTCTTGGAAATGTTGCCGCCGAAACGTTCGACCTGATTCAGAAGATATTCGCGCTCGAAGAACTCGCGTGCCTCGCGCAGAGACAGGTTCATGATCTCGGCGTTCCTGTCCCTGCCCCCGGGGGCAGGTGCATTGCCCAAGATCTCGGCGGGCAGCATGTCGGCCGAAATCGGCACATCGGCGTCATCGGGCATTGTAATGAGCACCCGCTCGACCACGTTCTTGAGTTCGCGCGCGTTTCCTGGCCAATCGTAGGCTTGCAGCACGGCCATGGCGTCCTTATCCAGAGTCCGCACGGGGCGTCTGGTGGTCTCGGCCAAGCAACGCATGAAGTGTTCGGCCAGGGGCGGCACGTCGTCGCAGCGCATCTTCAAGGGCGGCATGTCGATAGGGACCACGTTCAGGCGGTAGAACAGGTCCTTGCGGAAGCGCCCGGTTTCGATCTCCCAGGTAAGATTCTGGGTGGTGGCGGCGATCACACGCACGTCCACCTGGACCCGGGACGCGCCGCCCACGCGGTGAAAATTCTGCTCCTGCAGCACCCGGACGATCTTGCCCTGAGTCTCAAGCGGCATGTCGGAAACCTCGTCCAAAAACAGGGTCCCGTTGTGGGCTGTCTCGAAGGTGCCGACCTTGCGCTCTTGCCCCTCCCCTCCCTCAACGCCGAACAGTCCCTCCTCGACGCGGTCCGGCTCCATGGTAGCGCAGTTGAGCACGACGAAGGGTCCAGAGGCCCGGTCCGAACGCTCATGGAGCATGCGTGCCACCACTTCCTTGCCCGAACCCGCGGGTCCGGTGATCAGGACCCGGCTGTTCCCGGGGGCAACCCGTTCTACAGTCTGGCGGACATGGGTGATCATGTTCGAGTGGCCGATGAGTTCCGTTTCCCCCGCTGCCCGGGCACGGGCGCGGAGTTCCTCGTTTTCACGCCGCAACCGGGCCGCTTCGATGGCCCGCTCCGCGATCAAGATCAGGCGGTCGGCCTGGAAGGGTTTCTCAATGAAGTCATAAGCCCCGTCCTTGATGGCGGCGACTGCGGTTTCGATGGTGCCGTGGCCGCTCATCATGACCACCGGGACAGACGGGTGGGTCCTCTTGATCTCCTTGAGGATGCCAAGCCCGTCCAGCTTGCTGCCCTGGAGCCAGATGTCGAGCAGCACCAAGCTTGGCGGCCGCCCCTCGATGCCGGCCAGCGCACTGTCGCTGTCGGCGGCGTCGCGGGTCTCGTAGCCCTCGTCCTCAAGCAGTCCCGAGGTGAGGACGCGGATATCCGCTTCATCGTCGACGATGAGAATGTCGTGGATCATCTGCCTAAAAATCCAGCCAGTTACGTCAGCACTTGAGTCGCGACCGACATGGGATCCGGAGCTTCCTCAGCCTCTTCTCCCTCGTCCACGGGGTGGAAGGTCATGATGACGCGGGCTCCGCCTTCCGGGCGATCCTCCAGTACCAAATCACCATTATGGTCTTCCATGATTTTCTTGACGATCGCAAGCCCCAGTCCGGTGCCCTTGGTCCGGGTGCTCACGTAGGGCTCGGTGAGGCGGTTACGTTCGCCGGTCGGCAGGCCGCGCCCGTTATCCTCGACGGCAATAGTGAGCGTACGTTCGCCCTCGTTGGCGGTCTCGGAAAGGCGGAGCGTGATCCGGCCCTCGGGCCGGTCCCCGTCGTCCTCCCGTCCGACGATGGATTCGGCCGCGTTCTTGAGAACGTTGGTTAGGGCTTGCGCGATCTGACGGGAATCGCAGCCCATCTGGAGATTTGCTTCGGGCAGGATCAGGTCATAGGCGATGTCAGATATACGGTTGCGTTCCAGAGACACGATCTCGCGACAAATTCCCGATAGGTTTTCGGTCTTGAGCCGCGCCTGGGGCATGCGGGCAAAGGACGAGAATTCGTCCACCATGCGTCCGATATCGCCCACTTGGCGGACGATGGTCTCGGTACAGGTGACGAAGGTGTCGGGATCGGAGGTGATCTCCTTGAGATACTTGCGTTTCAGCCGCTCGGCCGAGAGTTGAATGGGGGTCAGCGGATTTTTGATCTCGTGGGCGATGCGCCGTGCCACGTCAGCCCAGGCCGCTTTGCGCTGGGCGGACAGCAGTTCGGTGACATCGTCGAAGGTGACCACGTAGCCGACGACCTGCTCTCCCAGCCGCTCCGCCGCCATATTGACGATCAGCGTCTGAGTGTGACCATCTGCCGGGCGGGTGATCTCGGTGGTGTGTGCCCGCTCGGGCCGGACTACCAGGTCGTTCAAGACATCCGTCATCTCTGGCGCCACCTGGGCCAGATTTTTACCGACGGCCGTCTCCAGATCGATTCCCAGCAAGTCTCCGGCCGAGCGGTTGGATATCTGCACCTGGCGTTCCGTGTCCAGCCCGATGACCCCGGCGGACACGCCGGCCAGCACCGTTTCCGTAAATCTGCGTCGTTCGTCCAGTTCGCGGTTGGCCTCCATCAGGCCTTCGTGCTGGGCCTCGATCTCGCTGGTCATGCGGTTAAAGGCCCTGCCCAGGCTCCCGATCTCGTCCGACGAGGCGGTGGCTTTGACCCGAACCCCGGTTTCCCCCTTGGTCACCCGCTCCGATGCGGTAATCAGTCTGGAGATGGGGCGGGTCAGTTGGGTGGCAACGCTCAGTCCGATCCAAACGGCAGCCAGCAGTAGCAGAAGGGTTACCACCAGGAAGATCATGACGAAGCTGATCTGAAAGCTTTTCCTTTGTTTCTCCAGGCGTTTGTACTGTTCAATGGCGCCTGCCGCCCGGTCGATATGGTTAAGCACGCTGGCTTCCACCAGACGTCCCACGAGCAAATAGGCATCGACGAAGCGGTTAAGCTTGACCAAGGCGCGGACCCGGTTCTCCTGATCGTTGGTTAGGACCACGACTTTGCCTTTCCTGGCCTGCTCCATAGCCGATTGGGGGGCCAGATCGAACTCGAGAGAAAAACTGAGCGCCGAGCGTGCCATGACCTGGCCCGAACCGTCCATCACCAGGGCTTCGGACAGTCCGCGGGCGTCGGCATGGCTTGAGAGCATGCGGGCGAAAATGTCTGGCCGTGCAGTCAGGGTGGCGGCTTCCATGTTCAGGTCGTTGGCCACGGCGAAGGCATCGGCACGGATGGTCTGGCGGTGTTCATGCAGATAGGCCTGGGCGACGGCGTAACTTTCTTTGACGGCGGTGCTGACCCGCTCCGAGAACCAGGTCTGGACGCCGAAATTGAGGAACAGGGCTGAGAACACGGCGACCAAGACCGCCGGCGCCGTGGCCAGGATTCCGAACAGCAGCACGAAGCGGATGTGGAGCTGTGATCCTGCCATGCCGCGTCGCCGTTCCACCCACAGCGCGACGAGACGCCGCGCCACCACGAGGCCCAACGCCAGGAGCAGCACCAGGTCCACATAGAGCAGCATGATCACCATGCGGGCGTCGGAACCCATGGTGGCCTGAGTCCCGGTCATGGTGGCGACCGTGGCGATGCCGGCGATGACCGACAGTGCTATCAGGGCCAGCGCCAGCTTGCGCTCCAGGCGGACGTGCCGTGCCCACAGGCGGAAGCGGACAATCAACGTGTCACGAAGGGTGCCCGCGGCTGTCATGCTTGGCCTCCCAAGGGGACGTCGTCCTGCCCGTGAGGGATGTCCTTCATGGCTCCGGGCCATTGGCTTCCCGATCGTTTCGGTCGTCTGGCCCCCGCTCCGCGCAGGGCGGGCGGGCAGGAGTGCCTATATGGAGAGAGTTCATGGAAACGCCTCATCTCTGATCCCCCGTCACTTCCCCCCCCGAATGATCGGGATATTGAGTTCGCGGATTTTCTTGCGGAGCGTGTTGCGGTTGAGGCCCAAGACCTCGGAGGCCCGGACCTGGTTGCCGTGCGTGGCGTGTATGGTCAGTGCAATCAGCGGCCGCTCGACCTCGCGCAGGACCCGTTCATAGAGCCCCGGTGCGGGCAGACCGCTTTCGTGGGCCGCGAAATAGGTCTGTAAGTGGTGTTCCACGCTCTGGGCGAGGCCGTTTCCACTGGGTTCCGAAGTCTTGGGGGCCACTTCGGCGAGTTCGGCCTTAATCTCCTCCAGGCCGATTTCCTCCTGCGAATAAAGCGCAGCGAGACGGCGAACCAGGTTTTCTAACTCACGCACATTGCCTGGCCAGGGGTATTCGGCAAGCTGCTCCATGGCCTCAGGCAGGATGATTTTCCAGGGCAGGCCTTCTTCCGCAGCCAGGGCCAGGAAATGGCGGGTCAATTCAGGAATGTCGTCGGTCCGTTCGCGTAGGGCCGGCAGGCGGATCGGCACCACGTTGAGGCGGAAATAGAGGTCTTCGCGGAACAACCCTTGGCGGATCAGCTGCCTGAGGTCACGATGAGTCGCCGCGATGATGCGCACGTTGGCCTTGATCGGGGTGCGCCCGCCGACGGCGGTGTATTCGCCTTCCTGCAGGACCCGCAGCAGGCGAGTCTGGGCCTCGGGCGGCATGTCGCCGATTTCGTCCAGGAACAGCGTGCCGCTTTCCGCCTGTTCGAATCGGCCGGCGTTGCGTTGGGTGGCGCCGGTGAAGGCGCCCTTTTCGTGGCCGAACAGTTCGCTTTCGATGAGTTCACGCGGAATAGCCGCCATATTGATTGCAATGAAGGGCCCGTTCTTCCGCTTTCCGTAATCGTGAAGCGCCCGGGCCACCAGTTCCTTGCCGGTCCCGGATTCGCCGACGATGGTCACCGTCAGGTCCGTGTTCATGAGCCGCGCCAGGGTGCGGTAGATCTCCTGCATGGCTGCGGAGCGCCCAATGAGCGGCAGTTTCTCCTCGGCCGGTCGAGGTTCCGTTGCCGCGCTGATGCCGGGACGGGGTGTTTCCAAGGCCCGGCGCACAATTGCGACCAGTTCGTCCAGGTCGAAGGGCTTGGGCAGGTATTCGAAGGCGCCGCGCTCTGTCGCCTTGACCGCAGTGAGCAGAGTGTTCTGGGCGCTCATGACGATGATGCGGAGGTCAGGGCGCATCTTGTGGATTCGCGGGATTAGGTCGAGTCCGTTTTCATCGGGCATCACCACGTCGGTGATGACTAAGTCCCCCTCCCCTTCATTCACCCACTGCCACAGGGTCGAGGCGGTGCCCGTCGTGCGGACCTCGTAGCCGGCCCGGCCCAGGGCTTGGTTGATCACGGTACGGATCGCGGCATCGTCGTCGGCGACCAGGATGGTGGGGGCGGCACGGGCCATCAGGCAGGTTCCTTACTGGATTCCGTCATCGGCAGCATGACCCGGAAGATCGTGCGTCTGGGTTGACTGTCGAATTCGATAACCCCGCTATGGTCGCCAACGATCTTGGCGACCAAGGCCAGTCCGAGCCCGCTTCCCTTGGGTTTGGACGTGACAAAGGGGTCGAACAGGCAGGGTTGCAGATCCTCGGGGATCCCGTCGGGCCCATTGTCCTGGATGCTGACCATGAGCGGAAGATGGACCCGTGTGCCGGGTCCCGGGATGGCGAAACGCAGCCCGTGGCGGTAAGCCGTGGCGAGAACAATCTCGCCGCCTTCGTCCGAAGTCGCCTCGGCCGCGTTTTTGACCAGGTTTAGGAACACCTGGACCAATTGGTCATGATCGCCCGGAATGGGGGGAAGCGACGGGTCGTAGGTCTCGATGAAGCGAATATTGCGGGCAAAACCGGCCTGGGCAAGTTGGCGCACCCGATCCAAAACCAAATGGATATTCACCGGGTTGCGTTGGGCCGGCCCGCCTTCCGAGAAAACCTCCATGCGGTCGACGAGGGCGCAGATGCGGTCGGTCTCGTCCCGGATCAGTTTCGTCAGCGCACTATCCTCTTCGGACGCGTTCTGCTCCAGCAATTGAGCGGCACCGCGAATTCCCGACAGCGGGTTCTTGACCTCATGGGCCAGCATGGAGGCCATAGCCGATACCGAGCGGGCCGCGCCGCGGTGGGTCAACTGGCGGTCGATCTTGTCGGCAAGCGAGCGTTCCTGGACTGCCAGCACCACGTGATCGGGAGCGTCGAGCAGCGGTGAAACCTGGACATTGACGAAGCGCCGGCCGATGCGCGGCGTATCCAGAGTCACGCCGTATTCGGAGACCGTGCTGCCTTCGCTCCGGACCTGGCCGATGAGGGAGAGGACCGGGCTGTCCTTGGGCAGCAGTTCCGTCAGCACCAGCCCCCTCAGGTGGGCTGTGCTGCTCTGAAGCAGGTCCTCGGCCGCCGCGTTGACGCGGAGAATAACGTCCGAAGGGTCCATCACCACGACCGCCATACCCAGCGCGTTGAGCACGGCGTCGGCGTCGGGCCCCCTCGGGGAGGGGCTGCCGTCGTCAAAACGGAGTATGGCTTCGGACATGTCGCTACGCCGCCTCGCGTTGAATCAGCGGCTCGTAGAATGCTTCGATCCGCCTGCGGACGGTGTCGGCATCGATAAGGGTCATGACCTCTGACCGGAAGGAGGCCGATCCCGGCAGGCCCTTGGAATACCAGCCAATATGCTTGCGCGCGATACGGATTCCACCGTAGATTCCATAATGGGTTAAGATGTCATCGTAATGACCTAATATTATAGATAATTGTTCGGATATATCGGGCTCGGGAAGGTGTTTGCCTGTTCGCAGAAAATGACGGACCCGGCCAGGCAGCCAGGGCCGCCCGAAGGTGGCCCGTCCGATCATCACGCCATCGGCGCCGGAGGTTTCGATCATGGCCTTGGCGTCATCGACCGAAGCCACATCGCCGTTGCCGATAACCGGAATTCCGACCGCATCCTTGACGTCGCCGATGAACGACCAGTCGGCCCGCCCGCCATAGAATTGCGCCCGGGTGCGGCCATGGACGGTGACCGCGGCCACCCCGCTTTCTTCGGCGATGCACGCAAGCTTGGGGGCGTTGCGGCTTGCGTCGTCCCAGCCGGAGCGCATTTTTACGGTCACCGGCACGTCGACCGCTTCGACGACGGCTTCCATGATCCGCCCGGCCAGGCGCTCGTCCCTCATCAAGGCGGCGCCCGCCTCGCCCTTGACGATCTTCTTGGCGGGGCATCCCATATTGATGTCAATCAGCGCCGCGCCGCGGTCCACGTTGAACCGGGCCGCGTCGGCCATCACCTCCGGCTCGTTGCCGACGATCTGCACCGCCATCGGGTGCTCGTCGGTCAGGCAGGCCGCCATCTTCAGGGTCTTGTCCCGGGCCATGACCATGGCTTTGGAGGCGATCATCTCCGAGACCACTAGATCGACGCCGAAGCGGCGCACCAGACGACGGAATGGCCGGTCGGTCACCCCCGCCATGGGCGCAAGGATCACCGGCATATCGAGGCGGATCGGGCCGAGTTTGATGGGCATGAGCTGTCCAGGAGTTTCAAGCTGCCTATTTATTGGGCAATTTGATCTCGAATGCAACGGTAATGGTAAAGACTCAGGCGAGCAGTATGTCGGTGACGAACTTGACACCCGGATACCCCAGGGTCAGCAGCAGATACGCCAGAAGCACGAAGCGTGCCGCCAGTTTTCCACGTACGCCGGTGCGGTAATGGGCGAACAGCAGGCCGCCGATGACCACGAAAGCGGTGAAGGTGAGGATCGTCTTGTGGTCGATGGCCAGGACCTGGCCGGTATCCGCGTATTGGGAGCCCATGCCGGTGATGAGGCCCAGGCCCAGCACCACCTCGCCCAGGCCTAACAGCCGGACCAGAAGCTGCTCACAGTCGATCACCGAGGGCAGCAAGTGCGTGAGGGCATTGGGGCGCTTGGTCTTGAGCGCGCGTTCCTGAAGGAAGGCGCCCAGGGCTGCCAGGGCGGCGATGGTGACCAGCGCGTAGGTCAGGACGGAAACCCAGATGTGGACGGTGACCCAGCCGCCCAAGGTGTCGAGGTCCATGGCGCGCGGGGCTGGAGCCGACTGCAGGGCCAAAGCGAACAAGCACAGCACCACCATGTAGGGTCCGACCAGCGGCGTCAGGCGCCAAGCATGGCGAATCGCCCCAGCCGCGCCGGCGAATACGGCCATGCTGGCCGCCACCGTGACCCAGAGGGTGGTCGAAAGACCGGTGCGCCAGCTGCCGGACATCTGGACCGTGGCCCAGACGGCGGGACCGGCGACGGCAACGGCGAGCAGCAGCCAATAAAGAGTGTCCCTGCCCCCTTTTCCCCGCTTGACGGAGGCGACGGAGACCGGCAGCAGAGCGACGAGCGCCGACAGGCCAAACAGCATGTTTTCCATGGGCGGAACAATCGCCCCTCACGAGCGGCTTGGCAAGACCCGTCCTGGACACTAGATTTTCTAACCGTATCGCGAAGCGACGGGGAGAGGTCATGAACAAGAGCATCGCTTTGGTGGTGGCCGGGGGCCGGGGACGGCGGTTCGGCAGCGGAGTCCCCAAGCAATACCGGCTTTTGGGAGGCAAGGCGGTGATCCGCCACGCGCTGGAAGCTTTCCTTGCCCACCCCGGGGTCGCCGCGGTGCAGCCCGTCATCCACGCTGACGATGCCGGCCTGTTTGCGGACGTGGCGCGTGGTCTTGACCTGCTGGAGCCGGTCGCGGGCGGGGCCGAGCGTCAGGATTCGGTGCGCAACGGGCTGAAGGCGGTGGAGGCTCTCGGGCCTGACGCCGTTCTGATCCATGACGCCGCCAGGCCCTTTGTTCCGGCCGATGTCATCTCGCGGGTCATCGGGGCCTTGGAAGTCCATGCCGGGGCGATCCCGGCGCTTGCCGTTGCCGATACTCTGAAACGTGGCAGGGACGGGTGCATCGTTGGCACCGTGGACCGCGAAGGGCTCTACCGGGCGCAGACCCCCCAGGGATTTCGTTTTGCCGACATCCTGGAAGCCCATGGGACCCTGGCGGGGCGCAGCCTTACCGACGATGCCTCCCTGATGGAGGAAGCCGGGCACACGGTGGCCCTGGTTGCGGGAAGCGAGGAGAACTTCAAGATGACGACGAGCGAAGACCTGAAACGCGCAGAACGCCTGACGGCGCGCGAAACACGTGTCGGAACCGGATTCGACGTCCATGGGGTCGAGCCGGGGAACGCGGTGATCCTCTGCGGGATCACCATTCCCTGCACGTTTGCCCTCAAAGGTCATTCGGATGCCGACGTTGCCATGCATGCAATTACCGATGCCGTTCTGGGCGCTATCGGCGCCGGCGACATCGGAAGCCACTTCCCGTCCGGCGACCCGCGCTGGAAAGGCGCCGCATCCAGCATCTTCCTCGAACACACCCGCGATCTGGTGGCCGAGGCCGGCGGGCGGATTGTCAATGTCGACCTTACGGTGATCTGCGAGGCGCCGCGCATCGGGCCGCACCGCGAAGACATGCGCAACAGTCTGGCCGGAATCTTAGGTGTCGATCCCGAGCGGATCGGCGTCAAAGGCACGACGACCGAGAAGCTGGGCTATACGGGGCGTGGCGAGGGCATCGCCGCCCAGGCGGTGGCAACGGTCGAGCTTCCTCAAGACTAGCTAGGCCCTGGACATAGGGTCTTAGGCCGTCTCGTCGGCGACCCATTGCAGGAAGGCCGGGTTCCCGCGTTCGATGGGGAGTGCTACCACGCAGGGGCAGGCGTAGCTGTGCAGGGCTTTTACCCGTTGGATCACGGCGTCGACCTTTGTCGTTTGGGTTTTGAGGACGAGCGCCGCTTCGGCATCTTCCTGCACCGCCCCCTCCCACCAGTAGAACGAGGTCATTCCACCAAGCACGTTGGCGCAGGCACAGAGCCGTTCCTTGACCAAGGTGCGACCGATGGCCGCCGCCTCGTCAGTGCTCGATGCGGTGACGTAGACCAGGGTGATGTTCATGGTTCTCTCCCGACATGGCGACCGCCAACCCCTTGGCTGAAAACGAAAAGTACCGTAGCATGAGGGGGCAAGGGAAGCCTTGGGAAGATGTTTAGGGTGATGTCTGGTGGAAAGACCTTGAAAAATAACGGCTTACAGAAAATTGCGCGCCCTACTCCCAACCAGATGAAGTGGCTGGCCCGCGGGCTCGATCAGCCCGGCGGCAAGCTGCCGCTGTTTGATGGCGAAGGCCGCAAGGTCAGCGAACGGACGGTGCGGGCCTGCATCGAGAAGGGATGGGCAGAGTCCTGGTTCGCCAATCCCATTAAGCCTGACTGGATGGTATGCAAGCTCACCGAAAGCGGCCGCACGATGGTGGGGCGCTCGCGTTAGATCAACCGGATATCGACGGAGCGCAGGCTGCTTTAGAAAGCGACTGCGGATGCAGTTAAATCCCTTCCGTTCTCGGAACGGTCTCTGAGGAGAGACTGGAGCGGATCGTGACAAACCGGAGCCATAAGATAGTTCCTGTTTGTCACGATCCGCTCTAGTCCTGTCTGGGCTCAGGGACCCGGCGCACTTCTCCGGATCTGGAGCATTGCGGAAATGCTGCCATGGCCGGCCAGTTGATGTAAGACGCCCATGCCCCCATGTAGGCCGAGGTAGACCCACATGATGTTGCCCATGACCTCGTGGACCTCCTTGACGGTGTGGAGCCAGCCGGTCATGGGACCGCTGCTCACGAACATGACCAGTCCGCTCAACGCCATCAGTCCGGCCACCGTCAGGCCGAGGCCCTGGATGGCGCCCGGCAGGGGGCTGGGTTCCGTGCTTTCGGGTAGGCGAAAGCGGACCATGTGGGATGCATAGCGTTTGGTATCCTCCACCAGCGAACCGTAGCGGGCCGGCGAGAGCCAGGGAAAGAGTTGAGCCGGCGGGACGCGACCGCCCCGGACCATGATCCAGATCCAGTGCAGGGCGAGGATGCCGAGCAGCACCAGCCCGAGAACCTCGTGGATCTCGTAGAAGACATTTGCCGCCCGGCCCGGTTTGGGGTGGACCATGATTAGGCTCATGCCGAGCTGGGCCGTCATGCCGAGCGCGAGGAAAATGTGGAGCAGGCGGGTGAAGCGGTCGTAATGCATGAAATGTCTCCGAGAAATCAGTTCGGGATGGGACAAGGGGTCAGCGCGCGACCGGCGTGGCGGGCGGAAGGATTTTCCCGTTTGCCGGATCGATGGCGAGTTTGTAGCTCTTCCCGTCCGTGTCGGTCACCCGGGCTTCATAGATGCTCCCCTTGATATCGACGGACTCGACGCTCCGGTAGCCCTGGCGCTCAAGCATCCGGGTCACCGCGCCCCTGGACACGACGCTGGCCGGCATGGGGCCTGCGGCGGCGGAGCCCATCGTCGCGGAGCGATCGCGGCGCTTCTTGTTTTCTTTGCGAGTGATGGCGCCGGTCGTGGGATCGATCAGAAGCTTCAGGCGTCGGCCGGCGGCATCGTAGACCTTGGCTTCGTAGCTCCCGTGCTCGAATTCGATTTTCCGGATATTGGTGTATCCGGCGGCCGTCAGGGAACGGAGTGCCTCTTCGATGGAGATGGCGCCGGGCGGGGGCGGTGCGCCGTCGCCAGAAGCGCCAAAGGACGCACCGGATACGGCGGCCAAGGCCAGGGTGGCGACGGCGGTGTTTCTAAGGATGGTTTTCATTGTCGATCTCCTCGGTCGGGGACGGTGTCGTGCGCTCCATGGCGCCTCATACCCAACACCATAGAGCGTCCAGGCTGTCGCCATGCTGAATGGCGGCTTAAGGTTGGGTTCAGGTCGGGGCGGGGATCTTTGATCTCGGTTTGTTGATGGTGCACGATGGCCATGCGGGCGGGGCCGTCCCGTGCCTCAGGACTTCTCCTGCCCGGATTTCTTCACGTCCACATAGCCGCGTTCGATGGCATAGCGCAGGGCTTCGAAAGCCTGGCGGGCTTCTTCGTACATCTCACGCCGTGTCTTGAGTTCCTGGACTTCCGACGGGTTCGGCGGCTCGCCGTGCTCGTCGATGCCCAGCTGGAAGGCGGCTTCGAGGTACCGGGCCCTAAGCCGCCCCACCGCGACAGCCAAGGACAGGATGTTGTCGGCCGTCAGGTCGGGAATACGCCGATGGATGATCTTGCGGTTGGCGATCATCACGCCTTGTTCGATCTCCTCGAGGAAACGTTGTTGCTCGAGAAGCCCCCGGTAATCGTCCACGCCCGTCATGGGAAGTCCTCCAATCCAATGTCCAGCGCATCGAGAATTGCTTATTTTCCGTTTTCTGACAAGGGAATACGTTGAACGGCGGCCCCAGCTTCCCGACCTGATAGGTGAACGAAGCGAACTGACGGAGTGTCGTGCCGGTGAGCACAGGCGCGACCAAGCCGAAGGTCCTCCTCGTCTGCGTCAACCGACGTTGCGATTCCTTCAAACCGCCCTGTGACTGGCGTTACTGGCGGCGCCTCTCTGATCGGTCAGATTTGTGGGCGTAAGATGGGTTCCGTCGCGAATCCTCCCATCCTTTAAGAGCACAAAACTCAAGCTGGGCCTTGTGCCCGGCTTTCTTTGCAAGGGTTGTGTTCTTTGGTGACGCCGGTGCTCTTCAGCGAGGCTTTTTCTTGGGCGCGACCAGGGCTTCGAGACGCTTCTGCGCTTCGGTGTGTACCTGAGTGTAGATTTCGTGACGGGCGCGTTCGTAGAGTTCCGCGCGGATGCGTTCCATGATCTCCGGCGGTATGTGCTCCGGCGTTGCGGACGGTTCGGGGGCGACGTCTCGCGCGGCCCGCTTTTCCAATTCCGCCAGCCGTTCTACGTCGGCAATCGGAACCAGGGCGGCAATGGGCTTCGCGTGACGGCTGATAATCACCCGCTCCTCGCCATAGGCGACCCGGTTGAGCATATCGGCGAAGTTCGCCCGTACCTCGCTGGCTGGTAGTCCGGTCATCGACTTTTCCAAAAAATTGTACAATATGTACTTAGCGTGCTTTTGTGTGGGCTGGCAAGCCACTCTGGGCCTAGTCCCCAAGGCCTGCCCTATTTGCGAATTGCGAAGCGGGCGGGGGCTGCTCCGCTCCCCGGTCTCACCACCCTACCCTACCCTTAAGAATTCCCTCCCCCACCCTTTCAAGTGGCGTTTGGCAGTTTAGAAGAATTTAATATTTAAACTTGTTGAGTGGCCTCGTCTCTCCCTCCAATATGAACGGGGCCTTTCACGTCTGCCTGCGGCCCTAGAGGGAGGTGCGCCTTGTCGAGCAAATATCCGATCGTCGCCGTGACCGGTTCTTCCGGTGCCGGTACCAGTACGGTGAAGGAAGCCTTCGAGCATATGTTCCATCGCGAGAAGATCACCCCGGCGGTGATCGAGGGCGACAGCTATCACCGCTTCAACCGCAAGGATATGAAGGAAGCCGTTGCCAATGCGGAAGCCGCGAGCAACGTGAACTTCAGTCATTTCGGGTCAGAGGCGAACCTGTTTGCTGGCCTGGAGGAGACCTTCCGCGTCTACGGCGAGACGGGGGCCGGCAAGCGCCGCCTTTATCTGCACAATGCCGAAGAAGCCGGGGCCTATGCCCACCTGAACCTCGGTCCCGGCGAATTTACCCCCTGGGAGGATATGCCGGCGGACACCGACCTTCTGTTTTACGAAGGTCTGCACGGCTGCGTGGTGGCCGACGGTGTCGACATGGCCCGGCATGTGGATCTCAAGATCGGCGTGGTGCCGGTGATCAATCTGGAGTGGATTCAGAAGATTCACCGGGACACGGCGGCTCGCGGCTACTCGGAAGAGGCGGTGATGGAGACCATCCTGCGCCGGATGTATGATTACGTGCACTACATCATCCCCCAGTTCCAGCACACGGACATCAACTTCCAGCGGGTGCCCGTCGTCGACACATCGGACCCCATCATCGCCCGCGACATTCCGACCGCGGACGAGAGCCTGGTGGTGATCCGCTTCCAGGATCCGGACAAGTTCGGGATCGACTTCCTGTATCTTCTGCAGATGCTCCATAATTCCTGGATGTCGAGGCGCAACACCATCGTCGTGCCCGGCGGCAAGATGGGATTGGCCATGGAGATCATCCTCCAGCCCATCATTCATCGCATGATGGAGGAAAAGAGGACGGCCGCTTAATTAATTCGCAGGCGGGCGCGGTCCGACGCGGGGAGAAGATGCCATGTCGAGAAAACATCCCATCATTGCCGTAACGGGTTCCTCCGGTGCCGGGCGGGGATCGGTTCGGGAGACCTTCGAGCAGATGTTCCGCCGTGAAGGTCTGCGGGGCGTGTTCGTCGACGGCGAGAGCTACCACAAGTACCCGCGTGCGGAAATGAAGGTGGCCGTGACCGAGACGGCCCTTGAGGGCACCCCCCAACTCAGCCATTTCGGCCCGGAAGCCAACCTTTTCAATGAATTGGAAGAGCTGTACAAAACGTACGCCAACACCGGAACCGGAAAGCGCCGTTTCTACCTGCACACCGAAAAAGACGCGGCGGAGTTCGGGAATCCGGGGTTGAAGTCGGGCGAATTCACGCCATGGGAAGATATCCCGCGCGGAGCCGATTGCCTGCTCTACGGTGGCCTGCACGGTTGGGTCCGGACCAACGACGTTGATCTCAGGCCCTATCCGGACCTCAAGATCGGCGTGGTTCCGGTGATCAATCTTGAATGGATTCAGAAGATCGACCGCGATACCCGCATGCGCGGGTATTCCGAGGAGGCGGTGATGGAGACCATCCTACGCCGCATGCCCGATTACGTGCGCTGCATCATTCCGCAGTTCCAATACAGCGACATCAATTTCCAGCGCGTGGCGACGGTGGACACCTCCAACCCGGTCATCGCCCGCGACGTCCCCAGCGACGACGAGAGCGTGGTGGTGGTGCGGTTCCGCGACCCGGATCAGTTTGGGATCGACTTTCCCAACCTCCTGCGCGAGGTGCAGGGATCCTGGATGTCGCGCCGCAATACCATCGTCGTACCCGGCGGCAAGATGGGACTGGCCATGCAGTTGATCCTCTGCCCGATCCTGTGCGACTTGGTTGCCGGGCGCCGCAAAGCTGTCACAGGCTGACCCTTCGCGGCTCGTTTCGGGGGTACGGGGGGAACGCCGCGACACGAATTTTATGGAAATTCGGGACGGTTTTTGCTATACTTTCACTCGTTCACAGAAGTGACGGAAAATCCAGAAGGGACCCGCAAAAACGGTTTCAGACTGGTGTGGCGGCCGTCCAGAAATGGGCGGCTTTTTCAGTCCAGAAGGACAAGGAGGCCCACCATGTTATCCGGCCATATCGTGACCCTCGCGGCACGTCAAAACCCCTCGTACAACCATGTCCGTTCCGCACGATGCCACAAATGGCATCTGGCGCTGGGCTATCTCCTTGCCCTCTTGGGGCTGCATGTGGGGATGTAGGTCCAGGCCGCATACGAGTAGAATACTCGGGAGATGGAACAATGGTTGCCAAGACCTATGACGATCGCATGACCCGAACGCCCCATGTGGGCGCAACCCCGCGGGCGCAGGACAGCGCCGAGGCTGGACAGGCGCCCAGCCCCCCCCGGGTTGCGCGCGTTGACCGGACGCACGCCCCTACCCAGGCCTTCGATGCCGACGGCAGTTCGGGCTACGATTCGGTTTGGGGCTGGTACTGAGAGTTTCTTGGGGCTGGTACTGAGGGTTTCATGGGGCTGGTACTGAGGGTTTCATGGCGGCGGCGCCGGTCAAGTCCGAGAACTGCCGGAAACTTCGATCCCACCCAGTCGGATCACACCCAGTCGGATCACACCCAGTCGGATCATACGACCGCGCGGGTGGTTTCGCCTATGGACCCTTGATCAATCGTCATCGTCATCGTCATCGTCGTGGTGTCTCTTCTTCCAATTTTTGCCCGTCCTTTCGTAGGGGGCGCCGAACCGGTATGGGACTCCACGTTTGATCGATTGCCAGGCCCTCTTTGCCTCGTCCTCGTCGGCGTTACGGTGGCAGGCCACGCAGATGTCATAGTCGCGGATGCCCTCCTCCCAGTGTTCGCTTCTCACCTTCTCGGGGCTGTGTTCGTGGCATCCGTAGCAGGTGTACCTGTCGTAGTCGTCGTCTCTGTGGCAGGTCTTGCATTCGACGTCGTGGTCCCCATCGAACACGAAGAATTTCTTGTGATCGAACGTTGCGGGCTCCCACTCCTCGGTCGTGTGGCACTGGCCGCAGCGATCGGAGGTTTGGCGGTGCAGGTTGTCGTCCGGCGTCTTCGCCTTGTGGCAGGTGGCGCATTGCTCGCGCTCTGAGGCCGGCAGCATGTCGTGCTTGAATTTAGCGGGCTTCCAGGACTCTGTCCCATGGCACTGGGTACAGGTTTCGGAAACCTGCTTGTGGAAGTTGTCCGCCGGATTACGGTGGCAGGCGACGCACTGTTCCAGGGTCGCGTTGTCGAGCAGACCGTGGGAGAAGCGCTGGCGGACGCGGTACTTGGCCACGCCGACGTGGTCGCTGTGGCAGGCCACGCAGTCCTCCTCCAGCAGCTTCTGGTGGAAGGGGACCGGGGTCTTCTTGGACACCACCGGAGCACCTTTGGTGGTCATCACCCCGATGTCCGCCGCCTTGTGGCAGGCGACGCATTTCCCGGACTCCGCGCCGAACAGGAGGTCGTGGCAGGCGAAGCAGTCCGTTTCCTGCGCTCGATGTCCCTCGATGAGCTTGCCCGGACTGATCATCAGGTGCGGATAGGCGAAGGCGAGCACCGTGGCGGCCAGCAGGTTGAGGATCAGGATGATTTTGACGGTTCGGCTCATTTCCATTCCCAGAACAGAAAGACGGTGACGATGTGCCCGAGCGCCAGGGCGGCGAAGGCGAACGAGATCGGGAAGTGCACGGCCCGCCACTTGGCCATCAACTCGAACGTAACGGAATCCCAGAACAGCTCCATCTCGGCCGCGTCTTTGGTCATGCCGTGCAGGCGGTATTTTTCCTTCATCGCGCTCAGGTGGCGCCGCGAGCGGTCGAGCAGGTACCGCCCGACCATGCCGCTGATCACGTTAATGAACATGGCCACCAGGGCCAACCAGGGAAGAATGGCGTTGAAGTGGATGCCTGCATGAACCAAAACCATAAGAGCCCCCAGCGAGGTCAACCACTCATGCAGTCCGAGCAGGGTGCGCGGGTTTCCCGAACGGATGACCTTGCGCTTGCGGAGCGAATAAAAGAGCGACAGCAGGATCAGGAACGTTCCCGGAATACCCAGGTAACGTCCGATCCAAACGAGGTCGAAATGATGGAGGACGACATCACCGACGACCGTCGCCATCACGAAGATGATGAAAGAACCGAGGAACGGAACGACTTTGATACGAAAAAGCGACTTGTCCATCACCGTCCTCAAGCCGAAAGGGTCAGGTCGTGCCTGGGGCGCGAAATGCAGAGCAGGCAACTTCCGGGGTCCGGATCGAAATCCGGGGCCTGATTGTAATCCACCTCGCCTTCTTCAATGGCCACCTGGCAGGAACCGCAGCCTCCGGCGCGGCATCCCGAGGCCACTTCGATACCGTTTTCCTCGGCGAAGTCCAACAGGGACGCGGCGTTTTCGTCCCAGGTAAGGGATTTTCCTGACTTGCTGAAGGTTACCGTGATGCTCTGCGCTGCGGGACCCGCTTCCGTCTTTTCCGGCTGGCGGCGTGACGGTCGAGCCAGGGATGCAGGGCCGAAGGCTTCGTAATGGATGTTCTGGTCGGGCACCCCCCATTCGTCGAGGGCGGGAACCAGGGATTCCATCATGGCCGGGGAACCGCAGATGTAAAAATGATACGGCTTCAGCGAAAGGGTCAGGCGCAGCAGCGCGATATCCACATGTCCTTCGTTCTGGTAATCGGTTCCTTTCCCGTCGCCGGGCAGCGGCCGGCTGTAGCAGACCCGGAGATGAAAATTCGGGTGCTTTTCCGCCAGGGCTTCCAGGTGCGTCTTCATGACGTGTTCCGCGCCGTTGCGCAGGCCGTAGAACAGCCATATTTCCCTTGAATCTCCGTTCTCCAGGCTGGCGTTCAGCATGCTCAACATGGGGGTGATGCCGATCCCACCGGCGATGAGAACCACCGGGCCGCTGCCGGGATCGAGGAAGAAATGTCCACTGGGAGCCCGCACGGGGAGCACGTCCCCTTCGATCACGTGATCGTGCAGGTGGTTGGACAACAACCCCGGCGGCAAGTCGGCGGAGCCTTTCGGCGCCGGCACGCGCTTGACCGAGATGCGGTAGTGGTCGAGGCCCGGGCGGTCCGAGAGGGAGTAGCAGCGGACGGTCTTTTTGACCCCGCCCGTCGAAGGGTCGGCGACATCGAGCCGGAAGGTCAGGAACTGCCCGGGCCTGAAGCCGGGTAGCGGCTGGCCGTCCACCGGCACGAGGTGGAACGAGCAGACTTCCCTGCTTTCGTCCTCGAAAACCTTTCGCGCAACCCGGAAATCGCGAAACCCTTCCCACGGAGCGGCGTGGCCCGCGGGACCTGGGTGCGGCGGGAGCTCCCGGTCGGCCTGTTCAGGCAGCCCGTTCCCGAATCCGGCGGCGCGGCCTTTCAGTCCCTGATAAACCTGCCAATGGCGGAAAAAGGCCAGGACGGCAAACCCGCCGATCTGCAGCACGATGGCAAACGTGATGTAGGTTGTCAGTTCTAGAACGGTCATTCGGGAACTTTCATCCGGCTCATATTGCCGCAACGGGCACATTCCAAGCGTATTTGTTGCCCAAGTGTAGTCGCCGCGACCTTAATGGTGGCTGAACGGGGCTTTCAGGTTTTGGTTACCGGCCATTCCTTCATGTGCTAAAACAGCGCGTTACAGATAGAGTGCTAACAAAATGTTTTGGTTACCGGCCATTCCTTCATGTGCTAAAACTTCGACCGCAGCAGTTGGAGAGTTCCGCCGTTTTGGTTACCGGCCATTCCTTCATGTGCTAAAACGACGGCACTGCCAACCCCAACACCAAGGCGGTTTTGGTTACCGGCCATTCCTTCATGTGCTAAAACCAATGCTCGTGAAGACCACAAGCAAACGAAGTTTTGGTTACCGGCCATTCCTTCATGTGCTAAAACCGAAGGCCGATTTCTCTTTGACAGCCAGCTCGTTTTGGTTACCGGCCATTCCTTCATGTGCTAAAACGAAGAATTTACGATGATCGATGCCGCGACGGTTTTGGTTACCGGCCATTCCTTCATGTGCTAAAACATGCGGAAACACCGGGCGTTTCTTCATTCAGTTTTGGTTACCGGCCATTCCTTCATGTGCTAAAACGCTGCTACTGGTTTTGACAGTGGAGATGTAGTTTTGGTTACCGGCCATTCCTTCATGTGCTAAAACTAAGCGGGGCAGTTCCCGAATGTAGTCATAGTTTTGGTTACCGGCCATTCCTTCATGTGCTAAAACCCC
>PIVK01000432.1 GCA_003354135.1 Rhodospirillales bacterium
CAGAAAATCGGCCAAAAATGCCTATAAAACTACAATATTTAACCCCAAACCCTACCGCAATAATTGTACCGTATTTTACGGCCGATAATCCGCGGGTAATGCATGAATTTTGTTGTTTTTGAGAGGGGGTGAGGGCTATCCATGGGTGAGTGTTATCCATGAACTTTTGTCAAGTTTTGGGCCTGATTGCAATTTTTTTTGAGGAGGATTTACAGCCCTATCAAGTGATTCAATATTATAAAAAGGGGGTGGCTTATACACCTGAAAACACGGTAAATGGACCCAGGAGATGTCTTGCCATGAATGAAAAAAAAAAGTTTTCACGTCTGGGCACACTTGTTTCATCAATTTCCGAAGACATTTCAGGGTATGGACGTCCACTTTTGGGGCCAAACAAGCCTATGTATTCCTTATTCGAAGGTGCCACCATATATTGTAACTAACCTTGCTTGTTGCGTGAGATATTAGACGAATTTATGAAGAATCTTAACACCCACGCGTGTCCATTTTGTTCTGTCTTCCCGGGTCCTTCTTCCCGGAAACGACAAGTACTCGTGCACTCGGAGAGCTGCATCCGGGTATTGGAAAACCCCACATATTGTTTACAAAACAAAGAACAGCCTGCACGTGGTCATCCGGGTCATTGGCATGTTCAGCGCCCTAGCCAATGATATCCTTCGTAACGTTATCCATGTACTACGTTCTAGCCAATGAAAACAGTCGTAA
>PIVK01000433.1 GCA_003354135.1 Rhodospirillales bacterium
AACACCACAGCTCGGGTAACAGATGAGTTCACGGATCGCAGAGCCATCTCAACCTCACCCAGCTCTACTCGTTGGCCTCTAATTTTGACTTGCCCGTCATTCCGCCCAATGAAGAAAATTGATCCATCAGGAAGCAGCTTGACCATGTCTCCCGTCTTGTAGATGCGGCTTCCTTCGTTGGAGCTGAATGGGTTCTTGATGAAGGCTTTGTGATTAAGTTTAGGCCGGTTGAGGTAACCTCTTCCCACGCCATCACCACCAATGTAGAGTTCACCCACCACACCCACTGGCAGTGGCTGCAGGTGTGCATCTAGTACGTAGTAGGTAACATAAGGTAAGGGAAACCCGATAATGTTGGAAGATGCATGCACTGTGCTCTCATCAAACTCCATTGCAGTGCAAGCGGCGGTAGTCTCTGTGGGGCCATATGTAATCACAAAATGGTTGACCTTGTCTCGCCATACATCCAGCTGGTGCTGCAGCACACGCTCTCCACTAAGAACAATGCACACCACTGATGGGAGGTTACAGTTGACAACAAGCTCAATGAGTGATGGAGTCATTTGGAGGTGTGTGATCTGCAAAACACATCAAGAATCAGACAAATAATTGAACAACAAGCAGCATATATATACTATTCCCAAAATCAAAGACCAGTCATCTCACCTTCATTGTGTTGATGAGTAGCTCCAGCTCGTCCAGCAATGCATGCTTTGGAGCAAGTAC
>PIVK01000434.1 GCA_003354135.1 Rhodospirillales bacterium
GACTGAAATTGAGGTAAAGCATTCCAAAGCACATCAAAACACTATCCATTGATTTGGTAACCTTCCAAAACCAGTCTACAAAATTACCTGAGCCATAAAAAATATAAATATAAAATGACCTTGACCTTTGACCTCAGAGGTCATTGTGACCTTTGACCTTAATTTATTAAAATCTAAGTTTGGGCACTTCTGGGCACCAGGGTAGGACACTAAGGTTACCTATCCACTATTTATGGAGTCCGGGACTTCATAGGTGACATGACCACAGACGGCAGGTCAGAGGTCAAGGTCATGACCGAAATTGAGGTTAAACATTTCAAATCACATTAAAACACTATTCATTGATTTGGTAACCTTCCAAAACCAGTCTACTAAATTCCCTGAGCTGTAAAACATAAAAAATATATAATGACCTTTACCTTTGACCTCAGAGGTCATTGTGACCTTTGACCTTCATTTATTAAAATCCTAGTTTGGGCACATCTGGGCACCAGGGAAGGACACTAAGGTTACCTATCCCCTATTTATCGAGTCAGGGACTTCATTGGTGACATGACCTCCAAGGTCAGAGGTCAAGGTCATGATCAAAATTGCAGTTAAACATTCCAAATCACATTAAAACACTATTTATTGATTTGGTAACTTTCCAAAACCAGTCTAAAAAAATACCTTAGCCATAAAAATAAAAATATAAAATGACCTTGACCTTTGACCTCAGAGGTCATT
>PIVK01000435.1 GCA_003354135.1 Rhodospirillales bacterium
AGGTCAATCTAGCGCCCGCCGGTCAACCCGAAGCCTGGTATGACATTTTCGCGAGCTTTTTCCGCGAGGGTATTTTTTTCGCCTATGCGCCGGTTCAGGCTGAGGACGACTCGCTTCTCCAATTCTTGGCGCGGCGTGACGTGGTCCTCCGCGATCTGTTTAAGCAGCGCCAACCCTACCTGACGCACCTTGCAGTTTTGGTTGCCGACCTCCAGGATTCGGTGAAGATCTGCAGCGAACTTCCGCCCGAGGAATATTTCGAGCTGATCAACAGCATCTGGCAGGCCATGCAGCCCAAGCTACGCAAGTACTACGCCACCCACGGCAAGCACGTGGGAGACGGCATGGTCTACTACTTTTTTCCCCAGCCCGACTGCAACTACATGCTCAACGCCATACAGTGTGCCATGGAAATGCGGGCGGCGATGGAGGAGATCAGCCGCGAGTGGCGCAAGCGCAAGAATTGGCTGAACGATCTCAGGCTCAATATCGGTCTGGTCGAGGGCCAGGAGTGGTTCGGCAGCTACCAGACGCCGACCCACGTAGAGTTCACGGTGCTCGGCGACACGGTCAACGTGGCCGGGCGGCTCAGTGATTTCGCCCAGGGGGGCACCACCTGGATCACTAAGAACATGCTGGGCCAAATGACCTCGAAGGAACGCCAGGCGGTTCGTTACGGCGTGCGGCGGCGGGGCGCGGACGGCAGCGAAATTCTGGTGCCGTC
>PIVK01000023.1 GCA_003354135.1 Rhodospirillales bacterium
TGTGACTTAAAGATAAGTGTGGTTTAAAGATAAGCGCGTTTCAAAGATTGAAATTTGCGGGTTTATGACGGGAATTGGGGAAATGCGAAAATGTCGGCGATCAAACGCTTATTTACGATCCCACCCCCCCCCGTCTTCCGATAAGCACGATTCCCGAAGGACACGATGACCTATCCTTACAGACAATCCAAGACTAGGCTTGGCGTCTGGCTCCTATCGACAACATCCCTATCGGGCACGTGGCCTCTGTTATCGGCCTTCGTGCTGGCTATGGGAATTGCGTCCAGTCAGACTGCGCAAGCTCTCCCGGAGGGAGGGACGTACGCGGGTGGTGGCGAAGTTATCGATGCAGACGGTGATCTCTCCGTTTTTACCATCGACCAGACCAGCGATAGGGTCATCATCAACTGGAAGAGTTTCAACATTGGTTCTGACGAGCACGTCTACTTTAACCAGCCGAATACGCGTTCGATCGCCCTCAACAGGGACTATAGTGGAAGTATATCCGAGATTCTGGGGACCCTGACTGCCAACGGACACGTCTGGATCATCAATTCAAACGGTATCCTTTTCGGCGCGGGGTCCGTGATTAACGTCAACGGCCTTGTCGCCACCTCCCATGGTATTAGCGACGCGGACTTCATTAGGGTCTTTGACTTGGACGGCGTCGACGGAAAGTACGACTTCAATATTCCCGGCGAAGCCGATGCCATGGTTATCAACGAAGGCACGATCACTGTAGGCGGAACTGCAGAGGAAAACGGCATTGCCGTTCTAGTGGCTCCCCGCGTGCGGAACTCCGGGATCATCACTGCCAGGCTGGGGAAGGTCGGCTTGGGTGCCGGTAAAGGGTTTACCCTCGACATGTACGGCGATGAGTTGATCGTTTTCACGGGGGACGCTCTGAGCTCGACATACGAAAATGCCGTTTACAATGATGGCGAGATCCATGCCGATGGCGGTTATGTTCTCCTGACCGCCAAGATGGCCGGGGATTTCGTGGGGAACGCCATCAACATGGATGGTGTCATCAGGGCAAACACCTTGGTGGAGGGAGAAGGCAAGATCGTCTTGAACGGGGGCGTCGAAGGGATTGTCCTGGTGAAAGGCGGCACTCTGGAGGCCTCAGGCGACGAAGACGAAGACGGAGGAACCATTGAAGTCCTTGGTGAGGATGTGAATATCGTCAGCTCAGATATCGACGCCAGCGGGGACGATAACGGAGGAACCATCCGCATCGAAGCTGAGGAGGATGTGAATATCGTCGGCTCAGATATCGACGCCAGCGGGAACAAAGAGGACGGAGGAACCATCAGCATCGAAGCTGAGAAGAATGATGTGAATATCGCCAGCTCATATATCGACGCCAGCGGGGGCGATAACGGAGGAACCATCCGCATCGAAGCTAAGAAGGATGATGTTGATGTGAATATCGCCGGCTCAGAGATCGACGCCAGCGGGGACAACGGGGACGGAGGAACCATTAAAGTCCTTGGTGGTGCGAATGTGACGATCAAAGGCTTCAAGCCTAATATAGGTTACGATCGTTCAAAGATCGATGCCAGCGGGGGCGAGAACGGAGGAACCATCAGAATCGAAGCTGTGGAGGATGTGAAGATCGTCGCTTCAGATATCGACGCCAGCGGGAAAAACGAGGACGGAGGAACCATTGATATCTCTGGCCAGAACGTGTCTTTTAACACTGATTTGGATAGCCGTTCCGGGCGGTCGGTCCAGATCGAGGCCAGCGGGGGCGAGAACGGAGGAACCATTATCATCCGTGCTGAGGAGAAGGTAAGTAGTAGTGAGTCTGAGATGAACCTGACGCTCAACGCCGAGGCGACCGCACAGGGAAAGGGCAAGGGAGGAGACATTTTCATTCTTGCTAATACGGTGGATCTTTTGGGTACATCTCAGAAGGATATCATAGCCAAGGGGTATAGTGGGCGCGGAGGAACCGTTCTCATCTTTGGTAAGACGAAGGTGAATATCGAACATACGGAAATCGATACCGAGCCTTCCCATAAGGATGGTTCGGGAGGGGCCATTTCCATCCTTGGTGAGGAGGTGATCATAACCAACTCATGGGTAACGGCCAGCGGCGCTCCGGGTGGCACGGTCCAGATCGGCGGGGAATATCTTATCGACGAGGTTAAGGAAGCGCTCGAACCAAGGGGCATCGAACTGGCCCCTTCTACAAAGAATAATCCTACACCGGACTGGATTCTCCTACCTACCTCGAAGGTCGACACAACCACCTCCAAGATATCTGCCAACGGGTCTCCACTGGACACCGGAAAATACGCCCCCGGCAGCGGCGGCAAAATTATAATTTGGGCTGGGGCTGAGGGGGACGCCCACCTAGGCTCTCTCTCCGTCGGAGGTGCATACGGTGAAGGCAGCAGCGGCGGCGAAATTATAATTTTCGCTAAGAAAGTAGTAGGTAGCAACTACTTCGAGGCCAACGGCGGATGGGACGAAGTCCTGGACGAGAATGGAAATCTAGAACGACGCATCTACACCGGCTCTGCCGGCAACATTAGTATTGAGTCTGAGTCCATATCCATAAACAGCTTAGATTTTAGAGGCGACCCCTCCGGGAAAATTGTGATTAAGATAGGCGGGGTAACGTATGAGATACGCGACCAGGCGGGCATGGATAAGTTGATTGAACTGCTTGACGACGGTAGTGATACACCACCGCTGAGTGGGAGTCCCGAGGTTTATCCTCTAGTGTATTCTCCTCCACCTGAAGAGGACGAAGGGGACCCATTTAAAGAGGACCCGGATTATATCCCTCCCCCTCCCCCTTCCGAGAATGCTCATCCGAAGACACAGTCAGACGGCCTTGATCCTCTCTTCCACCCCGAGAGCTGCCGGAGGTCCCAATCCAGCGGGCAAGGATTGCCCCGCCCTGCCGAACAGGCTCGGCAACTACCAAGCGGCGGTGTTTTCCAACACGATGAAGCCGCCCTATCGTGTGCGGCCGATGAGTGACCTTGTCTCTCTCTCTCTCTCTCTCTCTGTAACGACAGCGCGTCCGTGCTTGAATTGAGCCCACGTTCCACCGTGATGTGCGACATGCGGGCGGGAGACCGGTGTGATAGACCGTGGGGCCGCCCGGCCATCGGCCCTTTCCTTTTTATGTATGGATGTATCGGGTCTATCTGAACCAGTTGAAAAGGGTTCGGAATTTTTTTGGCTGACCCTGCCGGCCCGTCTCTATGAGTCATTATCACCGCACCTTGGTATTATGTCCCCTCGGATTCATGATGTCCTCCGATCCAGATTGGGACCGGCGGAAAACGCTGGAAACCGAAACGAAATTTGTAACAAAACAAGCCGGATACAGCTATTTTTCCGCAAATTCGAACACGCCCCAACCCTGAAAAACCTCCTGAAATCATTGCGGTCGACTGCAGCGACCCCAAACGATAGGAAGCCGCAATGTGTCGAATGTTAAGAAATATTACCGGGCTTTGGGCAGGACGCCCATGGCGTGCACGCGTCCCCGTCAAGGGCAAATCACCGGTCGGGAAAGGGGGGGCTCATGACCGCTCCGAATTCCTCAATACGTTGCCCTGAGCTTAAAGAAAGTGCGAAACCCATCGCCATCTTCGCCCATCGCATGCACAGGACGAGTAAGAGGCTTGGCGAATTCCAGCGACCCGGATAGATGGGTCTTTGGAATCTTGAACCGAATGCCGCCACCAGCCGAGGCACCTGTCTGGTGGGCCGGCAGGTCTATAGGCGTAATGCTGTAGGCGGCACCGAAGTCGTAGAAGACATACGGGTAGTACTCGACCTCGGGAATAGATGGCAGGCCCGAGTACAGAAGTTCCAGGCCCACTGCCCAGCCGTGATCGCCGGAGATCTCTGAAGTGTCATAGGCCCGCCCAAACAGGCGGCCCCCATAACCGAATTCCTCGGAGGCCAGTAATTCGTGTGCCGACCACTGTGCCGTGGCGGCAGCCGTCAGACCGAAGCCATAGGGCAAGCGCTGTTTGCGATAAGCAAGCGCGGTCAGCTTTGTAAAGTCGCTTCGCCCCAGACCCCGCGACAAAAGTGGCGATCCTTTCTCGGTCGCATTGAAAATGTTGACGCCCTGGTGAAGCTCGACATCGACCAGGTTGGTCCCGTTCCATTTGTCCACATTGTCGAAAGTGCCGCCGACACGGATCGCCCGAATGCGATCCTCGGAGAACGTATCCCCGAACATGTTAAGGAGGGAGTTCCGGTAGGTGAATCTGATGTGACCGCTCAGGTTCTCCCGACGCAATCGAATGAATGGATGAACGGCCATCAGTTCTACTTTGGTGTTCTGACCCTGCAGATCCAGAAAAGCGAGATTAGAGCCGGCTTCCGACCGATTCCGATAAGCGGAAAACACGAGCCGGGTACCTTCGCTATTCAGCGTTTGTTCGTGGGAGAAGGCGAGTTCACGAAGCTCTTTGCGCTCCGTGGTTTGGCGATAGGACAGGGTCGTCTTCTCGTAAAGGCCAAGGGCATTGTTTGCGCCAACTTTGACGGCGACCCCCCACGGGCCCGCTGTGCGGGTGCCAAAATTATCGTAGTCAACGGAGCCTTCGAAAGGCGCAAGCTTCAAGACGATCTCGAGATCCGAAGCCCCCGTTTTTTTCTCTGAAGGAGAAAGCCTCGAACTCGCCTCGACGCCCGGCAGGTCTCTGGCGAGAAGCGTATATCGTTCAAGATCATGGATGTGAATTGGTCGAGTGGCCCTTATCTTCTTCGCAAGCTGGCGGAATAGATCATCGCGCCCTCCCAAGCTCCCCTTGACGAAGATGTCGTCTCCGAGGTCCCGGGTGGAGTCTTCGGCATCCGTATCGCTGGCGATCGTAACACGGTCGATGTACCCCTCGACCACCCGGATAATGACCTCCCCATCTTCGATCGTCTGTGGGGGAACGTATGCCTGGGAAAGGAAGAAACCGTTATTACGGTAAAAAGTGGTAATGGCGTTCGCGATATCGAAGATATCAATAATAGAAACGGGCTTACCGACATATTTCCGGTAAAGGTCTTCGAACTCAGTCTCAACATCATAGACCCGTGAGCCGCGAGGGTCCGCGTGCCCGGGATTCGTTAAGTCCTCCGCCTCGACGACAATTTTTTTAAGTTCAAAAGTCGTTTCGGCAGATTTTTCGGGAGGGCTCTCCTCCGATGCCGGAGGGATGGAAGGTTCTTCAAAAGTCGATTTTGGCTCGATCAGCTTCTCCCTCGTCTTGTCGATACGGCCCGGCTCTGCGAAAGGCGGCACCTGCTGCGCCCAAGCGCTGCCGCCAAGGCCCATAGCAGCAATGAGAGCGATTGCCGCTATAGTTCTTTTTTTCTGACCTTTGCGGGCATTCGGAACGGTCACGAGAAGCCCTCTTTCCCGACCGATGACTTGTCCTCGACGGTGACGTGCGCACGCCCTGGATCTCCGGCCAAAAGATGGCGGAGTGATTCTTCGGTATTTGGTGTCTTGCCGCTCCATCGTTTGAAGCCGTGCAAATAAGGATACATGACGCCAATTGCCCTAAATTAGTATGTTCGGAAGAACTGAAACCGAGCTTCCCCCATATAATCACGTATTATTCTTTCCAAACGCTTAAAGTCAACCGAAACAACGCACATTTCAATTGATTTATACTGCAATTTTGTGGTTCATAACGGCTGCACCCACAAGATATAGGGGGAGCCCTGATGGTTGAGCGGAAGGTGTTGGGGTGAAGCCCTAAATGTGCCGGAAATTTGGAAAAGGGAGCATCACCTGATGTGGATATTCAGAACGGCACGGTGGGTGGCCACCGGCCCTTGGTATTAATCGTCGCCGGTGATCAACGTGCCGGCGCCATGCTCGGTAAAGAGTTCCAGCAGGATGGCGTGCGGCACCCTGCCGTCGATGATGACGGCACCCTTAACGCCGTTTCGAAGCGCTTCCAGGCAGGTCTCGACCTTGGGGATCATGCCGCCCGAAATGGTGCCGTCCTTGATGTATTTCCCGGCCTCCGAGGCGGTCATCCTGGAGATCAGCCGCCCCTTCCTGTCATTCACACCTTCAACGTCGGTCAGCATCAGGAGCCTGCGCGCCGTCATGGCGGACGCGATGGCGCCGGCCACCGTGTCGGCGTTGATGTTGAAGGTCTCGCCCTTGTCGCCGCGTCCGATGGGGGCGATGACGGGGATGATGTCGGACTGGGTGAAGGTGTCGAGTACGTGGGTGGTGATCCGCACGGGCCGTCCCACCCAGCCGAGGTCGACGAGGGTGTCGCGTTCCGAATTCGGATCCCGCTTGACCTTATTGACCTTCTCGGCCCGGATCAGATCGGCATCCTTGCCCGACAGGCCCACCGCATAGCCGCCGGCCTGGTTGATGGCCGAGACGATGTGTTTGTTGATGGAGCCGGACAGCACCATCTCGGCCACCGTAACCGTTTCCTCGCAGGTGATCCGGAGCCCGTCGACGAACTCGGTCTTGATGTCGAGCCGATCCAACATCTTGCCGATTTGCGGCCCGCCGCCGTGCACCACGATGGGCACCATGCCGACCTGCTTGAGCAGCACCACATCCCGAGCAAACAGGTGCGCGAGGTCGGCATCGCCCATGGCGTGCCCCCCGTATTTGATGATGAAGACGCCCTTGGCGTGCCGCTTCATGTAGGGCAGCGCCTCGGAGAGCAACTGGGCCTGGGTCACCCAATCGACGGTCGTCTTCTCGGTCTTGGTCGTCGTGGTGTTCATGGCGCGGGACTTTACGCTTAAATATCGGAATTTTCATCCCTTTTCCGCGCCAACGCCCCAAGCGCCGCCCGAAGTTCCGCGATGCCGTCCCCCTTGGCTGCGCTGGTGGGAAGAACCTCGGGGTGGGCCGCGGTGTGTTTGGTGAGTTCCTGCGCCGTCTTTTCGACCAGGGCGGAGAGCGGTCCCGGTTTCACCTTGTCGCACTTGGTGAGCACCACCTGGTAGCTGACGGCCGCCGTGTCAAGCATGGTCATCATCTTACGGTCGACGTCTTTGAGCCCATGGCGGGCATCGACCAACAGCAAAACCCGCCTGAGCTGGGCTCGGCCCTTGAGATAGGCGTCGACCAGATGTGTCCAGGCCTCCACCTTGGCCTTGGGGGCCTTGGCAAAGCCGTAGCCGGGCAGATCGGCCAGCATCAGGCGACCGGCCAGATCGAAGAAATTGAGCTGCTGGGTCCGTCCCGGGGTATTGGAGGTCCGGGCCAGCGTCTTGCGCCCCGTCAGGGCGTTTAAGAGGCTCGACTTGCCGACGTTGGACCGTCCGGCGAAGGCCACTTCAGGAAGATCGCTATCCGGCACCTGAGGAAGCCCCGCCGCACCGAGCAGGAAAGTGCACGCGCCCGCGAACAGCTTGCGGCCGGCCTCCTCGGCTTGTGCATTGGGTTCGACGCTCATGGGGCGGTTCCCCTCTTAATCGGGGATCAGGCCTTCACGCCCATCTTGCGCATAATCACCCACTGCTGGGCAACGGAAAGCAAGTTGTTCCAGGCCCAGTAGATGACCAGACCGGCCGGGAACTGAGCCAGAAGGAAGGTGAACAGGATCGGCAGGAACATGAAGATCTTGGCCTGCAGCGGGTCCGTGGGCGCCGGGTTCAGTCTCTGCTGCAGCCACATGGTGAGGCCCATGAACAGAGGCCAGATGCCGATCATCAGCATCTCGGGCGGTGTCCAGGGAATCAGGCCGAACAGGTTGAACACGGTGGTCGGATCGGGGATCGACAGGTCCTGGATCCATCCGAAGAAGGGGGCCTGGCGCATTTCGATGTTGACGAACAGCACTTTGTAGAGGGCGAAGAACACCGGAATCTGGACCAGGATCGGCAGACAGCCCGAGGCCGGGTTGACCTTCTCCTTCTTGTAGAGCGTCATCATTTCCTGATTGAGCCGGACCTTGTCGTCGCCGAAGCGCTCCTGCATCTTTTTGATCTCGGGCTGCAGCTTCTTCATCTTGCTCATGGCGACGTAGGACTTGTTGGCCAGCGGGAACAACACCAGCTTGATGAGCACGGTAAGAAGCAGGATGGCGACGCCGAAGTTGCCGACGTAGTTGTTGATGTAGATCAGCGCATAGAAGATCGGCTTGGTCAGGAAATAGAACCAGCCGAAGTCGATGGCGAGGTCAAAGCGCGCCACGCCCAGTGTCTCGGCATAATGGTCGAGCAACTTCACTTCCTTGGCCCCGGCAAAGAAGTGTGACTGGGATTGGACGGAGGCCCCCGGCCCCACCGACATGGCTTCCCCCAGGAAATCGGCCTGGTATTTGTCGGTGTTCTGGTCGCGGGTATGTTTGAAACGGGTGTTGACGGAGACCGCTTGGTCGGGGACCAACGCCGTCAGCCAGTACTTGTCGGTGATGCCCATCCAGCCGCCGGTGGTCGATTGGGTGACCGGGCTTTCCGTGCGCAGATCCTCGTAGTCGACTTCCTTCAGGGTCTCGTCGAAAACGCCGAGCGGCCCTTCGTGCAGGATGATGAAACCAGTAACCTCGGGCGTGTTGTGGCGCGACAGCAGGCCGTAAGGGTGCAGAGATGCGGGCACGCTGCCCCGGTTCTCCACCTTCTGGTCGACGGTGAACATGTAGTCGTCGTCAAGGGTGTAGGTCCGCGTGAAGACAAGGCCCTGGCCGTTGTCCCAACTGAGCGTTGTCGGGCGGCCAGGCTCTAGGATGGTCCGGTCCGCTGTCCACTGGGTGTCCGCGCCCGGCACCTTGATATCCGTACCGACCCAGCCCCATTGGGCGAAGTAGGCATTGTCCGCGCCCTGCGGGCTGAGGATCTCGATCTCGGCGCTTTCCGGATCCAGGGTCTTGCGGTAGTCGGCCAGCGTCAGGTCGTCAAGGCGTCCGCCCTTCAGCTCGATGGATCCGTGCAGCCGGGTCGACCGGATCTGAATCCGGGGCGACGTCTTCAGCGTATCCTCGCGGCTCATCATAGGCGCCACCGGAGCGCGTGCAGCCTGTCCGGGAGCCGGAGGAGGCGCCTCCGACGGAATGTTGGGCGGGGTGCCGCCTTCGGGGGTCTGGGGCTGGGTCTGTGCCGTTTGTTCGGGCGGCGGCAGCAAGGGGTTGCCGAAGAAGTATTCCCAGCCGAAGAGGATCGCCAGCGAAAGAGCGATCGCCAGGAACATGTTGCGTTGATCGATCATCGGTGTCGTCTCTTTTCTTCGGAGGGATCCTTAGTGGGCATGTCCGCGGCAACCGGGGTCCGTCTCGGGGACGGGGTCGTAGCCCCAGCCGCCCCAGGGGCGGCAGCGGCCGAAGCGCCGAAACGCCAGCCAACCGCCTTTCAGGACGCCGAAGCGGCCGACCGCTTCCATTGCATACTGGGAGCAGGTGGGATCGAAACGGCAGACACCGGGAAGAATGGGCGAGATGAAGAGCTGGTAGCCTCGGATGAGCCCCTTTGCTGCCACGATGGCCAACTTCATTGACTTCTCTCCCCTTCGATTTCCGCTTTGCGGTAAACCTTGAGCCGTTTCAAGGCCGTCTTCAAATCGTCAGCCAACGCCGGAAAAGGCCGATTTACGCTCGCCGCCCGTCCGATGACCACGAAGTCGTGGCCGGGATTGGCGTGGATTGGCAGGATCTCCTCCGCCAGTGCCCGCAGCCGGCGCCTTGCCCGGTTGCGGGTAACGGCGTTTCCGACCTTGCGGCTGACCGTGAAGCCGACGCGAATGGGAGGTGCCTCGCCCGGGAACCGGTCCCCCGCCTTGTGCGGGCGAACCTGGAGGATCAGACCGGGTGCGACCCACTTCCGCTTGGTGCCGGAGACCCGGAGGAACTCCACCCGGCGCTTCAGGTGCGCGACAGACGGAGCCACGGCGAGATCAGGCCGACAGGCGCTTGCGCCCCTTCGCGCGGCGGTTGGCCAGGATCCGGCGCCCGCCGACGGTCGCCATGCGGCTGCGGAATCCGTGCCGGCGCTTGCGAACGAGCTTGCTCGGTTGATAGGTGCGTTTCACGGGGTCGTCTCCGTTGGAAAAACAAGGTCCGGTGTATACTGGCTGGAACAGGCGAAGTCAACGCCGGGAAAGGCCTTTCCAGTCACAGACCGGTCACGCAATGGTGAGTGGCTGTTGATCGGAGGATTGCCGATTATTCTTCTCAAGCCCAGCCGTTTGAGGGGGCCGAGAAGGTGATCGCCATGACCGATACGAAAACCGCCGCCAAACCCTATATCCCAACCCGCCTGTTTCCGGTGATCGGCCTGGGTGCCGGGGCCGCCCTTTTCTTCGCTTTGGGGCTGCATGAGTATTTGACCTTCGACGCGCTCCGGGAAAATCGCGAGTTGCTCCAGGATTGGGTTGCGGGCAACAAAGTTTTGGCGGCGATCGCTTTCGCCGGGATCTATGCGGCGACGACGGTATTTCTGCCGCCCTCGGGAACCGTGATGACGTTGGCGGGCGGATTTATCTTCGGCACGGTCCTGGGGACCGCCAGCGTGGTCGTTGGTGCCACCGTCGGCGCCACGGCGTTGTTTCTCGCCACCAAGCACGCGATCGGCGACTGGCTGCGGGAGAGGGCCGGACCGGGGATCCACAAGATGGAGGAAGGGTTCCAAGAGGACGAGCTCAACTACATGCTGACCCTGCGCCTGGTGCCTTTGTTCCCGTTCTGGCTGGTCAACCTGGCCCCGGCCTTCCTGGGCGTCAAACTGCGCCACTACGTCATCGGCACCTTTTTCGGCATCATTCCCGGCACTGCCGTTTACGCCACAGTCGGTGCGGGCCTTGGCGGCATTCTCGAGAGTGGCGAGGAATTGACGCTGAACGGCATCCTGACGCCGGAGATCGTGGCCGGGCTGATCGGTCTGGCGTTGCTGGCGCTGGTCCCGGTCGCCTATAAGAAGTGGGAGGCCCGCGGCTGACCTTTTGATCCATTTCCTTTCGCGTCCGAAGAAATTCATCAATGTCCCAGGAATTCATCATGCCCCAGGAACTCAACGTCGACCTCTGCGTCATCGGTGCCGGATCGGGGGGGCTCTCCGTTGCGGCGGGGGCCTCGCAGATGGGAGCCTCGGTGGTGCTGATCGAAAAGGGGGCCATGGGTGGCGACTGCCTCAACACGGGCTGTGTCCCCTCCAAGGCCCTGCTTGCGGCGGGACACGCCGCCGAGCATGCACGCCATACGTCCGCCTTCGGTGTCGACAGCGAAACCAAGGCCGTCGACGGCCCCGCGGTTTACAAACACGTTGCCGATGTCATCGCCGCCATCGCCCCCAACGACTCCGTGGACCGGTTCGAGGGACTGGGGGTCAAGGTCATTCAGGCGGCGGGCAAGTTCGTCTGCGCAAACCGCGTCGAGGCCGGTGGCGCCGTGGTGCGTGCCCGGCGTTTCATCGTTGCCACCGGCTCGTCACCCTTTGTGCCGCCGATTCCGGGGCTGGACGAAGTCACCCATCATACCAACGAGGACATCTTCACCCTGGGTGGCGTGCCGGAGCATCTGGTCGTCATCGGCGGCGGTCCCATCGGCATTGAGATGGCCCAGGCCCACCGGCACTTGGGCGCCCGCGTCACGGTGCTGGAAATGTTCAACATCATGCCCAAGGACGACCCGGAACTGGTGGACGTGGTGCGCCGGCGCTTGGATGCCGACGGCATCGACATCCGCGAGAAGGTCAAGATCACCCGCGTTGAGAAGGCGGGCGACGGCATCGCCGTTGTGCTCGACGAAGGAAAGGGCAAGGAAACGCGCATCGAGGGGTCGGCCCTCCTGGTGGCCACGGGGCGACGGGCCAATGTGGACGGCCTCGACCTCGACAAGGCCGGGGTGCGCTTCAGCCCGAAGGGTATCGAAGTGGACGCCCGGCTGCGCAGCACCAACAAGAAGATCTTTGCCATCGGCGACGTGGCGGGGGGCTTTCAGTTCACCCACATAGCCGGCTACCACGCCGGGATCGTCATCCGCAACGCGCTGTTCCGCCTGCCGGCCAAGGTCGACTATTCAGCCGTGCCCTGGGTTACCTATACCGACCCCGAGCTGGCCCAGGTCGGAATGACCGAGGAAATGGCACGCCAGGCCGGTCATACGGACCTCCGGGTCCTCCGCTGGCCGTTTGCCGAGAACGACCGCGCCCAGGCCGAACGCTGCATTGACGGGCTCGTCAAGGTGATCACGACTCCGAAGGGCAAGATCCTGGGGGCCGGCATCGCAGGCAAGAACGCCGGCGAGCTGGTTCATGCCTGGGTCCTGGCCATCTCCCAGGGACTGAAGATCGGCGCCGTGGCAAGCATGATTACGCCTTATCCCACCATGGCTGAGGTTAACAAACGGGCCGCGGGCAGCTTCTACACGCCCAAGCTGTTCGGCGAAGGCACCAAGAAGCTGGTCCGGTTTCTGGCCAAGTTTGGGTGATTCGAGACGGTTCTGCCGTTATACATCCCATACATAAAAAGGTTGCGGCTCTCCTGTCTGTTTCATTCAGAGAGCGTTTCCGCTCTCAGGGGGAGCAGAAACCTTTTTATGTATGGGATGTATTAACCGACGAGCTGTCTTGAACGTTTCGTTGCCGCCGAAACGGCGCGGACCATCAAACGGGCGAGGCCGTCTTCATCCATCAGGATTTCCAGTGCCGCCGCCGTGGTGCCGCCAGGGCTGGTGACGTTGCGGCGCAGCTGTTCGGCGGACTCGGCGGACTGATGCAACAGTTCTCCCGCGCCGGCCACGGTGAGCCGCGCCAGGCGTTCGGCCAGTTCACTCTCCAGCCCGGCGTCCCGACCGGCGTTGGCTAGACATTCGACTAACCAAAAAACGTAGGCCGGACCGCTGCCCGAGACTGCGGTGACCGCGTCCATCAGAGACTCGTCGTCGACCCAGTGGCAGGCCCCCACCGCTTCCAGCAGGTCGTGGCAAAGCCGTTGCTGCTCGTTGGTGACTTGGGGATTCGGGCAACCGACGGTGGCGCCGCGTCCGACCGCCGCCGGAGTATTGGGCATGGCCCTGACGATGGCGGCGTCCGATCCCAGGGCGGCCTCGAAAGACCCGATGGTCTTGCCGGCAGCGATGGATAGGAACATCGTGGCAGGGGTCGCGAACCGCTTGTAGGCAGGGATCACATCCGCCAGAACCTGGGGCTTGACCGCCAGAACCACAACTTCGGGTTTGAGATTGCCCGGAAGGCCGCCCGCGTCCGACACCGTCGTAACACCGAAACGCTCACGGAGCGCATCCGCAGCCTCCGCGTTCGGTTCCACCACCGTGACGCCGGCCGGGTCCGTGCCGCGTTGGATCCAACCTTCCAGCATGGCGCTGCCCATCTTGCCGCCGCCGACCAGGACCAGGGTCAGGGCCATGAGCTCAGGCCTCGCCGACGGTGTCGATCATGGCCGCATCGATGGCGTCCTGCGGCGACTTACCGCCCCAGACCACGAATTGGAAGGCGGGAAAGAAACGTTCGCATTCCTCGACGCCGGCGCTTAGCAAGTCGTCGATCTGCTCCGGGGCCGGCCCCTTGGAGCCGCGTAACGGCAGCACATGGCGGAACACGGGCTGTCCTTCGTCAGGCCAAAGGCAGAAGTGGCCGAGCCACAGAGTCCCGTTGATGCGTTGAATGAGGTCATGGGACGCAATCCGCTTCTCGAAGGGAATCCGCATATCGAAGGCACAGGAGAAGTGCATCGCCGCCAAGTCTTCGTTCCAGGCGAAGAAGAGGTTGTAGTCGCACCAACGCCCCGGCACGCGTGCCGCCAACTCGTGGTCCGAGTTGCGGTCGAACACCCATTCCCGGGCTAGGATCATTTGCTCGATGACGTCAATTGGATGGCTGCCCCAGAACTCCTCGGCGTGGCACATTGCGGTCATGGCCCGTCCCCTTCCGAATATCTAGTGGTCTTCTGCGGCTCAACTACAAGATAGAGTGCCAAAACTGCAGAATCGACGTCAAGAGTCGGTTTGGGTTTCTCTGTGGATAAGGGAAGCCTGGTTTACGCCTGTTTGGCGTCGATGACGCCGCGTCGGATGGTCCGAGTGCGGCTGAATGCCTCGAAGAGCGCGTCTCCGTCGCCACGTCGGATGGCCCTCTGCAGCATGGTCAGGTCCTCATTGAAACGGCCCAGAACTTCGAGCACCGCTTCCCGGTTTTTGAGGAAGATGTCGCGCCACATGGTGGGGTCCGAGGCCGCGATTCGGGTGAAATCACGGAAGCCGGCGGCCGAGAACTTGATGACCTCGGCCTTGATATCCTCCTCAAGATAGGTCGCCGTGTCGACGATGGTGTAGGCGATCAGGTGGGGCAGGTGAGAGGTGATGGCAAGCACCAGGTCGTGGTGCGCGGGGGTCATGATCTCGACGTTGCTGCCGGCGCGGCGCCACATCTGGGTCACCAAATCAAGTGCTGACGGGTCCGTGCCCTCCGGTGGTGTCAGAATGCACCAGCGGTCTTCGAACAGGGTGTCGAAGCCGGCCTCGGGTCCCGAATGCTCGGTGCCGGCCACCGGGTGGGCGGGGACCAGGGGCACGCCTTCGGGGAGGTGTCCGGCGATGTCGGTGATGACGGAGCTCTTGGTCGAGCCAACGTCGCTAACGATGGCGCCCGGCTTGAGGCTAGGCGCGATGGTTTCCGCCACCGCCGAATAGGCGCCAAGCGGTACGCAGATGACCACAAGGTCCGCATCCTTGGCGGCTTCGGCGGCGTCCAGGGTGTAGGAATCCCCCAGTCCCAATTCCTCGGCCTTGTCGAGCGTCTCCTGCGAGCGGGTCGAGACGGCGATGTGCCCGGCCATTCCGTCGCGCCGGATTCTGAGGGCCAGGGAGGAGCCGATGAGGCCGATGCCGACGAAGGCCACTTTCCGGAACAGCATGCTCATTGGTCCAGGAACTCCTTTAAGGTATCGATGAAGGCGGTCATCTCGTCCTCCGTGCCGATACTGACACGCAGCGATTCGGGGAGCCCGTAACCGGCCATGCGCCGGACGATGATCCCCTTGGCCTTGAGGAAGGCGTCGGCTTTGGCCGCCGTCCGCTCCGGTTCGTCGGGGAAGCGCACGAGCACGAAATTACCCAGGCTGTCGGTGACCCTGAGGCCCCGTTCCCTCAGCCGTTCGGTCGTCCAGGCGCGCCAAGTGGTGTTGTGGCGTCGCGAACGCTCCAGGAAATCCGCGTCTTCCAGCGCCGCCAGTCCCGCGACCTGGGCCGGGGCTGAAACATTGAAAGGATTGCGGACCCGGTTCAGCACATCGGCGACGTTCTCCGGGCAAAAGGCCCAGCCGAGCCGCACGCTGCCGAGCGCGAAGATCTTTGAAAACGAGCGGGTCATTACCGTGTTGTCGGTGCTCTCCACCAGTTCGACCCCGGGCGAGTAGTCGTCGCGTCCGGTGATGAACTCGGCATAGGCCGCATCGATGACCAGCAGCACGGTTCCGGGCAGGTTGTCCCTGAGCCGTTTCATCGCGTTCGGTGGCAGGTGGGTGCCGGTCGGGTTGTTGGGGTTGGCGATAAAGACGATGCGCGTCTTATCCGTGACCTTGGCCAGGATCTCGTCCACATCCGCCGCGAGATTCCTTTCCGCCGCGACCACGGGCGTGGCACCGGCAGCGAGCGTGGCGAGGGGGTACATCAGGAAGCCGTGCTCCGAGCAGATGACCTCGTCGCCGGGCCCTGCGTAGGCCTTTGCCAGCAATCCCAACAACTCGTCCGAACCGGCGCCGCAGACGATGCGCCCGGCATCGAGTCCGTAGGCGCGGGCCAGCCCGGCGCGCAACTCGGTGCAGCCGCCGTCAGGATAGCGGTGGAGATCTCCGGCCAGCGCCTGATAGGCGGCGACGGCTTTCGGGCTGGGGCCCAGGGCTCCTTCGTTGGAGGCCAGCTTGATGACGCGATCGATCCCGGGAACGGCGGACTCGCCACCCACATAGGGCTCGATCTCCATGATTCCAGGGCGTGGGACGGGAGGGCACATCTTGCGGATCTCCTCAGTTCTCCAGTTCGTCCGTGCTCAGCGGCAAGGCGTAGTTACCCAGCGGAAAGACCCGGTTTTCTGAGGTCCCCAACGTGTCTTGGCAGCATCTGAGACGGGGGTCGCCAACCGTGATGAAGCCGTCCACCTCCATAAGGTGCAAGGTCAGGCCGGGCAGGTGAGGGTCGGTCCACTTGTCCTGGAACAGGATCTCAAACCCTTCGGCCGACACGACATCACGCAGCCGTCCGGGACTCGTTTCCGCCGCGGTCTCGAAAGCGAGATAGGAACGGTCGCGTCCTGTGGGTTCCCGTCCCACCGGGCAGACGACGAGCGCCTCGATGCCGCCGGCCCTAGCATTGCCCTGACCGAAGAAAGGCAGACGGGCGATGACGCGAGGTGCATCCGCGCTCTCGGTGACCAGATGTCGCCACCAGGGGTTTTCGTCACCCGGGCGTGGCACCGGCAAGATGCCGACCGTTGCTTCCTGGTTCCGCACCGCCTCGATCACTTGGTGGAACGAACCCGAGGTGGTGAGCGGCGTGAACGAACCGTATTGGTCGCGGGCCAGGTCCCAGTAGCCGTCCGCGTCATCGTCGCCCGTATAGATAATGGTCGAAAATGGACCTTCGAATCTCAGGGTGGCGACGATGATTTCCCGCCAAATGCGGACCAACTCCCATTTCGGGAAAAAACCTTTGTGACGTTTGATCAGACGGCAGATGATCTGGTCCTCGCGGGCGGGACGGATCTTGACCCGGTCGGCCTTCTTGATGGCGCGCACGTTCTCGACCACGCGAGTCCGTTCCATGATCAGATCATGGATCTTATCGTCGATGGTATCGACCTGTTGGCGGAGTTCGTCCAGTGACGGCTTCGTGCTCATGGGTCCTGCTTCCGGAAATTTACGTCCGTGTAGATAACGGGATGCCCTGCCAAAATCAAAGAAAACGTTGACACGAATCAGGCTCCTTGCCTAGCTATGAACCCCTTTGTCCAGGGAACCCGAGGACCCGACATGACCGTACCGGAGACGTTGAGCATCGATACGAGTGCGTTGCCCTGCCACTACGTGACGCTGGGCGCAGAAGATCCCTTGCGTCTCGATTGCGGGACGGAGCTTGGAGATTTCACGGTCGCCTATCAGACCTACGGCGAGCTCAATGATGAAAAAAGCAATGCGGTTTTGGTCTGCCACGCGCTGACCGGGGACCAGTTCGTCGGCGATACCCATCCCATTACGAAAAAGCCCGGTTGGTGGGAGGTGATCGTCGGTCCCGGCAAGATCATCGATACGGACCGTTACTATGTGATCTGTCCCAATGTCATCGGCGGCTGCATGGGAACCATCGGTCCCAAGGAGATCAACCCGGCGACGGGGCAGCCTTGGGGACTGGACTTTCCGGTCATCACGATCGCCGACATGGTGCGGGTCCAGGCCATGCTGCTCGACCATTTGGGCATCGACAGCCTATTCGCGGCGATCGGTGGCTCCATGGGGGGGATGCAGGTGCTCGAGTGGGTGGCGAGCTATCCAGAGCGCGTCTTCGCGGCACTGCCAATCGCCACCGCGGCCCGCCATTCGGCACAGAACATCTCGTTCCACGAAGTGGGGCGCCAAGCCATCATGGCCGATCCGGACTGGCGGAACGGCGACTATCGGCTGCACGGCGTGCGCCCGTGCCGGGGGCTGGCCGTGGCGCGCATGGCGGCTCACATCACCTATCTTTCCGAGGCGGCGTTGACCCGCAAGTTCGGCCGGCGCCTGCAGGACCGTGAGGCGGTTACCTTCGGGTTCGACGCCGACTTCCAAGTTGAGAGTTACCTGCGCCGTCAGGGGGGCGTCTTTGTGGAGCGCTTCGACGCGAACTCGTACCTCTACATCACGCGGGCCATGGACTACTTCGATCTCGAAGCCCGCTACGATGGGGTTCTGGCCGATGCCTTCAGGGGGGCTCGGACCCGGTTTTGCGTTTTGTCGTTCACCTCCGACTGGTGCTACCCGACGGAGGAGAGCCGACGGATCGTCCGGGCCCTGAATGCCGTCGCGGCCAATGTGAGCTTCGCCGAAATCGTATCCGACTGCGGCCATGACGCCTTTCTGTTGGACGAGCCGGAATTCCACCGGGTTCTGGCTGGGTTCCTCGACGGGGCGGCAGACCACAGGGGGCTGCCGCGATGACGAACAAGCTCCGCCGCAAGGCGATTCGCGTCGACCTGCAGATCATCGCCGACATGATCGATTCCGATTCCCGGGTGTTGGACGTCGGTTGCGGCGATGGCGCGTTGCTCGACTACCTGACTCACTTCAAGCAGGTGGACGGTCGGGGCATCGAACTTTCCACCGAAGGTGTGAATGCATGCGTTTCGCACGGGCTGTCGGTCATCCAGGGGGATGCGGACACGGACCTCGCCTATTACCCGAACGGCGCCTTCGATTACGTGGTGCTGAGCCAGACCTTGCAGGCGACCTCCAATCCCAAAGACGTGCTGGAGAATCTGGTCCGCATCGGCAAGCGAGCCATTGTCTCATTCCCCAACTTCGCTCATTGGTGGCTTCGGGGATATCTCCTGGCGCAGGGGCGGATGCCCAAGAGCAAGACGCTGTCCGACGAGTGGTATGACACCCCCAACATCCACTTCTGCACCATCAAGGATTTCGTGGTGCTGTGCCGCGGAATGGGGATCACGGTGGAGAAGAGCATCGCGCTCGACAAGGATGGCACACGGCGGCGCATCCAGGGGGGCCTGTTCAGCGCCAACCTGCTGGGCCAGCAGGCGGTGTTTCTGCTCAGGAGGTAGTGGGGGGGGTCCGGGTCGTCGGATTGGTGTTGCGCCGGGTGAGAGGCACGTAGGCGCGCGCGCGGCGGGTCTGGGTCAGCGGCTGAGCAGCGTACATCTGTTTCGAGGCCTCGATCATCACCACGCCGGCGAAAGCCGGAAACCAGCGTTCCCCCGCCGTCTCCCAGGCCCGGGCGGAGGACAGCACCATACGTGATCGCAAGGGCAGCACGAACAGCGCGGTATGGGTGGCGACCGGGGTGAACAGCGCGTCTCTGAGCGCGCGCGAAATCTGGCTTGCGGAGTAGGGTTGCCCTTGGCCGAAGGGGCTGCGTTCGAACCGTGCCCACAGGCCTCGGCGGTTGGGCACCACGACCAGCAAGCGCCCGCTGCCGGAGAGCACCCGCCAAACCTCGCGCATCATGGGGCGGACCTGTTCGGCGCATTCCATGGAATGGACCATCAGCACTCGATCAATCGAGAGATCAGGGAAGGGCAATTCGCCTTCCTCGGCCAGGACCGTGAGGTTGCCGCCCTCTGCGGGCCAGTGCAGCACACCCTGGGCCGCCGGCATCACGGCGCAGACGCGAGCCGCTTCGGCGCGGAAGGGATTAAGGAACGGAGTCGGATAGCCGAGCCCGGCCACGGTCAGCCCTTTGACGTTGGGCCAGACCGAACGGACTCGGTTGCCGATCATGCGACACGCCACCCGACCCTGGCTGGTAGCATAGAAATCACGGAGATCCACGGCGTCGGTCCACATCGCCGAACCCTCCTATCCCCGCCCGCGGTAAGGAGGAACACCTTGGTCGGGCAGCCACAGGCCGTTCGGCGGTTCGCCGGTCTGCCAAAATACATCGATGGGGATGCCGCCCCTGGGATACCAATAGCCGCCGATGCGCAGCCATTTGGGGCCGGCGGCGGCGGCGATGCGCTTGGCGATTGACAGCGTGCAATCCTCGTGAAAGGCCCTGTGATTGCGGAAAGAGGCCAGGAACAATTTCAGGGACTTGCTCTCGACCAAATTGGCATCCGGCACATAGTCGATGATCAAGTGTGCGAAGTCCGGCTGTCCCGTCACCGGGCAGAGAGACGTGAACTCGGGGGCCGTAAAGCGGACCAGGTAGGTTTCACCGGCCTGGGAGTTGGGAACGGTCTCGAGATTCGCCGCCTCGGGGGACGCCGGAATCTCGGCCGTGCGGCCCAGTTGGGTCAGGGTTTCGTGTGTGCTGGTGCTCATCCGAACCGTATATACTTGAGAATGGCCTCTGATAAAATTATTTCATAACTTAGGGTATTGTGAAACAGTCCGTTTGCGGGCAATGTCTCGTAAAGAGTGAGGGAGGGAATTGTTGTTCACCTTGAGCTTTAAAGAGGATAGGCCGTATGGCAAGAGCAAAATCCACCACGAAGGCGCGCAAGGCGCCGACGAAGACCAAAAGAGCGAGTGCCCCCGGGAAAACCACTTCTAGGAGACTCAAGACCGGGAACGGCGGCACGTCGCTCGAAGATTTGAGTGCCCCTTCGCAGGATGCATTCTATCTCAGCGAGGCTGCGATCCTGCTGGATCAGGCCCGGGGGGCCGACGGAAAGCGACGTGACAAGGAGAAAATGGCCGCCGCTTTGGAACGGGAGCTCGAAGTCTGGACGGCGATCCGCACGGCCGTTCTGCGTTGGACCGACACGCAGCAGAAGGTGACCAAGGAGAACCTGTGCCGGCTCGCGGATTTCATCGCCGGCACCATCATGAGTTCGGGCATCGACGTTTCGGACGCCACCGTTGACACGCTGATCAACATCAACCTGCAGATTGCCGAAGGCTTTCTGGAAGGTGAAACGCGGCGCCACGTTCAGGACCAAGCCTATCAGATCTGGGAGACGGAGGGTCGTCCGGACGGTTGCGATCAGGACCACTGGCTGCGGGCAGAAAAGAAGGCCACGACCGACTGATCCCGGAAGATCCCCGCAGAGGTCTTTAAATAAGGGGCGCTTTGGCGCCCCTTTCTTTACAGGGCCTCGATATCTCCCGCTGCCTGCTGTTGGCCGAATGCCTGTGCAAACGTTTCCAAGGTTCCTTCCGCGATTGCTTTCCGAATGCCGGCCATGAGCTCCTGGTAATAGTGCAGGTTGTGCCAAGTCAGCAATGTCAGGCCCAGAATCTCCTTGGCGATGACCAGGTGATGCAGGTAGGCGCGGCCGTAGTTGCGGCAGGTAGGGCAGGGGCAGTCCCCGTCCAGGGGCCTGGGGTCGTCCTTGTGGCGGGCGTTGCGCAGGTTGACTTGGCCCCGCCGGGTGAAAGCTTGGCCGGTGCGGCCCGAACGGGAGGGAAGCACGCAGTCGAACATATCGATTCCGCGCAGCACCGCGCCCATGATGTCGGCCGGCTTTCCCACCCCCATGAGGTAACGGGGCTTATCCTCGGGCAGGGCCGTTGTGGTGAAGTCGAGCACGTTGAACATGACCTCCTGTCCCTCCCCGACGGCCAGTCCGCCAACCGCGTAGCCGTCGAAACCGATGGATGTGAGTGTGTTCACGGATTCGAGACGCAGGTCCTGGTGCACGCCCCCCTGGTTGATGCCGAACAGGGCGTAGCCGGGACGTTCGCTGAAGGCGGTGCGCGATCTTTCCGCCCAGCGCATGGAGAGCCGTGTCGAGTGTGCGACGGCCGCCTTGTCGGCGGAGAACGGCGGACATTCGTCAAAGGTCATGGTGATATCTGCGCCGAGCATCCGCTGGATGTCGACGGACCGCTCCGGCGTCAGGTGGTGACGCGAACCGTCGATGTGGGATTGGAACGTCACGCCGGTCTCGTCCAGCTTGCGGAGCTTGGCCAACGACATGACCTGAAATCCGCCGGAATCGGTAAGGATGGGACCGGGCCAGTTCATAAAGTGGTGAAGGCCGCCCAGGCGCTCGATCCGCTCCGCCCCCGGGCGGAGCATCAGGTGGTAGGTGTTGCTCAGAATCATTTGGGCACCGGTGCCGGCTACGGCTTCGGGGGTCATCGTCTTGACCGTGGCGGCGGTGCCGACCGGCATGAAGGCCGGGGTGTCGAAAGCGCCGTGCGCCGTTTCCACCCGGCCCAGACGGGCCCGGCCACAGGTGACTACCAGCTCGTAGCGGAACGAGGTCATCGGTCGTGTTTCTCCAGCAGGCAGGCGTCACCGTAGGAATAGAACCTGTACCCCGTTTCCATGGCATGCGCATAGGCCTGCTTCATGCGGTCCAATCCGGCAAAGGCCGAGACCAGCATAAACAGCGTCGATTTCGGCAGGTGGAAATTGGTCAGCATGAGGTCCACGATCCGGAAGCGGTAGCCCGGCGTGATGAAGATATCCGTCTTGCCGCTCCAGGGAGACAGCGTTCCGGCGTCATCGGCGGCCGTTTCCAGCAGTCGGAGCGACGTTGATCCGACCGCGACAACACGCCCGCCACCGGCCCGTGCCGCGTTGACGGTGTCGGCTGTCGCGGCTGTCACTTCGCCCCATTCGGCGTGCATCTCATGCTCATCGGTGTCGTCCACCTTGACCGGCAGAAAGGTTCCGGCGCCTACGTGGAGTGTCACGGTCACCCGACCGACACCGCGTTCGTTCAAGGTCTCCATGAGACGCGGGGTGAAGTGCAGTCCTGCTGTGGGTGCGGCGACGGCCCCATCTCTGGCGGCGAACAGGGTCTGATAATCGTCGTCGTCCCGGACATCTGCCAAGTTCTCGCGCTTGATGTAAGGCGGGAGCGGCATGGCGCCGTGCTCCGACAAGGCTGCCATCAGGTCCGGCCCTTGCCGGTTGAAGGCCAGCGTCACCTTGCCGCCCTCGCCCTTGGCCGAAACGGTGGCCGTGAACCCGGGGGCGAAAAGGATTTCGTCGTTCGGTTTGAGCTTGCGGGCCGGCTTGGCGAAGGCGTGCCAGGTCGCTGGGCCCGTGGCCTCGGTCAGGGTGACCTCAACGCCGGACCCGCGTCGGGTTCCCTTCAATCTTGCCGGAATCACGCGGGTGTCGTTGAGCACCAGGACATCGCCCGGCTGCAGCAGATCCGGCAGGTCGAAAACGCCTAAGTCTTTGACAGCGCCGCCGGCCGGCACATGGAGCATCCGCGCCGCGTCGCGAGGGCTTGCCGGGCGCTGAGCTATGAATTCGCGTGGCAGGTCGAAATCGAAGGCATCCACTTTCATGGGCGCTTCCTACCCGAAACGGGACCAAAGGACAAATGGAGCCGCACCTGTTAGAGTCGTGCCGCAAGGAGCAGCAATAGGGAGATGGACCACCATGCGTGTCACCATGGTTCATGTCCATGTCAAGCCCGAGAGCGTTGACGCCTTCATCGAGGCGTCTCTGAAGAACCAGACGGGATCGGTGAAGGAAGTGGGGAGCGTTCGCTTCGATATCCTTCAAGACCCTAAGGATCCGACCCGATTCGTCTTATACGAGGTTTTCGTTTCCGATGCGGCCGTGGCCGTTCACAAGGAGACCGAACACTACCTTGCTTGGCGCGACACCGTGGCCGAAATGATGGCCGAACCGCGCAAGGGCGTGCCCTGGCGCGGCCTGTTGGGCGAAGGCTGAGTCGTGTCCGGACCCTTCACGCCTTTCACCATCTCCCGCCTGCCGCGCATCCTGTTCGGCGAGGGGGCGTTGGCGGGCCTTCCGGATGAGGTTGCGGCCCTTGGGAGCAGGGTGTTGATCGTGACGGGCAAGCGCTCCTTCAAGGACTCGCTGCATTGGCGGCGCCTGACGGCGGGACTGGACGCGCGGAGTATCGCCTTTGAAGGCGTTTCCATCGCCGGAGAGCCTAGTCCGGAACTGGTGGATGCGGTGGCGGCCGAATGGCGAACCTTCGGCGCCGAGGTGGTCCTGGGCATTGGCGGTGGTAGCGCAATGGATGCGGCCAAAGCCATCGCCGGCCTGCTGAATGCCGGACGTTCGGTGATGGACTACCTGGAAGGCGTGGGACCCGAACTGCCCTACGAAGGACCCGCGGTTCCCCTGATTCTGGCTCCCACCACTGCGGGCACGGGAAGCGAGGCGACGAAGAACGCGGTCCTGTCGCGTCAGGGCGCGGACGGATTCAAGAAATCCTTCCGCCACGAGATGTTGGTTGCCCGGGTTGCCGTCGTCGACCCGGAGCCGCTGGCGACCTGCCCGACAACGGTGATGGCGGCGGACGGCATGGACGCCTTTACCCAGCTTCTGGAATCCTACGTCTCTCTCAAGGCCAACCCCATGACCGAAGCCCTGGCCTGGTCCGGCCTGGAGGCGGCTGTGGAAGGACTTTTTCCTTCGCTGGAGGGGAAGGCCCCGGGACGGCGGAGAATGGCCTATGCCTCGCTTGTTTCGGGCATCTGTTTGGCGCAGACAGGCCTCGGGTCGGTGCACGGCATGGCTTCGCCTTTGGGCGCCTTCTTCCCCATTCCCCATGGGGTCGTCTGCGGCACACTTCTGGCCGAGGCCACCAACGTCAATATTGCCGCTTTGAAAACGCGCAATCCAGATTCACCAGCCCTCGCAAAATATGCCCGCGTCGGCAAGTTGCTGGCGGGAGACGTTCATATGAAGCGGGACGAATCCTTGGAGGCTCTGGTGGCGACCCTGCGTCACTGGACCGAACGGGCGCGGATTGAAAGACTCGGCGCCTATGGCGTCAGCCCGGGCGACGTGACACGGGTCACTGCGAACAGCCGCGGCAGCTCCATGAAGACCAATCCATTGGTCCTCGAAGACGAAGAGATCGCAGAGATTATCCGGCGGCGGCTCTAATCCGCCGCCACGAGGCAGCTTCGATTTTTCACGATCCGCGTGTCTTGTGAACTTCTGTGCCAATAGGCGAGAAGAGCTTGCTCAATCTGGCGTTCTGGTGAGCTTGTCGAGCTGATTCTGTATCTTATCGAGCTTGGAGCGGAGTTCGTCGATCGGGGTTTCCGACTGCTGATTCTTGGGTGCTGCCGCGCCTTCGCCCCCTTCTTCTTCCTTGCCGTAGAAGGGGGTGAACATCTTCATGGCGTTTTCGAACAGCGCCATGTTCTGGTTGCCCATCTCCTCGAACTGGCCAAAGGGGTCCATGGCGTCTTGCATGTAGTGGCGCATCTGTTCCTGGTTGCGGGCAAAGGACTGCATGCTGTAATCGAGATACCTCGGCACCAGGGACTGCAGGCTGTCGCCGTAGAAGCTGATCAGATGTCTGAGGAAACTGATCGGCAACAGGTTCTGGCCCTTGGATTCCTCCTCAACGATGATATGCGTGAGGACGGAACGGGTAATGTCGTCGCCTGACTTGGCGTCACGGACAACGAATTCGGTCCCGTCCTTGACCATCTGAGAGAGATGATCGAGGGTCACATAGCTGCTCGTTGCCGTGTTGTAGAGTCGGCGATTAGCGTATTTCTTGATGATGATCGGCTTTTTGTCGCTATCATTCTTGTCGGCCATGCTGCGCTGCCCCCAAGGGAAATTGTCGTCCGCTGGACTGTTTAGCACAAATTATTTGTGCAGAAAATGACGCATTGCTGCAATGCAATGAAAACTTTCTCCGGCGACCGGGTCGGGTTTATAGTGGACGTTGGCAAGGAAAGGGAGGCCGATGGACGGCATGCCGGACCCGGATGAGTTGGCGGGACGTTACTTCGACCTGTGGCAGCGGCAACTGGAAATCCTGTCTGGGACCGGGCCCATGGCCGAAACGGCGGCCCGCACGCTTGGGCTGTTGGGGGCCATGACGGGGTTCCCGGGGCCAACCGGGAGCGGAGGAGGAACGAATGATGCGAATGCCGGCGCCGCGCCCGCTGCCGCTTCACCTGGCGGTTCTGACCACGACCTTGGCGAGCTTGCGCGCCGAGCGGGCGAGCTCGAGAAGCGGTTCGCCCGTCTGGAGTCCGGAATTGACGGGGGAAGCGGCAGATCTGGAAAGGGAGATCGCGGCTCTCGATCCTGAGGTTTTCGCCGCAGCACTGGAAGCCGAGGCCCGGCGCCGCCTGGAGGGTTTCGCCGACGGCGTTCTCGCCTTCGACCGCCTGCGGGGTGCCCGCCCGGAGCCCCCCGTTCCCGTACTCTGGCAGGACGGGAGCACGCGGCTGTTCGATTATTCCCAGACGAAGACCGGGGCACCTCTGCTGCTCGTCCCGTCGTTGATTAACCGGTCCTATATCCTCGACCTGGAGCCGAACCGTAGCCTCGTGCGGTATCTGGCCGAAGCCGGTTTCCGGCCTTTCCTCGTCGATTGGGACGAACCGGGGGAGATCGAGCGCGGTTTCACCCTTACCGACTACGTGGCGAACCGTCTGCAAGGCGCACTGGATGCCGTGTGGGCGGAATGCGGACGACCGGCGGGTGTGGTGGGCTACTGCATGGGGGGGCTTCTGGCCTTGGCCTTGGCAGGGCGCAACCCCGAGCGGGTCGGGGCTTTGGCTCTGCTGGCCACCCCCTGGGACTTTCATGCACTGGGCGGGGCCCGGGTCCGCTTGCTGGCGTCCCTGGCGCCCCTGATTGGGGGGATCGCCCGGACCCTGGGCGTGCTGCCGGCCGATGTCCTGGCCGGCGTGTTCACGGCTCTCGATCCCTACCGGGCGTTGGAACGGTACCGATGGTTCGCTCGGGCCGACAAGGGGAGCCGGCGGGCGCGGGAGTTTCTGGCCCTGGAAACCTGGCTCAACGACGGGGTTGCACTGGCCGGACCGGTTGCCTGCGAGTGCCTCGAGGGATGGTATGTCGAAAACACGCCGCTGCACGGGACCTGGAGGGTGGACGGACGTCCGGTGCGCCCCCAAGAGGTTCGCTGTCCGTCGCTTTCCGTCGTTCCCGGAGCCGACCGCATCGTGCCCGCGGCCTCGGCACGCGTCTTGGCGGAGATGTTACCGGGCGGTACGATACGGAACGTGGAGGCCGGGCACGTCGGGATCACGGCGGGCCGCCGGGCACGCCAACAACTTTATCGCCCCCTTTCAGCCTGGCTGGCCCGCGGTCTTGGTTGAAATCGGTTCGATTTTGAGCTACTTGAGCCCGGTATCTGGCTTGCGCTACACTGGTCACGGAAGACCGGCCCCAGAGCAAGGAGGAACTTTATGACCGACGTCGTGATCGTGGGTGCTGCACGCACCGCTGTCGGCGCCTTCAACGGCGGGCTGAGCACGCTGCCCGCGTCCCAAATGGGGCATGTGGCCATATCCGAAGCTCTGCGCCGGGCCAAAGTGGAACCGGATGAGGTTGCTGAAGTGGTTTTGGGCCAGGTGCTGACGGCAGGTGCCGGGCAGAACCCGGCCCGGCAGGCCGCCTTTGGTGCAGGCATCCCCGATACCAGCACCGCCTACGTCATCAATCAAGTCTGCGGATCCGGCCTGCGCTCGGTGGCGCTGGGCATGCAGGCGATCCAACTGGGTGATGCCGGGATCGTGGTCGCCGGCGGGCAGGAGAACATGAGCCTCACCCCCCACTGCATTCATCTCAGGACCGGCACCAAGATGGGCGATGCCGAGCTCATGGATCTGATGGTCAAGGACGGCCTGTGGTGCGCGGTGCATGGTTACCACATGGGGGCCACGGCCGAGAACGTGGCCGAACGGTGGCAGATCACCCGCGACGAGCAGGACCGGTTCGCCGCCTTCTCGCAGCAGAAAGCGGAGGCCGCGCAGAAGGAAGGCCGGTTCAAGGACGAAATCGTCTCCGTGGTCATTAAGACCCGTAAGGGCGAAGCCATCGTCGAGGAGGACGAACACCCCAAACACGGCACGTCGGCGGAAACCCTGGCCAAACTGCGCCCCGCTTTTGACAAGGATGGAACCGTGACCGCCGGCAACGCGTCGGGGATCAACGATGGTGCCGCGGCTCTTGTCCTGATGGCGGCCGATGAGGCAGAGAAGCGCGGCGTCGAGCCCCTGGCGCGCATCGTTTCCTGGGCAACGGCGGGGGTCGATCCGGCCTTCATGGGCTCGGGCCCGATTCCGGCCAGCCGCAGAGCATTGGAGAAAGCGGGCTGGGGGGTTGATGACCTTGACCTCATCGAAGCCAACGAGGCGTTTGCCGCCCAGGCGATCGCGGTCAACAAGGATCTCGGCTGGGATATCTCGAAGGTGAACGTTAACGGCGGTGCCATCGCGCTGGGGCATCCCATCGGGGCCTCGGGGGCGCGTGTCCTGGTGACGCTGCTGCACGAAATGGGGCGCCGCGATTCCAAAAAGGGCTTGGCCACGCTCTGCATCGGCGGAGGCATGGGCATCGCCATGTGCCTGACCCGCGACTGAGCTTGTGAGCAAGTAATCCGGCGACGCCTCGGATGCACGGGGACGGCGGCGGAAGAAAAAGGGAGGACAAAATGGCACACAACCGTGTAGCCGTCGTTACCGGCGGGACCCGCGGCATCGGCCGCTCGATCTGCGAGGAGTTCCAGGACCAGGACTACACCATCGTCGCCACCTACCACGGCAGCGAGGAACAGGCCCAACGGTTCAGGGACGAGACCTCCATTCATACTTGGAGGTTCGACGTCGGCGACTATGACGTTTGCCAGAAAGCCTGCGCCGAGATCACCGGGACGTGGGGTCCCATCGATATCCTGATTAACAACGCGGGCATCACGCGCGATGCCACGATCATGAAGATGACGGCCAAGGATTGGGACGATGTGATCAGGGTCAACCTGACCTCGTGCTTCAACATGTGCAAGGCCGTGTTCCCGTCCATGCGCCAGCGCAGGTTCGGGCGCATCATCAACATTGGCTCCATCAACGGCCAGGCGGGCCAGTACGGCCAGGTGAACTACGCGGCGGCAAAGGAGGGCATCCACGGTTTCACCAAGGCACTGGCGCTGGAAGGGGCCAAGTACGGCATTACGGTTAACGCGGTGGCGCCGGGCTACGTGAATACCGAAATGGTCCGCGCGGTGCCGGAGGAGGTTCTGGACAAGATCATCGCCCAGATCCCGATGGGGCGTCTGGGCCGCGCCCAGGACATCGCCCGGGCCGTGGTGTTCCTGTGCGACGAGGACGCCGATTTCACCACCGGATCAACCATCTCCATCAATGGCGGGCATCACATGTACTGAGTGCGCTCTGCCGCACCGGGAAGTTTTGGTTTTGTGGCAGGCGCCATTTTGATGCCGTCCCTCCTCATCGAGGTTTGACGGAAAGGAGGGGCCTCTGCCTCATATCGGCACGGCGGAGATATGGCGCTTCCGCAGGCCTTCCAACCTCTTTTAATCATACGATTAATCATACGATATTGGCGGGGTGGTGGATATTCGGGCTGTTCCCGGAGAATTCTCAGGGAAGCCACCGCATTAGCTCAGCGCCGCACAGGCCCGCTGAATGCGCCGGCAGGCTTCCTCCAGCTTCTCGGTCGCGGTGGCGTAGGAGACCCGGAAGTGGGGCGAAAGGCCGAAGGCCTCGCCGTGCACCGTCGCCACGCCTTCCGACTCCAGCAGGTAGGCGACGAAATCCGCGTCGGTCTCGATGGTTTTGCCGCCGGGCGTCGTTTTGCCGATGGCGCCGGCGCAGGAGGGGTAGACATAGAAAGCGCCTTCGGGGGTCGGGCAGCTCAAACCCTCCGCCTGGTTGAGCATGCCCACCACCAGGTCCCGGCGCTCCTTGAAGATCTCGGTGTGCTCGACGATGAATCCCTGCGGGCCGTCCAGCGCCGCCACAGCCGCCGCCTGGGCGATGGAACTGGTGTGGGTGGTGCTCTGGGACTGGATCTTGTTCATGGCCTTGATCAGATCTTCCGGCCCTGCGGCGTAACCGACGCGCCAACCGGTCATGCAGTAGGCCTTCGACACTCCGTTGAGCGTCAGGGTTCTGGAATAGAGCATGGGCTGAACCTCAGCCGGGGTGACGAAGTGGAAGTCGTCGTAAAGCACGTGTTCATAGATGTCGTCGGCCATGACCCAGATATGGTCGTGGCGCAGCAGCACTGAGGTCAGGGCGTGCATCTCCTCCACCGTGTAGGCGGCGCCCGTCGGATTGGAGGGCGAGTTGAGGATCAGCCACTTGGTCTTCGGCGTGATGGCGGCCTCCAGGTCCCGGGGTTGGAGCTTGAAGCCGGTCCCGGCAGAGCATTCGACGATCACCGGCGTGCCCTCGGCCAGCAGCGTGATATCGGGGTAGGACACCCAGTAGGGCGCCGGGATGATCACCTCGTCGCCTGGGTCCAGGGTTGCCATCAGGGCGTTGAAGATGGTCTGCTTGCCGCCGCAGCCCACCGTGATCTGGTTGGGGTCGTAATCCAGACCGTTCTCGCGCATGAACTTACGGCCGATGGCCTCGCGCAGCGCCAGGGTGCCGGCGACCGGCGTGTATTTGGTCTCGCCGCGGTCCATGGCCTCCTTGGCCGCCTGTTTGATGTGGTCTGGCGTGTCGAAATCTGGCTCACCGGCGCCGAGTCCGATGACGTCGCGCCCCGCAGCTTTGAGTTCCGCCGCCTTGGCGGTGACGGCGATGGTGGGAGATGGCTTGATGCGGCTGAGACGCGAAGCGAGAAACGACATGGGAAAGGTCCCCGTGACAAAATTCCGACAAAATCGTGGGGTGACATGGGCGCTGAAGTCCCGCCACCACGCGCCGGGCAGACTACGCCCACCGGACGGGTGGCGCAAGGGGAGCGGATAACGGAAAACACCCGGTTGTCGAGCGGGTTTGCGGAGGTCGGGACGGCTGTGGTATATCCACGCCCGTGTGGAGAGAAACCGGCCGCCTTTCCCCTGGCGGACGCGTGGAAATCATCTAGGTTGAAAACTTCGAGAAAGACCGAAGAAAGGCAGGTATTTCATGAAACGTACCATCGTCGTGGCCATCCTTGGCACGTTTGCTTTGGGTGCCGCCCTGGTGGCCCGGCCCCCGGCTGTTTTGGCCGACGACATGGAGGCAACGGTCGAAAAACGTATTAAGTCCATGAAGAAAATGCGCCGCAGTCTTAAGAAGGTCAAAAAAATTGCCGCCGGCAAGGCGGATTGGGATGCGGACGTGATGAAGAGTCAGCCCCAGACCCTCGTGTCGGAATTGAAGGACATGCTCGCCATGTTCCCCGAGGGCAGCAACGTTGACCTGACGGACGCCAGGCCGGAAGTGTGGAGCGACCGGGCCGGGTTTGAGGCCGCGGGGAAGACCGCCATTGCGGCGGCTGAGAATCTTGCCAGCGTCGGCGACGCGGATGCCGCCAAGGGAGCCTACGACGACCTCCGCGCCGCTTGTGACGGCTGCCATGACAAATACTTGCAGGATTAGGCTGCATACGATCATTTCCGGGGCCAGGGCCGGCGGAAGCGTTGCAGAGCAGCACGAAATTGAGCACCTTGAGCCTCGGGGGGGCTGAACAAAAAGGAACGTTCGAAGGTATGCGTGTTCTTGTCGCCGACGACCATTCCATTGTCCGCAGTGGTCTCAAATACCTGCTCAGAGAGTTGGCGCCGCAGGTCGATGTGCTGGAAGCGACCACCTTCGATCAGGCGTGGGGCCTTATCGACAACGGCGGGACCTGGGACCTGCTGATCATGGATCTCCGTATGCCGGGCTATTCCGGGCTCGACAAACTTAAGGATCTGGTGGGAACCATGGCACCTGTGCCGGTGGTGGCGTTCTCAATGTTCGAGAGTCCCGATGAGATGCGGGCGGTGCTGGCGACGGGGGTTAGGGCCTTCATTCCCAAGTCCACCAGTAATAGTTTGATTGTCAATATCCTGCGTCTGGTTCTGGCAGGCGGGATCTATGTTCCCCCGGTCCTGGGCGGCATCGGCGAGGGGGGCGGCGAAGCACCGGCTGCGTTGATCCCGGCCTTGTCGGCCACCAGCATGCCGGCGCTCACACGGCGCCAGCAGGAGGTCTTGAGCCTGATGGCCGAGGGTCTGGCCAACCAGGAGATCAGTGACCGGATGGGGCTCAACCTGTCGACGGTCAAGACTCACGTTACGGGAATCTTCAAGGCGCTGGGTGTCGAAAACCGTACCCAGGCGGTGCTGGTCCTGAAGCAGGCCTGGTGCGGCGGCTGATGGAGTCTACCCTGCGTCTTCCAGGGGAACGGTAACCGAAAAAATCGACCCCTTGCTTGTCACCGATTTGACGTCGAGGGAATGACCGAGCAGTCGTGCCAGCCGGTCGCTGATGGCCAGACCCAGTCCGATGCCCTCGCTGCGGTCGCGGTTGGGGTCGTCGAGTTGCGAGAATTCCTCGAAGATGTGTCGCCGCTCCGCCTCGGGGATGCCGGCACCGGTGTCATGGACCTCGATCCTTATCTGTCCGCCGCGCCGCCGGCAGCCCAGCAATATTCCGCCCCTGGCTGTATAACGGATGGCGTTGGATAGGAAATTGCGCAGGATACGCTCCAGCAGCGCAGGGTCGGTCTGCACCGTGGCGTCCGCCGGGACCACGCGCAGCGTCAGACCGTGGTGCATGGCCTGAGGCCAAAACTCGTTACCTATCTGGCCAATGAAGGCAGCCAGCGCCACCGGCCGTGGTTTGGGTTCGATGACTCCGGCCTCCAGCTTCGAGATTTCGAGAAGTGACCGGAGCAGGGTCCGCATGGAACACTGGGCGGCCCTCAGGTCGTGCATGATGGCGTGCCCGCGGTCGCTCTCGATCATCCGGTCGAGCATGCCGGTGAACATGTGGATGGCCTCCAACGGCTGCAAGAGGTCATGACCGGCGGCGGCCAGGAACCGGCTTTTGGCCGAGGTGGCCTTTTCCGCCGCGTCCTTGGCTTCGCGCAGTTCCAGTGTCCGCTGGTGCACCTGTTCCTCGAGGCTATCGCGGGCCTGACGCAGTTCGTTCGAGATTTGGGCGATGTGGGCGATCTGTGTGTCGGCCTGTTTCACCATGGGTCGGAAAATCAGCAGGATCTCCAGCATCAGAGTGAGCAGGGTTAGCCCGAGCACCGTCGCCTCCAGGCGATGCAGTCGGGTGACCGCACGTTCTCCCTCGATCTGGTGCTGCCACACCATCAGGTCCAGGGCCTCCAGCAAGGGGCCCGGAGCCGTGGTAAGGATGTACTTAACCTCTGGCGTCTCTGCCGTCAGGTCGCCGAACTTGAGTTTGGCGACGGCGCGCAGCGCCTTGATGTAGGCCCTCATCCGAGTGTCCAGAGGCTCGATTCCGTCGAAGTACATACGCCGTATCGTGTCGCTCATTTCCGCCGGAAGCCCCGGGGCTTCGCTGCTCGTGGTCAGGCCTTCGTGCGACAGTTCTAAGAGGTTTGTCGCTTGGAGGAGCTTATGTGCGTAAAGCTGGTGTTCCGTCCGGGTCAGCGTATGCAGCATACGCTTTACGAACAAGGCCGTACGCTGGGAAAGCATGCGCTGACGCCCCGAGATATTGACCACGGCGCCGGTGCTCTCCTGCTGGGCGATGACGAGTTCGAACGCCGCGAAGGCGGAACACGCCAGAAGGGCGATCACCGTCAACGCCAACACGTAGCGCTTGGTCATCCAGCCGGTGGCGGAGTCCGCCCGTTCCTCGATCATGGCGCTGTCCTCCCCGTGTTCCCCCGAACGTAATATCTTAGCATCGTCCAAAGGGTCCCATTTTTCCAGACGCCGCCCGGAAAGTTCTGGAAAATGGCACTTTAGTACTAGAGTAAATCCGGAAGGACCCTTGGCGAGGGCGCACTATCCCATGGGATAGTGCAAAAACCAATACTTTGGTGCATTTGCGTTGACCCGCATGAATGGCGGGGCTACCCTCTCTGGCTTAAGCGCAAGTTTCCTTCGTGATTTTGCCCTGGGTAGGGCGGTGTAGGGGCGCTTCTGGGAGATTCCTAAGCCGGAAAAACGGCAGGATCCGCAGGTGGGGAAGAGGGCATATGCCCGAGGCAGTCAGTCGCAAAGCGCGGTTGCGTGGGACGTTCCGGCTCGATGGCCGGTCGGTTTTCCACCCGCCCTGGGCTTTGCTCGGGGAACGGTTCTCCGAACTCTGCGATGCTTCCGGCAAATGCCGCGAGACCTGTCCGGAAGGCATCCTCGTTGCCGGCGCCGACGGAGTGGGCTTCGGAAACGGCGAGTGCATCTTCCGTGAAGATTGTGTCAAGGCGTGCCCGACGGGCGCGCTTTTTCTTTATGGGGACGACCGCACGGAACGGCGTGCACCCCGCGAGCTGGCCGTGGGTGGGGGGCGCTGCCCTTTATCGACGCAGCATCTTGTACCGGGCGTGGAGCCTGTTATGGGCCGTGCCCGACGAAGTCGATCAACATCCGGCGATCGACGGTAGGTCTGTGAAGGAGGGGAACAAGATGAGCATTTCCAGTCTGGTGCTGATGGCCCGGCCCGAGGACGTGGACGCAGTTCGCGAACGGGTTCTCGAGATTGAAGGGGTCGAGGTGCACGCGACATCGGAAGAAGGGCGGATCGTCGTAACCGTCGACCACCCCGAACCCCGAAAGGCCTCGGAGGTCTTGATGCTGCTCTCAGATACCGAGGGCGTCATCAAGGCGGCCCTGGTCTACAACTACCTCGAAGACGAAGATCCTGGTGAGCAGGTTTCAGAGACTTCTGGAAAGAAGGAGGCGCATGACGTTATCCAGGCGTGATTTCATCAAGCCGAATGCTGCGATCAAGGGCGCGAAGGCTGCCACCGACGTCATCGAATGGATTCACGACAACGCAAGCAACGATAACGATAACGATGACGATAACGACAACCCAGGAGACCAAGATCATGAGCGTTATCTACCTCGACCAACTGGCGTGGGGCCAGAACGGGCACAGTGAAAATGCCGACCGCCCCGCCGCCGCCATCTCGAATGCGTTACGCTACTTGATGAAGGACGCGGAGATGATTGGCGAGGACTACCTCGTCTACCTGATGGGCTTGGCTGCATTCGAGGCCGACGGCTCGGCCCATCACCGGGCCCCGGCGGAGGAAGTGCTTCCGGTGGGGGAAGTGCTTGACGGCAGCCAGGTCCTATGGGGCATCCGCGATTGCCTCGACAAGCTCCAGGCCGAAGCCGAACAGGCCGGTGAGGAGGTCATGTCGGGCCTGATCAGCCTGGCTCGCGAGGTCGCCGGGCGCAGAATTGGCGCGTGAATTCGCTCTATCATATTGATGTTAGAGGACCATTGACGGAATAACGCCACCCGCCTCAGATTATGACTCTCGGGAGGGTTTTCAGGCCAGATGTAGTGTGATCCACTGTCAACCGGCGCCATAAAAGGGAAATATGTTGGTTGCGGTACGCCTGAGTTTGCGGAACTGGGTTCGCAACGGTCATGTTTAAGGGCGATTGGTATAAACTGCATCAAGGGCTATTTCCTGCCTAAAATCATGTACGGCACGGACCGTCTGACCAAGCCGGTGCTGCGCGGTACGGGCTGGATTCTCACGTCAAGTGCAGCACCTGATGTTTTCAAGGAATGCTCCGGTGGGGGCTTCGCCATATCGGCGGGCCAGCCGGCACTTCTGCAATCAGTGTCATGCCCCGATGACCGAGGCCAAGCCGCGGGTTGTCAACGTCTTCCAGGGCGCCAAGTAACGTTACGGAGGTTCCTTCCCGCAGGCGTTGTTCCGTGGATCAAGGAAAATAACTGGCCCCCCATGCCTTTGGGCGTGCCTCGAAACAAGAGGTGCGCCTTTTTTTATCCGGCAGGCCAGGATGTCCCGGAGAATGCCGACCCGTTGCGGAGTGCGGGAACAAAAAAAGCGGGAGAGGGCTGAATGGGGGGTGCCTCTCCCGCTTCGGTTTTGTCACGTCCGGCCGTAGGAGTTCCACCGGGACGCTTCATTTTCCGGATGCACCGGGTTTTGGACGTCGATCCAGTATGGGGGGGGAGGTATCGACGGGCCCAAAGTGCATCCAGTGTCCTTATGTATATATACCCGACTGAATATGTCAACTATGAAAAGTGCGGAATCTTTCGAAAAAAAGATTATTTCAAAAAATAACGCAAACCCAATGCTGTTGCAGGTGTTTTAACATAAGTTAAATACCAAAATATTTTTGTAATACCCATGTGTGAGAATCGCTTTCTCCCGCATCTGGCCTAGTGCGGTGTGGCGGTCTATATAGGAGGTTATGACCGAGACGCTGTTTACGCCGGAGAAGCGCCCCCCGGCCTCTGCTCCGGCCGACTTTCGGCTTGAAAGCACGTTCGCGCCCGCCGGCGACCAACCGGGGGCCATCGCCGATTTGACGGCGGGCCTCATGGCCGGAGAGCGCGACCAAGTGCTGCTGGGCGTCACCGGGTCGGGCAAGACCTTTACCATTGCACACGTCATTGCGGCGCTTGGCCGTTCGGTCCTGGTGCTGGCTCCCAACAAGACGCTGGCGGCCCAACTCTACGGCGAGATGAAGGCCTTTTTCCCGAACAACGCGGTTGAATATTTCGTTTCCTACTATGACTACTACCAGCCCGAGGCCTACGTGCCGCGCACCGACACCTACATCGAAAAGGATGCGTCCATCAACGAGCAGATCGACCGCATGCGCCATGCCGCCACCCGGGCGCTGCTGGAACGCAACGATGTGATCATTGTGGCTTCCGTCAGCTGCATCTACGGCATCGGATCGGTCGAGACCTACACCCAAATGGTGGTCAAGATCGAGGCGGGCCAACGGGTCGAGCGGACGGATTTTCTGAAAAGCTTGGTCGATCTGCAGTACCGGCGTAACGACGTGGCCTTTGGGCGGGGCACCTTTCGCGTGCGCGGTGACGTGGTGGAAATCTTTCCGTCCCACCAGGAAGACCGTGCCTGGCGCGTCTCGCTCTTCGGCGACGAGATCGACGGCATCTGGGAGATCGACCCTTTGACCGGTGAGAAGGTGGGGAGCCTGCCCGAAATCGTCATCTATCCCAACAGCCACTACGTCACCCCACGGCCAACGCTGCTCCAAGCCATCCCCAAGATCAAGGCGGAATTGAAGGAACAGGTTGAGCGCTTCACTGCCGAGGGCAAGTTCCTGGAGGCTCAGCGACTCCAGGAACGCACAACCTTCGATCTGGAGATGCTGGAGACCACTAATTTCTGCTCCGGTATCGAGAACTATTCCCGCCACCTCACCGGCCGCGCCGTCGGCGAACCGCCGCCGACACTCTTTGAGTACCTGCCGGAGAACGCGCTCCTGATAGTCGACGAAAGCCACGTTACCGTGCCGCAGCTAGGCGGTATGTACCGGGGTGATTATAACCGCAAGACCACGTTGACCGAGTTTGGGTTCCGCCTGCCCTGTTGCATCGACAACCGGCCCCTCAAGTTCGAGGAGTGGGAGGTCATGCGGCCGCAGACGGTCTATGTCTCCGCCACACCCGGCGGGTGGGAGCTGGAGCGCACCGGTGGCGTGTTCGTCGAACAGGTGGTGCGTCCGACGGGCCTCATCGATCCCGAATGCCAGGTGCGACCCGTCGAAACCCAGGTTGACGATCTCCTGGCCGAGGTTCGCGCCGTGGCGGCGAAGGGATATCGAACGTTGGTTACCACCCTCACCAAGCGCATGGCTGAGGATCTGACGGAATATCTGCACGAACAGGGGGTGCGCGTGCGCTACATGCACTCCGACATTGAGACCCTGGAGAGGATCGAGATCATCCGGGATCTGAGACTCGGCGCCTTCGACGTGCTGGTCGGCATCAACCTTTTGCGCGAGGGGCTCGACATCCCCGAATGTGCCCTGGTCTGTATCCTGGACGCGGACAAGGAAGGCTTCCTCCGTTCAAAAACCTCGTTGGTACAGACCATCGGCCGTGCGGCGCGGAACCTCTCCGGGCGGGTCATCCTCTATGCCGACCGTATGACGAATTCTCTGGACTACGCCATCAGCGAGACAAACCGCCGCCGTGCCAGACAGAAGGCCTACAACGCCGAACACGGGATCACGCCCGAAAGTGTAAAGAAGGGCATCGCCGACGTTCTGGGAAGCGTCTACGAACATGATTATGTCACGGTGGATACCGGCGTTTCGGGCGAGGTGCATTTGGCGGGCAAAGACCTCGGGACCCACATCGCGGACATGGAGGAACGCATGCGTGCCGCGGCGGCCGATCTGGAGTTCGAGGAGGCGGCACGGCTCCGCGACGAGATCCGCCGCTTGGAGGCCGCCGATCTGGGCCTTGCCAAGCCGGGGATAGCCCCCAACGCCTCCGTCGGGCGGGGTCCGAAAAAGAAAAAGGGCAAACGGCGGCGATGAGCCCTCAGACCTCCGCATTTCCCGAGTGAGGGCCGAAGCCCCTTTTCTTCACCGTTCCGGGCCTTGGACTTGAGCGAGCGCCACAGCCGCTCGATGAAGGTGTTGTCCACGCCCCGGACACGGCCATCCATGGAGATTTTTATGTCAGCCTCACACAGGCAGAGCAGGTGCCGCCGCGTAACGATCACGCGAACAACGTGGCGGCACATTTCTCCGTTGCTGCAAAGATGTTACAGGGGCTGTCCGCGATGTCCGAGGGGCCAAGAGGTGCCAGCGTCAGACGACCGGCGGCAACATCATACGAGACGCAATAAAAAGTATATTCGAGCGAGCGGAGCATCGAGAGGACCGATTGCGCGTCCGGGTTCTCCGCCCGTGTCTGACCGATCAGGGATTCGAGCAGCCTGATCATCGCCGGTGCTATTTCGAAGGCGTGAATGGTGCCGCGGAACCGGCGGTTGGTCACCGCCTTCTGGACCGCTCCCTCGCTGTCGGTCAACGTCAGCCGTGCAATGGCAGGCCGACGATCTCCGCGAAGCGACGCGAGACGAACTCTATTTCCATTGGCCCTCCTCCATGATTGAGAAGTTAGCCGGGGACGGGTCGTTTAGATCGGGATCGTCCACCTGAACCTCTTCCGACGGGCTGAGGGTGACTAGGATACACTGGGCGCGCATTTAGTTGGCTCCTTCCGACCGTCCACCAGCGGCTGTAATCAGTGAATCGCCTTTGTGTGATACGGGACGACTTTTCCGGCTGTGATCCGGTCGCATCGATTGCTGTCGGCGGCGCACGACAAGATGTCTCAAAAGATATTTGAAATCAAATCAGAATTCCGCGATCCGCTGCCCGGTAAGATCTTGAGTGACTTCGAAAGGCGAAAAGTCTTAAGCTGGGGCTCAAGATCAACCGTCATGCCCGAGAAACCGGGCGTCCTCGATCCCCGGATATGTGTGGACTCCCGCGTCCGCTGGAATGACGAATCCGGGACAGGTCGGGATGTCCAGCCCCTCGGGGTGAGCAGGAACGGAACCAACCGGCCATGCCCGGCGACGTCAAGATTTGTGGACTGAAGACGCCCGAGGCCGTCACCGCGGCGGTCGACGGTGGGGCGACATATGTCGGTTTCGTCTTCTTCCCGCCGTCGCCCCGGAACGTGAATGCCGAAGAGGCGGCGGCCCTGGCGGGACTGGCCCCGAACCGGGTGAAAAAGGTCGGCCTGTTCGTCGATGCCGACGACCGGACCATCCGGAGTGCCCTGGACATCTGCCCCCTCGATATCCTGCAGCTCCATGGAAAGGAAACCCCGGAGCGCGTTGCAACGGCACGAGAAAACTTTTCCCTTCCTGTGATGAAGGCCTGCTCGATCGCCGGACCGGACGACATCCGTCGCGCCCGGGATTTTGAGCCCGTGGCCGACCTCCTGCTGTTCGACGCCAGGCCGTCCAAGGAGGCGGCGCTCCCAGGCGGCAATGCGCTGGCCTTCGACTGGAAGCTATTGGCCGGAACCTCCTGGTCCAAGCCCTGGCTGCTGGCGGGCGGGCTTGACCCGGACAACGTGGCCGAGGCCATCCGCATCTCGGGGGCCCCCGGCGTCGATGTCTCGTCGGGCGTCGAGAGCGCCAAAGGGGTGAAGGATATCGGCCGCATCAACGCGTTTCTCGATGCGGTGAAGGCCGTTTAACTCTTTGTAAGCCCGCCGGGGCTGGTCTATAAACGCGCCTGTCCCATAAAAGGGCGACAAACGGGAAATTATGAGCAGGCTCAACACCTACCGCGCCGGTCCCGACGAGACGGGCCATTTCGGCATCTACGGCGGCCGTTTTGTCGCCGAGACCCTTATGCCGTTGGTCCTCGACCTCGAGACGGCCTACGAGGCAGCCAAGGCCGATCCGGACTTCCATGCCGAGATCGCAGGCTACCTCAAGCACTACGTCGGCCGTCCGAGCCCGCTCTATTTCGCCCAGCGCATGACCGAGAACCTGGGCGGAGCCAGGATCTACTTCAAGCGCGAGGACCTGAACCACACCGGGGCGCATAAGATCAACAACTGCATCGGCCAGATCATGCTGGCGCGGCGCATGGGTAAAACCCGCATCATCGCCGAAACGGGTGCGGGCATGCATGGCGTCGCCACGGCCACCGTCTGCGCGCTCTTCAACCTACCCTGCATCATCTACATGGGGTGCAAGGATATCGAACGCCAGGCGCCCAACGTCTATCGCATGAAGATGCTGGGGGCCGAAGTGCGGCCCGTCGGGACCGGCTCGGGCACCTTGAAGGATGCCATGAACGACGCCATCCGCGACTGGGTGACCAACGTGGCCGATACCTACTACCTGATCGGTACGGTCGCGGGCATGCATCCCTTCCCGGCCATGGTGCGCGATTTTCAGTGCGTGATCGGCGAGGAGACCCGCACGCAGATCCTGGAACTCGAAGGGCGCCGGCCCGACAGCCTGGTCGCCTGCATCGGCGGCGGCTCCAACGCCATGGGGCTGTTCCACCCCTTCCTCGACGAGACCGCGATCCGCATCGTTGGTGTCGAGGCGGCAGGCCATGGCATCGAGACCGGGGAACACGCCGCCAGCCTGACTGCGGGGCGTCCCGGGGTGTTGCACGGCAACCGCACCTACCTTCTCATGGACGACGACGGCCAGATCGAGGAGGCCCATTCCATCTCTGCCGGGCTCGACTATCCCGGTATCGGGCCGGAGCATTCCTGGCTCTACGACACCGGACGCGTCGAATACGTCTCCGTCACCGATACCGAGGCCCTGGAGGCCTTCCGCTTCTGCTCGCGCATGGAAGGTATCATCCCGGCTCTCGAATCGTCCCATGCCATCGCCCAGGCGATGAAGATGGCCCCCGACCTGCCCAAGGATCATCTCATGGTGATCAATCTTTCGGGACGCGGCGACAAGGACCTCAACATGGTGGCTCATATCGACGGGGTGACGCTGTGAGCGTGGATTTTGAGACCCGCATCGACCGCAGGTTCCGGGCGTTGAAGACCCAAGGACGGGGCGGCCTGGTGGCCTTCGTCACCGCTGGCGACCCGGACCCGGACACCGCGTTCGAGATTCTCAAGGGACTGCCCGGCGCCGGCGCCGACCTGATCGAGCTCGGCATGCCGTTCTCCGACCCCATGGCCGATGGCCCGGCAATCCAGGCCTCGTCGCAGCGCGCACTCAAGGCGGGCCAGACCACGATCAAGACCATCGATATGGTGCGGCGTTTCCGGGAAGATGACGACGAGACGCCGATCATCCTGATGGGCTACTACAATCCTGTCTATATCTATGGGGTCGATCGGTTCCTGGCAGACGCCAAGGCGGCCGGGGTGGACGGTCTGATCATCGTCGACCTGCCGCCCGAGGAGGAGCAGGAACTTTGCCTCCCGGCCCTGAAGGCGGAGATCAACTTCATTTATCTCACCGCGCCGACCACCGATGACGTGCGTCTGCCGGCAGTGCTTCGGAATGCGTCGGGTTTCGTCTATTATGTGTCGATCACCGGCATCACGGGCACTGCGTCGGCATCCGTCGAAGCCATCGAGGAGGCCGTCGAGCGGTTGCGCCGTCACACGGACCTTCCCCTCGCCGTCGGCTTCGGCATCAAGACGGCCGAGCAGGTCGGCGCCGTCGGCCAAGCCGCAAATGCGGCGGTGGTGGGCTCGGCGCTGGTGAACCAGGTGGCCGGCAATCTGGATGCCGACGGCAAGGCCAAGCCCTGCTTGGTGAATGCGGTGCTTGGTTTCGCCGCGGAATTAGCCCAAGGGGTTCGCAACGCCAAGGGGTTTGCAACGAGGGAGCAGCGTAAGTGAACTGGCTCAAGAATTTCGTCAAGCCCAAGCTCAGGGAACTGGTCGGTGGCCAGAAGGAAATCCCCGAGAACCTGTGGCACAAGTGTCCCGCCTGCGAACAGATGATCTTCCATCGCGACCTGGCCGACAACCTCAACGTCTGCCCCCATTGCGGCCACCACTTGCGCTTTGCCGCCAAGGAACGCCTCGAGATGCTGTTTGACGGTGGCGAATACCGGACGGTGGAACTGGGCGAGACGGTGGCAGATCCCCTTAAGTTCCGCGATCTCAAGAAGTATACGGAGCGCCTCAAAGACTCCCAGTCCAAGACCGGGAACCAGGATGCATTGCTGGTGGCCCACGGCAAATTGGGCGGCATGGACGTGGTGATCGCCGTCTTTGACTTCGAGTTCATGGGCGGCTCCATGGGGGTTGCCGTCGGGGAAGGTCTGCTGACCGCGGCCCGTCTGGCCGTCCTGCAAGACGCGCCGCTGATTGTCGTCCCGTCCTCCGGTGGGGCCCGCATGCAGGAAGGCATCCTATCTCTGATGCAGATGGCCCGGACCACGCTCGCGGTCGAGGAGGTCAAGGAGGCCGGCCTGCCTTACATCGTGGTTCTCACAGATCCGACCACGGGCGGCGTTTCCGCCTCCTTCGCCATGCTGGGCGATGTGGCTATTGCCGAGCCCGGGGCGGTGATCGGTTTCGCCGGTGCCCGGGTCATCGAGCAGACCATCCGCGAGAAGCTGCCCGAAGGCTTCCAGCGATCCGAATACCTGCTGGATCACGGCATGGTCGACATCGTGGTGCGCCGTCATGAACTGCGTGACACGCTGTCACGCGTACTGGGTTTATTGCGTAATCCGGGACCTGCGGCCGAAGTCCTGCCGCTGGCGCCCTCTAAGGAGGAAGTGGCCGCGCTCGCCCAGGCTTTGCCGATGTCCTCTGCCCCGGAGGGGAGCCCTGCGGAGTAACGACCACGTTCTGGAAAATCTCAGGCGCCATCACCCCAGGGTCATCGACCTCTCTCTGGGGCGGATCGAGAGACTGTTGGCACGCCTGGGCAATCCCGAACGCAAACTACCGCCGGTCGTCCACGTGGCGGGGACCAACGGCAAGGGCTCGGCGATCGCCTTCTTGCGTGCCTTTCTCGAAGCGGCAGGCTACCGGGTTCATGTCTACACCTCGCCGCACCTGGTAAATTTCAACGAACGTATCCGATTGGCCGGCACGCTGATTTCCGACGAGGAACTGGCGGCGCTGTTTGTCGAATGCGAAGAAACGGTGGGCGCGGAGTCCATCACCTTTTTCGAGATCGTCACCGCTGCGGCCTTTCTCGCCTTTTCGCGCACGCCGGCCGACATTGTCTTGTTGGAAACCGGTTTGGGTGGGCGGCTCGACGCCACCAACGTCATCGAAAAGCCCGCGCTGACCGTGCTGACCTCCATCTCCATGGACCACCAGGCCTATCTCGGCGATACCATCGAGGAGATCGTCCGCGAGAAGGCGGGCATCCTCAAGCTCCACGTGCCCTGCGTCTGCGCCGACCTGCGCCGCTCACGGTCCGTTGTACAACACTGGGCCGAACGCAACGAGGCGCCGCTGATCGAGGAAGGGACGGACTTCTACGCCACCAAGTCTCCGGGCAGGTTTGTCTACCATGAGGGCCAGTGGACCCGCCGCCTGCCGCTCCCCGGTCTCGCAGGCCACCACCAGATCCGCAATGCCGCCCTGGCCCTGGCCTGCATCGGGCGCCTGGAGGGCTTCGATGTCCCCGAGACCGCCCTGGAGGCCGGCATGAAGGCGGTGACCTGGCCCGGCCGGCTGCAACGCCTGACCGAAGGGGCCCTGGCTGACCGTCTGCCCGAGGGCTGGGAACTGTGGCTCGACGGCGGCCACAACCTGTCGGCTGCCAAGGCCTTGTCCAGCCAGGCCCGGAGCTGGCGCAAGATGCCCCTCGACATGGTTATCGGCATGATGCGCCCGCGCAAACCGCAGGCCTTTCTCAAGCCCTTCATGGGACGGGTCCGCATGTTGACCACCCTCGCTATTCCCGGCCAGAAGGAGAGCTGGGGCCCGGACCTGCTGGCGGAAGCCGCCACCCGGAACGCGATTCCCGTACAGCCGGCGGAAGGATTGACGGACGCCATCGAGCGCATCGTCGCCGCCGCTGACCGGCCTGGGCGGATCCTTGTCTGCGGCTCGCTTTACCTGGTGGGGGCGGCGTTGTCCAAAAGTGGCGAAGATTTTTATCCCGTCTGATCCAACAGGGTCCGGCTTTCGCTCTCGGGAGAATCCCCCGCCGGGGTTTGTTGACGCCCTTTCGTTGCCCCCGTTAGTATCGCCACCGGAAACCGGTCGATACAGACCACCGGGAACCGGTCGATACAGACCACCGGGAACCGGTCGATACAGATAAGAAAAATCTTACACCAGAATGGGGTATGACCAACCAAGGGCAAAGAAGAGGATCCATAATGGATCAAACCCCGACCCCGAACGCTGTCCATCCGCCGCTGGCACGCTACCGCTGGGCCCTGGTGGTCTTGCTCGCCGCCTTTTCCGGCTGGGTCTTCCATGTTTCCGGGGCTGATCATTTCGGCTGGCCCACCTTCTGGTCGGTCGGCTTCGGCATCCAGGGCGCCATGGTGGTTGCCGTAGTGCAGGTCTTCTTTCCGCTGCTCAACGTGATCGCCTTCCCGGTTCTGCAGTTGGCGTTGGGCTTCTTGGGCTGGTACGGCTACGCCATCGGCGCCGCCGCGCTGGCCGCCTATCTGCTGGCCCAGCGCAAGTCCAAGGCGTAGTCGCCGCCCTCTGTCTGGTGTCCTGGGGGAGGCCTAACCCCTCCGCGACACCCTCAGCGCGTCGGCACCGGCGTCTCGCCCGAGTAGTCGTAGAACCCGCGTCCGGTCTTGCGGCCGAGCCACCCGGCTTCGACGTATTTTGCCAACAGCGGGCAGGGGCGATACTTGGTGTCGCCCATCCCCTCGTGCAGCACCCGCATAATGGCGTGGCAGGTGTCCAGCCCGATGAAGTCGGCCAGTTCCAGTGGCCCCATGGGGTGCGCAGCACCCAGCTTCATGGCGGCATCTATGGATTCAATGGAGCCGACACCTTCATGCAACGTGTAGACCGCCTCGTTGATCATCGGCAGAAGGATGCGGTTGATGATGAAGGCCGGGAAGTCCTCGGAGGTCACCGGGATCTTCCCCATCCTGACCGTCAGCGCTTTCACGGCTTCATAGGTCTCCGGCTGGGTGGCAATCCCTTTGATAAGTTCCACCAGACTCATCATCGGCACCGGGTTCATGAAATGCATACCGATGAATTTTCCCGGACGGTCGGTCGCCGCGGCAAGCCGGGCAATGGAAATCGAAGAAGTGTTGGTGGCGATGATAGAGTCGGGGTTGAGCACCGCACAGAGGTCCTTGAAGATGACCTTCTTGATGCCCTCATCCTCGGTCGCCGCCTCGATGGCGAGGTCGCAATCCTTTATTTCCGCGACCGAAGAGCCGACGGCGATGCGCGCCAGCGCGGCGTCGGCCTCGTCCCGGGCGATCTTTTCCTTGCCGACCATGCGGGCCAAGTTCTTTTCGATGGTCGCCACCGCCTTCTTCAACTGGTCCTCGGCGATGTCCACCATGGTGACGCCAAACCCCGCCAGTGCCGCCACGTGCGCAATACCGTTGCCCATCTGGCCGGCGCCGATGACGCCGACGGTCTTGATTTCCTTGCTGGCCATGACGCTTTCCTCCGTTAAGTTGCGATTTCGTCGTTCCCTTGCTGGCGTCCCTGTCTCTCAGGCGGAGCCCTTTTCGAACTCTTCGATCAATTGCGGGAGGGCCGTGAACAGATCCTCGACCAAGCCGTAGTCGGCAACCTGAAAGATGGGAGCCTCGTCGTCCTTGTTGATGGCAACGATGACCTTGCTGTCCTTCATGCCGGCCAAGTGCTGAATGGCCCCCGAGATGCCCACGGCGACATAGAGTTCCGGCGCCACCACCTTTCCGGTCTGACCCACCTGGCAGTCGTTGGGCGCATAGCCGGAATCGACAGCGGCCCGCGACGCACCGACGGCGCCGCCCAGGAGGTCGGCCAACCGTTCGACGAGATGGAAATTCTCTTGCGACGCCAGCCCCCGGCCTCCAGAGACCACGACCCGAGCCGCCGTCAGTTCGGGGCGTTCGGAAACGGTGAGTTGGCGCGAGACGAAAGCGACCCGATCCGAAGCCGGCCCCGGACCGACCTTTTCGACGGGCGCGAAGCTGCTGCGGGTCACGGCGGCATCAAACGCAGTCGTCCGCACGCTCAGCACCTTCACCGGATCGAGCGTGCGCACACAAGCCAAGGCGTTGCCCGCATAGATCGGACGGACGAAGGTGTCCTGGCCTTTGATTTCAATGACATCCGATATCTGACCAACGTCGAGAAGGGCTGCAATCCGGGGCAACAGATTTTTGCCCATCGTGGTTGCCGGCGCGAGAATGTGAGTGACGCTGTTCGTCAACCCGCAAACCAGCGGAGCGACGTTCTCGGCCAGACCGTGTTCGTAGATCTCGGCGTCAGCAAGCAGCACCTTGGTGATCCCGTCGATGACGGAAGCCGCCTCGGCCACGGTGGCGCAGTCACGGCCCGCGACCAGTACAGTGACCTCCCCCAGCTGGGCCGCGGCCGTCGCGGCGTTGAGCGTCGCGGGCCGGAGCTGGGAGTTGTCGTGCTCGGCAATCAGCAGCACGCTCATGGGATCACCTTGGCTGCGTTCCGGAGTTTGTCGACCAGCTCCGCCGCCGAGGCCACCATGACACCGCCCGTACGCACCGGCGGCTCAGAGACGGAAAGCATTTTCTGGCGCGGCCTTATGTCGATGCCGAGTTCCTCAGGCGTTGAGCGCTCGATGGGTTTCTTCTTGGCCTTCATGATGTTGGGCAGCGTGGCGTAACGGGGCGTGTTGAGACGGAGGTCCGTGGATACCACGGCCGGCAAGGTGAGCAACAAAGTCTCCAGCCCGCCGTCGATCTCGCGGGTGACGGTGGCTTTGCCGTCGGCGATGTTGAGTCCAGAGGCGAAGGTACCCTGCGGCCAATCGAGAAGAGCCGCCAGCATCTGACCGGTCTGGTTGGAATCGTCGTCAATGGCCTGCTTGCCCAGGAGCACCAGGTCCGGGGCCTCGCGCTCGACGATGGCCTTGATGGCCGTGGCAGCGGCCAGCGGCTGGACCTCGACCTCTGTTTCGACCAGCAGCGCCCGGTCGGCACCCATGGCGAGCGCCGTCTTCAGCGTCTCCTGGCAGGCGGCTGGGCCGATGGAGACCACCACCAGCTCAGCGGCAATCCCGGCTTCCTTGAGCTGCACCCCGGCCTCGACGGCGATCTCGTCGAAGGGGTTCATGGACATCTTGACCCCGTTGGTTTCCACGCCGGATTCGTCCGAGGCAACGCGAATTCTGACGTTGTAGTCTACGACGCGTTTGACGGCGGCCAGGATCTTCATCGAACTCCCCCGGGAAACGTTTTGTGCAGGTGCACAACCCAAAAACGATACGCAGAACCCGAAAGGGCTGTCAATGTCTCCTCAAGGGCAGGGCAAGGACGTGTAATGCTTTGGCGGAGCGACCTTTCCCGGGCTCAGCGAGTGGCGCCCGGGCGCCACAAAACATCGCGTCCGCCATTGTCGTTCTCGGACCGCGCCAGAACGAACAGCAGGTCAGATAGGCGGTTGAGGTAACGGAGGGCTTCTGGATTCACCGTCTCCCGCTCGGCCAGGGCTACGGCCAGTCCCTCGGCCCGGCGCGCCGTGGCGCGGGCGAGATGCAGGTGGGCCGCCGCAGCGGTCCCGCCCGGAAGCACGAAGGACTCCAGCGGCGCCAAGGCGGCGTTGATGGCGTCGACCTCGCTTTCCAGGCGTTCCACCTGTGCCGCCGTGATCCGCAAGACCCTGTTCCCGCCTTCCTTCAACGGAGTTGCGAGGTCGGCACCGAGATCAAAGAGATCGTTCTGAATCCGCGCCAGCGCGGTCTCGACCGCGTCCCGGCAGTGAAGCCGCGCCACGCCGATGGCCGCGTTGACCTCGTCGACGCCTCCCATGGCGGTGATGTACGGATCGGTTTTCGGCACGCGGGTCCCGTCGGCGAGCGACGTCTTGCCGCCGTCTCCACTTCGGGTATAGATGCGGGTCAGCTTGACCATGGGCAAGAACCTAAACCGGATGCTATGTGAGGAAAAGACGGTGCGGGGCTCAGAGAGCGTCGTATGCCGGCGGCAGGACGGGAACAGGCTTGGCCGTGATCACGGCCGCCTCGGGGTTGCTGGCTCGGGGCTGGAGTGCTTCGGTGAGGAAGCGCACCACACCGGGCTGATAGTTCTTCCGGACCGATGCCCAGGTGACGTAGAGGCGTCCGTGGACCTCGTACTGCATGATATCCTCGTCTCCCCCTGCCGCATGCATGGCGGCGGCCAAGTCGTCGGCCATGCCGACATAAACCCATGCTGGGCTGACGCCGCCGTTCCAGATGACGTAGACGCCGCTTATGCCGGTAAGCCCCGACTCCTCGGGATCGAGATCGGCCAAACGGAGGAAGCTGCCGGATTTGCTCCGCACCCACTGCGGATCCGCTGCAGTTTGATTGCCGCCAAAAAAATCCACGAGCCGCCAGTCCCCTCATTCTTGTCAGGTGGAATCCGACGCGGACCAGTATGACGGGCGAAGATTATCAATTGGTTAACAAATCAGCCCGCGGACCAAATCCGATAGAGAAACTCCATCAGTTTGTCCTTTTCCTCTGGATTGAAGTCGCGCAGGATCCTCTTCTCGTGTTCCCTGACCGCCCGCTTGAGTTTGGTCAGCAGGCTCTTTCCCTCTGGGGTCAAAATCAGCGCATAGGAGCGTCGGTCCACCGGGGACGGGCTGCGTTCGGTGAGCTTCTTCCGTTCGAGGGTGTCGATGGTTGCAACCATCGTAGAGCGTTCGACACCCGCCGCCTTGGCCAGAGAAGACTGGGTCAGGCCGGAGTTGGCCCCGATCAGGACCAGGATGCCGAACTGTCCTGGCGTGACGCCGGCACGCGCAATGACGCGCCCAAAGCGGTTAAACACTGAGACCTGCGCACGGCGCAGATGAAAGCCCACCAGTTCCGGCAGGATATCGAAGTCCATCGCCTCCGGGTTAAGCGAAGGCGGTGGAGAATAAGGTTTTATTTTGGTCACAAAATTACCCCCCGTGAACCACTTTTTCTGTCAGAATAAAGACGTCTATACGATTCGTCCAGCCCCCGGGAGAGGATTAGTGATCATCGAGGGAATCGTGCTGGCGGTGGTGTTGGTCGCTATTTTGTCCGTCCTTGTCCATACCCTTGCGACGGGGGCTCCACCAACGCCGACGTCGGGACCCGTACGGGCCGCTGTGATGAAGCTTCTCCCGGAAAGCATCGACGGACCGGCTTTCGAGCTGGGTGCCGGATGGGGCAGCCTTGCGGTGCCGCTGGCCCGGCGCTATCCAAAGAACCGGGTGATCGCCTTCGAACGGTCCCCCGTTCCCTGGATGATGTGCTGGCTCCGCAAAGCCCTGGGCGGGCCGACCAACCTCCGGGTTCAGCGTGCCGATTTCATGAAGGCGCCGCTTTCCGAAGCGGCCCTCGTGGTCTGCTACCTCGGCCCCAAGGGCACCCAGGCCGTCAAAGCCAAGCTGGAGGCGGAACTCAAGCCCGGATGTCTGGTGCTGAGTCATACCTTTGCCATCCGGGGGTGGACCCCGGTCACGGAACTGACGGCGGGGGACATCTACCGCTCGCCGGTGTACCTCTATCGTATCTGGAACGTGTAGGGGCTCACCTCAGCCGGGCAAGGTAACGG
>PIVK01000436.1 GCA_003354135.1 Rhodospirillales bacterium
GACCTTTCGGCCAGCTTAGGTGCCATGTTTCACAAGGTACAACTAGTTTGTGGTTGAACCTGCTGACCTTTTGGCCAGCTTAGGTGCGATGTTTCACAAAGGATAACTAGGATGTGGCTGAACCTGCTGACCTTTTGGTCAACTTAGGTGTCATGCTTCAAAAGATACAACTAGAATGTGACTGGATCTGCTGACCTTTTGGCCACTTTAAGAGTCATAATCCAGAGGTTACAAGTAGGAAGTCCTTGAACCCATGACCTTTTGGCCAGCTTAGGTACCAGGTTTCACAAGGTACAACTAGTATGTGGCTGAACCTGCTGACCTCTTGGTCAGCTTAGGTGCCATGTGTTACAAGGTACACCTAGGATGCGGCTGAACCTGCTGACCATTTGGCCAGCTTAGGTGCCATGTTTTACAAGGTACAACTAGGATGTGGCTGAACCTGCTGACCTTTTGGCCAGCTTAGGTGCCATGTTTCACAAGGTACAACTAGGATGTGGCTGAACCTGCTGACCTTTTGGCCAGCTTAGGTGCCATGTTTCAGATGGTACAACTAGGATGTGGCTGAACCTGCTGACCTTTTGGCCAGCTTAGGTGCCATGTTTTACAAGGTACAACTAGGATTTTTCTGAACCTGCTGACCTTTTGGCCAGCTTAGGTGCCATGTTTCACAAGGTACAACTAGGATGTGGCTGAACCTGCTGACCTTTTGGCCAGCTTAG
>PIVK01000437.1 GCA_003354135.1 Rhodospirillales bacterium
ATTGACCCCAACTGTATGTGTTATGGTATATAGAAGCTATCAGCACCTCTTTAATTGTGATCATTCTACACTACAGGCTTGGAATAGCATCAGAAAAACAACTACCAAGAAATCAACCCTTTAATTCTAAAATATTTATGTGGCACCTATTCATTGCCTAGTATGGGTTACTGCTCTATAGACTTTTTGGTGTCTGCACAGTGAGTTGCTGGCTTTCAAAATCAGCGTGGGCGTTTTGTAAAGCCCATTGTTATTGGTTTTGAATAGAATGAATGGTAAAGGACTTGACATACCATTTCTTGGTATGATCCTGCCCTGATGGGTTATAAAAATAAACAAGAAAAGAAGTCAATGCAGAGCGTTAACAGATCAGTGTGAGAGGGACTTTTATCTGTTTTTTAATGTTTGACCTCAATCTTGGACATGACCTTGACCTTTGACCTTCAAGGTCATGTCACCATTGAACTTACTGACCCCATAAATGGGGGGTAGGTACTGTCAGATTTGATCTCCGAGGTCCAGAAGTGCCCAAACTGGGATTTGTGGAATTTTGAGATGGCCCCCACCCACCCCCTGGGGGTGGGGCAAAAATATTTTATTTTTGTGCACATCCCGGGAACCAACCCAGATAACATGCAAAGCTAGGTTGAGCTCATTGCAATAGTGTAGGTGTGAGAGGGACTTTTATGTTTTTTAATGTTTGACCTCAATTTTGGGGTCA
>PIVK01000438.1 GCA_003354135.1 Rhodospirillales bacterium
ATATAAAATGACCTTGACCTTTGACCTCAGAGGTCATTGTGACCTTTGACCTTAATTTATTAAAATCCAAGTTTGGGCACTTCTGGGCACCAGGGAATGACACTAAGGTTACCTATCCCCTATTTATGGAGTCAAGGACTTTATTGGTGACATGACCTCCAAGGTCAAAGGTCAAGGTCATGTCAGAAATTGAGGTTAAACATTGTAAATCACATTAAAACACTATTTATTGATTTGATAACCTTCCAAAACCAGTCTGTAAACTTGCCTGAGTCACAAAAAGTGAAAATATAAAATGACCTTGAACCTCAGAGGTCATTGTGACCTTTGACCTTAATGTATTAAAAATCCAAGTTTGGGCACTTCTGTGCACCAGAGAAGGACACTAAAGTTACCTACCCCCTATTCGTGGGGTCAGTGTCTTCATTGGTGACATGAACTTAAAGATCAGATGTCAAGGTCATGACCAACAAATTAAGGCAAGATCCGTTAACGCTTGCGTTGACATTTTTCTAGTTAGAATTAGGAACTAGACGGGCCCTCAGTAGAGGGCAGAACCACACCCAATGGCCCAATCAGTGAACTTTATTGTTCAATATTATATGCTCAGTTAACCCAATGTGACTATGTATGCAAACTTTGGTCACAATAGCCATAGGCAATCTCGGGCTCAAACTGCAGACATCGCCCTCCACAGACACACAGACACACCTACATAAA
>PIVK01000439.1 GCA_003354135.1 Rhodospirillales bacterium
AGAGAGATTTGGGGTCAAATCAAGACGTCCTCTACGACGTGCATTAGACATGGACTAGTTTTCCATACTCCATAACTACTGCAAGAATGGAACTACTCTCATGAGCCTAATTCACAAACGAACCTCCAAAACACTAAGTGTCGTGTTATGACGCACTATTCGGTTGAACCGACTTTGGTTGAGGATGTTACGATTTAGGATGTTACGAGACGTAACCGGAACGAATAAGTTGGACGGAACGGTTACGAAGTGTCACGAGACGACACGTGATTACGCCGAAAGTTAAACCTAGAACTTTCGGCGTAATAATAAATTCACTGTCTTGTCTTACGCCCTGCTGCTACGCTAGAACAACACTGTCACCCAAGACTCGTCGGTAAGTCAGTAGAACAGTAACCCAAACCCTCTCAGGTAGTCTATAGACTAAGTAGGCCTACACAACACTGTTAACTTAGCGAGTAACATTATTTGTAACTACTACACAGACTAGTACTTGTGTAGTGATTGGCGGTTACAAGAGTCGCGTATTCACGATCCAAGTACGAAACCCCCAAAACACTAAGGTCCTTAAGCAGAGATATTTAGACCTTCGCTAATTCATTGTTAATTACGTGAACGTTTGCGTGGGCCGTAACTAACAAAATCCTATAGTTCTCTCAGCACCATAGAAAAAAGAACGACTGACTGTCCTCATCGAGTAATCCAAAAGCTCACAGGAA
>PIVK01000440.1 GCA_003354135.1 Rhodospirillales bacterium
ATTCACAAAGTGGGGGTCGACATCAAATGGATTTGCATGAAATTTGTTGGCTGGCAGCAAGAGACAACTGGTTATAATCTGCATTTAACCCAAAATTCTTTATAATGTAATTCTCCACTGGCCCTGTGTATGATTGGATCTGGACTGAAAAATAGAAGCCTGCAGTTGACTTTTATTTGCAATTCACAAGGTGTAGGTCGACCCCCAAATGGATGTGCATGAAATTTGTTAGCTGGCAGCAGGAGACGACTGGTTAAAATCTGCATCTAACCCAAAATTCTTTATAATGTAATTCTCCATTGGGACTGGCCCTGTGTATGGTTGGATCTGGACTGAAAAATAGATGCCTGCCATTGGCTTTTATTTACCATTCACAAAGTGGGGGTCAACCCCAAATGGATTTGCATGAAATTTGTTAGCTGGCAGCAGCAGACGACTGGTTAAAATCTGTATAATTCACCACTGGCCCTGTGTATGGTTGGATCTGGACTGAAAAATAGAAGCCTGCTGTTGACTTTTATTTGCCATTCACAAGGTGGGGGTTGACCCCAAATGGATTTGCATGAAATTTGTTAGCTTGCAGCAGGAGACGATTAGACAAAATCTGAATCTAACCCAAAATTCTTTATAATGTAATTCTCCATTGGGACTGGCCCTGTGTATGGTTGGATCTGGACTGAAAAATAGAAGCCTGCCATTGACTTTTATTTGCCATTCA
>PIVK01000441.1 GCA_003354135.1 Rhodospirillales bacterium
CATCATAAACATATTCTATTGCAGCTAGAATAACTAAAGGCAGAATATAAGTTGACCTCAAGATGACCTTCCTGACCTAGTGATTTTGAGGTCATAAGGTCAAAGGTCTAGTTTGTAAGGGGCTGCATGTGCAGTCCGGGCTGCTTTTGGGCTTTATCATTGGGGCTGCCACTGCAGTACAGGGGGCTGCATCTGTACTGCATAGAGCTGCTAGAGCAGTCCACCTGTAGCCCTGTACTGCATGCAGGCTGCGTGGGCTGTACATGCAGTCCTATACTGCAAATGCAGGGTTCGAATTGGCACTGGTCTGCTGGTCCGAGACCACCTATTGTCTCTGTGGACCACCTGTTCTCATGTCAAGTTGGTTCTGCAGGATCACCTTCAAAATCTTGAATCCTACCTCTGATAAGCCACATTTAGGAGCCATATATGTTTGTACATATGTGCAGAGTTGGATTTGGGACAAATCTTCGAGTGAAAGATTAAATAACTGCCAAATACCGCTCCATCCAAAGTTCATGTAGCAGTCGCATGGCAATATCAACAAAGACTATGTCAACAAAGACTATAAGCTGCCATCCTACTGGGCAGCTAGAAAACAACCAAAGGAGACCATTTTGCACAGGAACAATTAAGAAAGAACTAAATAACTGTTATTTTTGACCTTCCATTTTGGTGAGGGATGGGAGTAGGGTGTAGGCATCAGTCTGAGTG
>PIVK01000442.1 GCA_003354135.1 Rhodospirillales bacterium
GCAGGAGAAGGCGATTTCCCAGAGATGTGTGATTTTGTTCATCATATGAAAGAGTTTATTGTTATTTCTGTTGAAAGTTTGTTTGGAGCGACGGTTGATACTGATGATATCATATTTGTTGAATGTCACAGGTCCGATAAATTCAGTGTTCATATCCATATCCCAGCGTTTAATACAACTGTGGAGAATATGAAAATTCTGTTTAATTTGGTCGATGCTGGGATGACGAAGATCGGTCTTGCGGGGCTTGATAGCCAAATTTATAAGCCGAATCAGACTTTGAGGCTTCTGGGTTGTAGCAAGAAGGGAAAGCCGGATCACACACTGAAGCTATTCACGACTAGTTGTCGGGCTGAGGATACACTTGTAGGTTATCTTGGTGATTCGACTGAATTGTTCTTGAATCCTGATATTCAGAAGGCTATTGACGAGAGGAAAGCGGAAGCTGAAGAACGGATGGTATCGCGTGAGCTCGTTTCGCCGAAGGATCCAGAGTTCTATCGAGTTCTATGCGAGGGTTTGGATCAGAAACGGGCGGACGATTATGGATATTGGAATAAGGTTTGTATGGCTTTGGGTCATGAAAACTCCGGAGTTGACGTCGCAATGGAATTCTCTAGGCGTTCTGCTAAGTTTGATGAGTGTTCAGTTAGGAAAGCGTATGAGAAGGGAAGGGAAGGGTTTGCGGGTCGCCCTCTTACGTGCGGGACTCT
>PIVK01000056.1 GCA_003354135.1 Rhodospirillales bacterium
TTAACGCCCACATCTACCGCATATTGATATATGTGAGGTCACTTTGGCCGGGACGTATCTTCCGCGTTCTCTTTGTCTGCGGATTCGCAATCGTCTTCCGTCTGGGAGCGGACATATTCATTAAGCGACCGGACCACCTTGTAGCGAGGCCCCATATGCTCGTGGAGAACACGAAGAATAATAGTGCCGACAGCACCGGTCGACATTTTCCCGGTCGTATAATACAGACAATGAGAGGCTCCACCGGTTCTGCCCGCGGCCAATTCGAGATGGAACAGCTTCACGTTGAGCGCGATTTCCGAACGGTTGATCGATCCTCCGCGCTCCGGGTCGTCGCCGACCGTCAATATGCCTTTAACGATAATTGTCTCATAGACATCAAGATGATGCGGCCCAACCATCGTGAGCGTCTTGCCTAGAATGCCCTTGATATCACGTCTGGCGGCCTCGGTGATCTCATAACTCATTCGCCGAGATGCTCCAGCCGCACCTCGTCAGCAATATCCCCTACGGTCTGGCTGGAGAAACGTCCGACCGCCGCATCTTTAAGACCAATGCTGAGCTCCCGCCGAAGGATGGCGAGCTTCTCTTGTTCAAATTCCTTGTCGTGTTGAAGCAGGCGCAAGGCCTCGCGAACCACCTCGCTCTGCGAGGCATATTCTCCACTTGCCACCTCATTCTCAACAAACGACGCAAGGGTTCCCGGAAGGCTGACATTCATGGTGGCCATGGCCGTCTCCGCAAAAGAAATCCGAAAAACCATTATATATCAAATGGCACTTTTTGTCAATTTTGTCCTGCTAATTTTTGCTTGGCCCTATATGTTGTATCTGTGGGTATCGTATAAACAGATTAGGAAGGGCGGATTTAGACACTGAAAAGGCCATCTGGACATTGGCTTCGGGGCGCCAAGCGGAGCGCATGGATGCCGTAAAACGGGCAGCAGCCAATCTTTCGATCCGAGTTGCCGTTTCAGGCAAATATAAGAAAATGGTCGGGGAGACTGGATTCGAACCAGCGACCCTCTGCTCCCAAAGCAGATGCGCTACCAGGCTGCGCTACTCCCCGACGGGTCCAGAAAAATCGGACTTTCACGACCTGTTTACCCACTTCCTTCCGACTAATCAAACCGCCAAATGGCGACAGGGGATCGAGCCTGCGGTATGCTGGCCCCTCGACCGGCTGGGGAACGGGACCAATGACAAGCAGCCCACGGGACCTGGAGGCCTTTCTCGACAGCCATCTGCGGTATGCCTGGACGGAAAACCTGGATGCCCTGGTCGCCGATTATGCCGAAGATGCCGTCCTGTTCACGCCGGACGGCATCGTCGAAGGGCGGGCGGGCATCCGCGCTTTTCTCGATAATTTCATGAGGAACAAGCCGCAAGGCTTTCCCGAGGACATCGAGTTCATGCGCAAGGATTTCGGCAACGACACGATCTACATCATCTGGTCCTGCGGGGCCGCCGTTCCCTACGCGAGCGAGACCTTCGTCCTTCGCGACGGAACGATCACGGCCCAAACCTTCGTTGCCTGCCCGGCGGATTAGGGCGGATTCGACGACATAAACCGCGTCACGAAACGCCCAGGATCATTCCGATCGTGCCGAAGGTTCCCCGGCCCGGGGCGTTCCCGGCAGGTTCGGCGCCCGGTCGAAGATCCTGTGCGCCACCCGATGCCCCGCACGAATGCCGAGGCGGGACGCGGACCCGGCGTTGAGTTCGAGAACCGCCCGTGCCTCGCCCTTGGACCGGATTATCTTGAGCGAATGGGGCTCGGTTTGCTCGACAATGCTCTCGATCACCCCGTCGGAACGGATGAACAGCATGTCGAGGGAAATCAGGGTGTCCTTCATCCACATGGAAATCGGACGGGACCGTCCGAAATCGAACAGCATGCCGCCGTCCTGGGCCAGCATCCGTCGTCCCTGCAAGCCCTGACGGCGCTGATCCGAAGTCGTCGCAAGTTCGACCGGAAGTGTCAGGCGCGCCTTATCGGTGAATATGGTCAGCGTCGTTTGACGAAAGGTCTCGCCGGCGGCCGCACCGGCGACGCCGCCGGCCAGGAAGACCAGAACGCCGACCAGGAAGACCAGAACGCCGGCCGGGAGGACCAGAACGCCAGCCGGGACGGGCGCCGGGCGGACTGTCATCCCGTCTTCTTGCTGGCGGCCTTGGCGCAGACTTGGTCCACCAGATTGGCCGGGAGCATGGCGCTTGAGCCTTGCTCTTCCAGCATCTCGCAGGCCGTGTTGTAGACCTCCATAGCCAACTCGGCCAAGTCGATGGTAATGCCTTTGGGCAGTTTGCCGAACAGCATGTCCATCTGAACGATCATGCGCTCGATTCCGGACCGCAGCTTGATGTCGTCGTCCTTGGCCGTATTGGTGATGTCTGCCACCTTGCGGGCAACGACCAGGACGAAGGCCTTCGTCCAGCAGGTGGCACGAGCCTTGTCGCCCAAATCCGCAATGATCGTCATATCTTCGCGCGAGAGTTCGCGAATGATGGCGTCCGAATCCATTCCTTGCGACATGGCGTCGTGGAGCTTGAGGATCAATAGATAGAGGATATACCCGCGGCAGCGGGGCCCCTTGGGACAGAGAAGACAGCTTTTCACCGACTCGGCACCCTGACACGTTTACAATAAGGCCGTGCCCCCTCGGCCCGACCGATCACGCGAATTCCCAATCATGACCGGGACCGCAACCACGTGTTTAACACAAAGCGGCGGCGAAAACCAATCATGGACGGGTTGGGGACGTGACGGGCCGACCGGCAAGGGTCGAGGCAAATTGCCCCGCCCTCACCGTCTTCACACGAGATCTGCCATGGATTCCATGCTTTTTCGCTGGTCAGTCGGGGCCTGTGAACTTATGTTTCCGACACCCGCATCCGCGGCGGTGAAACACGCACCAGGGGAGTAGAGAGGTTTGGTTCATTCGGTCAGTCTCGGGCTGGTCATGTTCGTCCTCTGGCTTCTGCTGTCGGGACACTACACCGCCTTTGTCATGGGCCTGGGTGTCGCCTCGGTGGTATTGGTCGTCGTGGTGGCGCGGCGCATGGACGTCATCGACCACGAAGGCCATCCCATCCACCTGAGCTGGCGATCCATCAGGTACTGGCCGTGGTTGATCCGCGAGATCGTCAAGGCCAACTGGGACGTGGCCAAAGTTATCGTCCAGGCCAGGATGCCCATCAGCCCCTCGATCCTTTGCGTCGAAGGCACACAAAAGAGCGAGCTGGGCAACGTCATCTATGCCAATTCGATCACGCTGACCCCGGGGACCGTGACCATTTCGCTGGAAGACGGCGAATTTCTGGTGCACGCCCTTACGGCCGAAGCCGCCGCGGGAATCGCCAGCGGCGAGATGGATCTGCGGGTTACCGATATGGAAAATGCCAAGGCCGGGGAGGATGATCCGAAATGATGTTCGCCGCCACCGCACTGGCCATTCTGGTGACCATGGGGTTGACCTTGGCCCGGGCCCTGCTGGGGCCGACGGTGTTCGATCGGATCCTGGCGGTCAACGTCTTCGGGACCCTCACCGTGGTCCTGATCGCCGTCTATGGGTTCTTGACCGAGCGGCCGGAGTTCCTGGACATCGCCCTGGTTTACGCCCTGATCAATTTTATCGGCACCATCGCCGTAACCAAATACGTCAAGTTCCAACACCTTGGGTTTCCGATTGACGGGGACGACGATCAGGACGATCCGGGGGACCTTAGATGGAGTTGATCCTGGATATCCTCAGTTGGGCCTGCCTGATGGGCGGTTCCGCCTTCGCGCTGACGGGGGCCGTCGGCGTCGTCCGGTTGCCTGACGTGTTCACGCGTATGCACGGGGCCGGAATCGTCGATACCATGGGTGTCGGACTGATCTTTCTTGGCCTGATGATCCAGGCCGGGTTGACCCTGGTGACGGTGAAGCTGGGTTTGATCATCGCCTTCATCCTGTTCACCAGCCCGACCGCCACCCATGCCCTGGCCCGCGCCGTGATCAACGCCGGTGTCCAGCCTCTCTTGGATGTGGATCCGGACGACGAGACGCCGGAGGGGGACGAGTCATCGAAGACCTGATCGATATCGCGTTGCTCTCGTTCATGGCGGTGACGGCGTTCGGGCTGATCCGAATCCGCAACCTGTTCGCGGTGGCCATGCTTTTCGGGGTGTTTAGCCTGGTCGCGGCGTTGCTCTACGTGATCATGGATGCGGTCGACGTCGCCTTCACCGAGGCCGCCGTGGGGGCCGGCATCACGACCGTTCTCATGCTGGGGACCTTGGCGCTGACTTCCAGTGTGGAAAAAACGCATGGGCCCCGCAACCTGCTCGCCATGGCCGTCGTTCTGGTGACCGGAGCGGGGCTCATCTACGGCACCCTCGACATGCCCGCCTACGGCGACCCCGACGCCCCCATCCACCGGCACGTCGCCGATCGCTATATCGGGAAGTCGGGAGCAGAGGTGGGGCCGCCCAATGTGGTGACCTCGGTGCTGGCCAGTTACCGGGGATACGATACCCTGGGCGAGGTCACGGTGATCTTCACCGCCGCCGTCGGTGTCCTGATACTGTTGGGCCGCGGCCGTGGGCGGCACACCCGGCGGCGGCCGGAGGACGAACCGGAGCTCTGGCGAGGCGATGAGCGGCGGTTGCGCGACCACCGGGAGACCGAGCTATGATGAACCGCAAGCCCGTTCTCAGGGTCAATGCCAAGCTGCTGATCCCGGCCATCCTGCTGTTTGCCCTCTACGTGCAGTTTCACGGAGACTTCGGGCCCGGCGGCGGTTTTCAGGCCGGGGTTATCTTTGCCAGCGCCTTCATCCTTTATGCCCTGATCTTCGACGTCAACAACGCCCGGACCGCCATGCCTCCCTGGGTCATGCGGACCATGCTGGCCACGGGCGTCCTGCTGTATGCCGGTGTTGGCGTTGCCGGCATGATGATGGGGGGGAACTATCTCGACTACTCCGTGCTCGCGCATGATCCACTGCACGGCCAGCATTGGGGGATCTTCCTGGTCGAACTGGGGGTCGGCATCACGGTGGCCGGGGCCATGATCACCATCTTCTTCACCTTCGCCGGGCAGAAGAGGTAAGGCGCGACCATGGAATTTCCGGGACTCTTCAATTACTGGGTCGCCGTGGTCCTGATGATGGCGGGATTTTACATCGTCATCGCCCAGGGCAACCTGATCAAGAAGGTGGTGGGGCTGAACATCTTTCAGGTCTCGGTGTTCGTCTTCTACATCTCCATGGGCAAGGTCAAGGGTGGCACTGCGCCGATCCTGGACGAGGGCATCCAACTCTATTCCAATCCCCTGCCCCATGTCCTGATCCTGACCGCCATCGTGGTCGGTGTGGCAACCACGGCCCTGGCCCTGGCCCTCGTGGTGCGTATCCGGGATGCCTTCGAGACCATTGAAGAGGACGAGACAGACGCCCTGGAAGCGGAGGACGAGGCCCGATGACCCCTCACCTTCCGGTCTTGCAAGTCGTGATCCCCCTAATGGCCGCGCCGATCTGCGTGGTGCTGCGCCAGGCGACGGCGGCTTGGCTTCTGGCGACGGGCGTGACGTGGTCGGCCTTTGCGATCTCGCTGATGCTGCTGTCCCAGGTCATGGACGGCGGGGTGATCTCCTATGAACTGGGGGGCTGGGTGGCGCCATGGGGCATCGAATATCGCGTCGATCCCGTCAGCGCCCTGGTCCTGGTGATCGTCAGCGCCATTGGCTCCGTGGTGATGCCCTACGCCAAGAAGAGCGTCGAGGCGGAGATCGCGGAGGACCGAATCTACCTCTTCTACACCATGTATCTCCTGTGCTTGACGGGGTTGCTCGGCATCGCCATCACCGGGGATGCCTTCAACCTGTTCGTCTTCCTCGAAGTCTCGTCGCTCTCCACCTATGTTCTGATCGCGCTCAGCCACGAACGCCGGGCGCTGACGGCGGCCTACCGCTACCTGATCATGGGCACCATCGGGGCGACCTTCTACATCATCGGCGTCGGCATGATGTACATGATGACGGGGACCCTCAACATGGCCGATCTGGCCCAGCGCCTGCCGGAGGTCGCGGAGACCCGCACCATCCTCGTCGCCTTGGCTTTCCTGACCACCGGCATCAGCCTGAAATTGGCCCTGTTTCCCCTCCATGTTTGGCTGCCCAACGCCTACGCCTTCGCGCCTTCTGTGGTCACCGCCTTCCTTGCGGCGACGGCGACCAAGGTTGCGGTCTACGTACTGATCCGCATTTTCTTCACCGTTTTCGGCGGGGTCGATGTCTTCGTAGGTCTGGGGGCAGGCAAAGCGCTGATGCTGCTGGCTCTGGTCGGCATGGTGGCGGCGTCGGTGACCGCCGTTTATCAGGACAACGTCAAGCGCCTGCTGGCGTATTCGAGTGTCGCCCAGATCGGTTACATGATCCTTGGCATCAGCCTGGTCTCGGTGACTGGACTGACCGGCGGCATCATCCACATTTTCAACCACGCCCTGATGAAATGCGCCCTGTTTCTGGTCCTGGGTGCCGTGTCCCTGCGTTTAGGGACGGTTCGCCTGCAGGACATGGCAGGCCTCGGACGGCGCATGCCGCTGACCATGGCCGCCTTCGTGCTGGCGGGGCTAAGTCTGATTGGCGTTCCGCTCACCGTCGGCTTCGTCAGCAAGTGGACCCTCCTCCAGGCGGCCCTGGAAAAGGACCTCTGGCTGGTCGCCGCCGCCATTCCGGTGACGTCGCTCATTGCCGTCGTCTACATCTGGAAAGTGGTTGAGACCGCCTACTTCCGCCCTGTTCCCCACGGCGCGGCGGAGATATCAGAAGCCCCGGCCAGCATGCTGGTCCCGATCTGGATCATGGTGTTCGCCTGTCTGTATTTCGGCATCGACGCCACGTGGACCCTCGACGTGGCCCGCAGCGCCGCCATCTTGCTGCTCGGAGGCGCGCCGTGATCGGCTTCGAGTTCGTCCTTCCCGCAATCCTCGGCCTGCCCTTGGTCGGTGCGGTGCTGATCTTCTACTTCGGGTTTGCCCCCAATGCACGGGAGACCGTGACCCTGTTGACGGCGGGGTCTCTGTTCGCCTTGGTGACGACGCTGATCGATCCGGTAATGGCCGGCGAGCGGCCGGAAGTGGTCTTGTTCGAAATGCTTCCCGGCCTCGCGCTCGCGCTGCACGCAGAGCCGTTGGGGCTGATTTTTGCCCTGACCGCCAGCTTCCTGTGGATCGTCACCTCGGTCTATTCCATAGGCTATATGCGCGGCCACCACGAGAAGAACCAGACCCGGTTCTATGTCTTCTTCGCTATCTCCATTACCGCGGCCATAGGCGTTGCGGTCGCGGCCAATTTGTTGACGCTCTTCGTCTTCTACGAGGTCCTAACGCTGTCCACCTTCCCGCTGGTCGCCCACCACGGCAGCGACAAGGCCAAGCGCGGGGCACGGGTCTATCTGGGCATCCTGATGACGACATCGATCCTGTTTCTGTTCGTGGCCATCATCTGGACCTACCTTGCTACGGGAACCACAGATTTCACCCCGGGGGGAATCCTTGCGGGCAAGGTATCCGGCCCCGCCGTCGGTGTCCTTCTGGCCTTATTCGCCTTCGGTATCGGCAAGGCGGCCCTAATGCCTTTTCACCGTTGGTTGCCGGCCGCCATGGTGGCGCCGACCCCGGTCAGCGCCTTGCTGCATGCGGTGGCCGTGGTCAAGGCCGGCGTGTTCAGCGTCGTCAAGGTGATCGTCTATATCTTCGGCATCGACTTCCTGGCCGGCGAACCCAGCGGCGGTTGGCTGGTCTGGGTCGCGGGCTTCACCATCGTCGCCGCTTCGCTGGTGGCACTGCGCCAGGACAATCTGAAGCGCCGTCTCGCCTATTCGACCATCAGCCAGCTCTCCTATGTCATTCTCGCCGCCGCCATCTTGGCACCCATCAGCGTGGTCGGCGCGGCCATGCACATCGCGGCACACGCGTTCGGCAAGATCACCTTGTTCTTCGCTGCGGGCTCGATCATGGTGGCGTCCCATAAGACCGAGGTCAGTCAGTTGGACGGCATCGGACGGCGGATGCCCTGGACGATGGGCGCGTTTGCGGTCGGGGCCGTGAGCATGATAGGTCTGCCGCCGACCGTCGGGTTTGTCAGCAAGTGGCTGATCGTCGACGGGGCGGTGGCCACCGGAAACTGGGTGGCTCTGGGGGTTATCGTTCTGAGCACCCTGCTCAACGCCGCCTACTTCCTGCCCGTGGTCCATGCCGCCTTCTTCAAGCCCGAGGAAGCGCTGCCCCACGGGGATTCCCATTCCGGGGACGAGGAGGCCCACGGCCATTCGGTGATCCACGACCATGGGGAATCTCCCCTGCCGTCGGTCCTGGCCCTGACCATCACGGCGGCCGGCACCGTGATCCTGTTCTTCACCGCCGACGCGCCGCTCGCCCTGGCGCGCTTGTTGACCGGAGGATGAGATGAGCAAGACGCCCCAGACACCTCGCCCAAAACACTGGCTTGTCCGGCCGGAGACCATTCGGATACTGTGGGCCGGCGGCATTGCAGTCCTGGCGCTCACCGTGGCCGCCGAACTTCTGGCCTCCCCTCACCCCTACTTCGGCATCGACGGCACCCTCGGCTTCAACGCCTGGTACGGGCTCGTGACCTGTACCGCCATGGTGATCGTGGCCAAGGGGCTCGGCGTATTCCTCAAGCGGGAGGACACCTACCATGACGAATGAGGTCCTCCCGCCCGGATTGGTCCTGGTGCTGGCCGGTCTGGTCCTACCCTTCCTGCGCGGCCAGGCCCGGAGCCTGTGGCTGCTGGCGACACCGCTGGTTGCCCTTGTGCTGGTATGGATGGTTCCGGACGGCCCCGTCTTGTCGATTGGGTTCCTGGACTACACCGTCGTTCCTTTGCAGGGCGACGCGCTCGCGCGCCTGTTCGCCACCATATTCTCCTTCATGGCTTTCGGCGGAGCGCTGTTCGGCCTCCACCAGAGCCGCACCGTGGAACTGGCCGCAGCCTACGTCTACGCCGGTTCGGCGGTCGGGGTCGCCATGGCCGGGGACCTGCTGACCGTCTTTGTCTTCTGGGAGATCATGGCGATCGGTTCCACTCTCGTCGTCTGGGCGGCCGGCACGGATACCGCCTACCGGTCCTCCATGCGTTATCTCGCCGTTCACCTCCTGGGCGGCGTGATCCTGATGATCGGCATCATCGCGCACGTCGGTGACACCGGGAGCCTAGGGTTCGCCGCAATGACGCCCGGCACCGTCGGCACATGGATGATCCTTGCCGGGTTCCTGGTCAACGCCGGTGCGCCGCCCCTGTCGGCCTGGTTACCCGACGCCTATCCGGAAGGCTCGCCGGGCGGCACCGTGTTTCTGTCGGCCTTCACCACCAAGACTGCGGTCTACGTGTTGATCAGGGGCTTCCCGGGCGCCGAAATCCTGATTTTCGTCGGCCTGTACATGGTCTTCTACGGCATTATCTACGCGCTCCTGGAAAACGACATGCGGCGCATCCTGGCCTATTCCATCGTCAACCAGGTGGGCTTCATGGTGACCGGCATCGGTATTGGCACCGAGATGGCGCTGAACGGTGCGGCGGCCCATGCCTTTACCCACATCATCTACAAGGCGCTGCTCCTCATGAGCGCCGGCTCGGTGCTCTACATGACCGGGCGGCGCAAGTGCTCGGATCTCGGCGGGCTGTTCCAGAGCATGCCCTTGACCACCATCTGCGGCGCCATCGGGGCGCTGGCCATCTCCTCCTTCCCCCTCACGTCCGGATTCATCTCTAAATCGATGATCAACCAGGCGGCCGCCGACCAACATATGATGATCGCTTGGTTCCTGCTTACCGCGGCGTCGGCCGGCGTGTTCCTGCACGCCGGCATCAAGTACCCCTGGTTCGTCTTCTTTCAGAAGGATTCCGGCCTGCGTCCGCCGGACCCGCCCATGAACATGCGCATTGCCATGGTGCTGTTCGCCTTTCTTTGCGTCGCCCTCGGGATCTGGCCGGAGACTCTTTACGCCATCCTGCCTTTCCCGGTCGATTACGTTCCCTACACCATGCTGCACGTCGTGCAGATGCTTCAACTGTTGCTGTTTTCCGGCCTCGCCTTCTTCCTCCTGCTGCCGATGATGAAGCGGACGCTCACCATCACGCTCGACGTCGACTGGTTCTATCGCGCCTTCGGCAAGCAGGTGGGGCACGCCCTGGTGCTGTTTTTCTCCGGCGTCAATCGGGAGGTCATCGGCGGGGCACGCCACCGGATCGCCGACGTGGCGGCCTGGCTGTTCCGCCACTACGGCCCCCAAGGCGTCATGGCCCGCACCTGGCCCGCCAGTTCCATGGTCCTTTGGGTGCTCCTGGTGCTGGTGGCCTACCTGCTGGTCTACTTCGTGTAATGCCGTCTATACCGCTTGCATTCGGTTAAGTCCGAGAACTGCTGGAAACTTCGATCCGGTAATCAATCGTCGCCTCGCGCCTTCTCGATGATTTGCGGTGCCCATTCACGCATGTTTCCGGCACGCATGTTTCCGGCCCGAGCTTCGCGTCCCGCCTTTTCGGTCTTCCGGGCTTACTTCTCCCGCTCCTGGCGGGCGCGGATACTGTCCCGCGCGCTCATCCCCGGGGCCTCCTCCGGCAGGGGGGCGGATGGCGGCGTTTCCTTCGCTCTCGGTTCAGTGCCGTCCCCGCGGTCGACGATGTTGCGGAAGGCGGATGTGCCAACGACGGGAGATCCTTTGGCGTCTTTTCCCATCTGGGCGGCATCGGGATTTCCCGCCTTAACAACCCGCGGGTCGACGGTCTTGGGATTCCAGGTCTGCACCGTCACCGGGCGCCCGGACTGGGTGCGCAGGACCTTCGGCTTCACCACTTGGTTGACGCCGGGAGCCTCCGTGGATTGGAGCAGCGAGCGGCGCATGGCGCCGATGTCGATTTCCGCCCGATGCCCTTTGCTGCGGGCCTGCTTGCAGGCCGGCGTGTCCTTTGTAAGGCTGGTCAGCTTGTCCACCGAGAAATGGCCGAACCGGCGCCAGATGTTCTGCAGGAACCCCTCCACTTCTTCGGGCAGAAAGAGTTCGATATCAACGTCGGGGCGCCCCTTGGCGAAGGCGGCGTAGACGTTGGGCTCAATGGGGCCGACGTCATCGGCGACGAAAACCGCCGGCATCAGGTTGCGCCCCTCGAACGCCAGGGAATAGTAGGCTTGGGCCAGGAACATGAGCCGGTGCAGCTTCTGGGGCTGCAGATACTCGTTGGAACTGAGCGCCGTATCCGCGAACCAGAAGGCGACATCGAAAGCGGTCTTGACGGCCGGCGGTTGCGGCATCTCGTCTCCAGAAAGGCCTGGGTTCTTTAAAGCATGATACCATGCAATATATGGGTGGCGGGGACATTTTCCAGCAGTTCTGGACAAGGCCATCGATATGGGCGGCGGTCGCGGCGGCCCTTGAGGCCCTGACCCTGGCTCAGTTCTACCGAGACCGGACCGACAGCGAGAACGCCTTCGATATTAGAGCGGACCGTGACAAATCGGAGCCATAAGATGGTTCCGGTTTGTCACGTGAATCCGCTCTATCCTTTTGAAATATATGTCGATCACGCCTAAATTTGCGCGAAAGTTATACTGTCCCATCCCTCTCCTTCTCCACCATCCGCCGGACTATGCGCTTCTCCCAATCTGGCCTGAAAACCAGGATTGCGTTGAAGGCCAAGATGAGGCCCCAACCCAAGAGCGGATAGATAAACCAGAGATGTTCAGGATAGGTGACAAGGTTGATCACCACCAGCATCGTGTTGACCGCGAGATACACGGCAAAGTTCTTGTAGAGCTTGAAGTTCTGGCGGGCCTTGCGTTCCAATTGCACTTCGCGCAGCCGCTCCTCGTCGGCCTTCGGTTCCGCCGGCCCGCCGGTTCGCTCGATAAAGGTTTCGGCTCGGGTGTCGAAGGCGGTGGCGAGGGCCTTTGCCGTTTCCAGGGAACAAGCGTCGCCGCGCTCGAGGCGCTGCACCGTGCGCTCGCTGATGTCGGCGATGCCCGCCAGTTGTTCCTGGGACCACCCCTTTTCCAAGCGTAGGGACTTAAGTAATCCGGTCATGAGACTCTCCTATTAACCAAGACTTTATCCATCATGGTTCGGTCATGGAGAAGATAACACGTCAGCAACCCGACACCGACCCGACACCAACCTGCCAACGGCTTGTGTAACCCGATGTCTGGAAATTTAATTGGGACCACGAGGACGTGCTGTTGGCGGAATGCCGATGCGCGTCAAGGCCGTCCATATCCCGCGTCCACCCCCGTCCGTC
>PIVK01000443.1 GCA_003354135.1 Rhodospirillales bacterium
TACAAGATGACAACAGTCAATGAATGTGAAACCCAACACCCTGGAGAAAGTGACAAATTGTCAAATACAAATTTGTAACCCTAACACTACCTCAACTCATCTTCATAATGAATCTATACCCTTAACTCAACTCATCTTCATTATGAATCATCCTATACCCTCTACCCTAACGACAACCCTAACCCTAGGGTTAGATAACCCTAACCCTAACTAAAATTACCTAGGGTATAACAACATTACTAAGATGACATGACATGAAAATTGCCATTTCCATAGAAGTTCGAAATCTCTATGAAGAATTAGGGTATAATGACAATATTAACCCTAACCCTAATTCTAACCTTGAATGAAATAAAATCAAACAAAATCAACATAATGGTGAAAATTGTCAGTTTGGAAATCATAGGAGTTAAAGCTATTTGAAATCAGTTAGAAATCCGTTACCTACTTTAATATCATTTACTCAACACAAAAAAGGAGGGGTATGGAAAACGAATACACTTGTAACTTGGTTAATACTGGACGGATTTTAATAAACTTTTTTTTTAAATTCTCAGTTTTACCAGCTCTATTTGGCAGTGCCTGATATAATGCTACAAGATGACAACAGTCAATGAATGTGAAACCCAACACCCTGGAGAAAGTGACAAATTGTCAAATACAAATTTGTAACCCTAACACTACCTCAACTCATCTTCATAATGAATCTATAC
>PIVK01000024.1 GCA_003354135.1 Rhodospirillales bacterium
CTCATAACCTGAAGGTCGTTGGTTCAAATCCAACCCCCGCAACCAAATTAAAGCCCGTAACCTTAAATGGTTGCGGGCTTTTTGTTTCTGCGGAAATGTGCCGGAATCTGAAGTGGTCCTGGAAATCGGAATTAGACAACACCTTAACTGAGCCGCCAAACTGTCCAACAATCCAGGACCACCTCAAATTTTCACGGTTACTGTCTTCGAGTGCGAATAATGATGGATCGCCTCGATACCCTTTTCCCGGCCGTGACCGCTCAACTTATGGCCGCCGAAGGGCGTTTGGACGGACATCGTGTTCCAGACATTTACGAAGACCTGACCGGCCTCGATCCGATCAGCAACCCTCAGCCCCCGCGATAGATCGCGGGTCCAGACCGTCCCAATGAGTCCATAAGAAGAATCGTTGGCAATGCGGACGGCATCTTCCTCGGTGTCGAACGGGATCGCCACTAAAACCGGTCCGAATATTTCTTCCTGCGCGATGCGCATCTTGTTGTCCACATTCGAATAGACGGTCGGCTTCACGAAAAAGCCGCCTTCGGCGCCCTTGACCTCGGCAATCTCGCCACCCACGAGCGCCTTGGCCCCTTCGTCGCGCGCTATTTGGAAGTAGTTTTTCACCTTTTGAAACTGGCCCGGCGTGACAAGGGGACCGAGGTTGTTGCCGGGAATAATATTTTGAGTCGCCTTGGTAACTTTAGCCAGGAAACGGTCGTAAATTGATCGCTGCACCAGCAAGCGCGTTCCGGCGGAACAGACCTGCCCGCAGTTCAGCGTAAATCCCACAACGGTCTCTTTTGCGGCAACATCGAGATCGGCATCCTCGAAGACGATGTTCGCGGATTTGCCGCCGAGTTCGAGGGTAAGCGGAATCACCCGGTCGGCCGCGATATGGCCGATACTCCGGCCCACGGCAACCGACCCGGTGAAAGCGACCTTACGGACATCGTCATGTTTGACAATCGCCTCGCCCACGACATCGCCCAAACCGAGAACAACGTTGATGACCCCGGACGGAAATCCGACATCTGTCGCAAGCCGCGCCAATTCGATGGTCGTCCGCGAGGTGATCTCGGAAGGCTTGGCAACCACGACGTTTCCGGCGACCAGTGCGGGCGCAATGGCCCGGGCAGCCTGATTCATGGGAAGATTCCACGGTGTGATGACCCCGACGACCCCGAACGGTTCACGTTTCGTGTAGACATGCTGATCCGGCGCGACATCCAACACGTCTCCGGTCGGCAGATAAACAAGGCTGCCGTAGAATTCGAAATACTTGGCCGACCCTTCGATTTCTGCCAAGGCGCCGGGCATGGGTTTGCCGGTTTCTGCCCGTTCGAGCTCAGCCAAACGGGTGTTGTCGTCCCGGATCGCCTGGGCAAGCGCCAACATTAACTGACCGCGTTCGGCCGCCGGATAGCGCCGCCAGTCCGGGGCCGCTTTCTTGGCGGATTGGACGGCAATATTCACATCCTCAGTGGTTCCGGCCGCCACCATCAAAGCCGGTGATCCCGTCATCGGGTCGAGGGTTTCTAGATAGTTCCCGCTTGTCGGCGGTGCCGTCTTGCCGTCGACCCAGTGATCAAGGTGGGCCAGGTTGCCGGGGGGCCGACGGGACGTCGAAGGTGTGTTGTTCATGGGGGTCTCCTTTAAGAAATCAGATCGTCCGGCCCCCATCGACCTCGAGAATGACACCGGTGATAAACTCCGCTTCGTCGGAGGCGAGGTAGAGGGCAGCGTTGGCCATGTCCTTGGGGTCGCAGAAGCGGCCGAGCGGGATAGTATCGATAAACTTCTTTCGATTCTCGGGTGTATCGGGGACTCCCATGAAGGTCTCCAGGAGCCCGGTCGTCCCCATCACCGGGGCGAGGCCGCAAACCCGGATCTTGTCGGGCGCGAGATCGACCGCGAGCGATTTTGTCATGAGATTCACCGCACCCTTAGACGAATTGTACCAGGTTAAGCCTGGGCGCGGCCGGATCCCCGCAGTCGAGCCCACGTTCAACATGACCCCACCGCCGATCCGGCGCCAGTGGGGAACCGCAAGGTGAGTCATGTGGAAGATCGAGTCCACGTTGATGGCATAGAGTTTTCGGAAGACCGCATAGTCGACATCAAGAAGAGGTTGGTTCCGGTGGCTCCACCCGGCGTTGTTGACGACGATGTCAATCTGATCGAAAGCCTCGACGGTCGTGTCGAAAGCCGCCGCCACCTGATCGCCGTCCGAAACGTCGCAGGTGACCGCGAGTGCTGCCGCGCCGATTTCTCGTGCCACAGCCTCCGCTCCCCCTCCGTTCATGTCGACGATCGCCACCTTGGCGCCTTCGCGGGCGAAACGTCGCGCAATTTCCTTGCCAAATCCCGAAGCTGCGCCCGTGATCAGGGCGGTTTTGTCTTTCAGTCGCATGTCTCTCTCCAATACATTCCAATTCAGTCGTGGGTAGGCGTAATCAGTATTACCTGGAACCGTGTAATATCATGCCGTGTCTGCACCACCGTCAAACGATCCTTCGCAGACTTCGCCCCGTTCGATAACGAGTGCGCGATCCGCGAATTTCCGCAACAGGTCCGGGTTCGATTCGGTGATGATAAGGGTGACCTCTCGATCGTTGTCGCGCAGTGTCCTGAGGGCTTCCGCGTAACGCTTGGCCAGCGCCGGTGCGACACCTTGGAACGGCTCATCCAACATAATCAACCTTGCCCCGATCATCAGGGCACGTCCGAGGGCCGCCATCTTGCCCTGCCCTCCCGAGACCGATCCCGCAGGCTGGTTGGCCATCTCCTTCAATTCCGGCAGTATCCTGTAGATCCGGTCGAGGCTATGTCGCAGCTCCATAGCGCTGAAGCCGGCGACCTGACCGGGCATGATAACATTCTCCTCGACCGTGAAGGCCGAAAACAGGCGGCGGTCCTCCGCAGCGTATCCGATGCCGAGCCCCGGGCGCTGGGGTGGCGGAACTTCGGACAGTTCACGCCCGTCGAAAAGAATTTCGCCGGACATTTGCGTAAAACCCATCACCGAGCGCAATAATGTCGTCTTGCCGGCACCATTGGCCCCGACGAGGGCGATGGTTTCAGATTGCTTCACTGTGAAATCCACATCGCGGAGAATCCGAGCTCCGCCGAGTGTGACCGTCACGTTCCGAAACTCCAGCATGTCACACCTCTTCGCCGATCACGTCACGGATGACGTCGGGATGACTTAGAATATCGCCAGGTGTCCCGTGGAACGTGACCTCGCCCCGGTTCCAAACCGCGACCTCGTCGGCAAAGCGCTCGACGATGCCGATGTCGTGTTCCACAAAGACCGCCGTGACCTTCGCTTCCGTCAGAGCGTTGGCGATGATATCGAGCACCTCAAATTTTTCGGAAGACGCGACACCCGATGTCGGCTCGTCCATGAACAATAGCTTCGGCTTCAGCGCGAGAGCGATCGCGATATCGATCAATTTGCGCTGGCCTTCAGGCAGTTCGCTGACCGGGCGGTCCGCAATATGGGAGCATTTGACCATACCGAGGAGTTCGACCATCATATCCCGTTCCGGGATACGTTGCATCGGGACGAAAGGTGCCCAGCGCCGGCTTTGTGCGGCAGCGGCGATGAGCAGGTTCTCCAAGACGGTGTGCTCGGTAAAAAGCTGGGGGATTTGGAACGCCCGGGCAACGCCTTTGCGCACAAGGTGGCGCGGCTGTAATTTGGTCACATCCGCGCCATCGAAAAAGATCTGGCCGCTGTGCGGTTTTAGGTAACCTGTACAAATGTTCAAAAAGGTGGTCTTGCCGGCACCGTTCGGCCCGATGATCGCGAGGTTGTGTCCCTCATGAATTTGAATATTGATTTCGTGAGCGGCCACAACGCCCCCAAAACGGATATCAACCCCCTTAGCCTCCATCAACACGCGCCCAGTCATTGATCTTCATCCACCGTTTTATTCGCGGGACGGGTTCGGCACCTGTCCATCACCTGGGCGTAGAGTCCGGCGACCCCGGCAGGCGCGTAGAGGATTACCCCTAACAACACAACTCCAAGAACCATTTTCCAGATATCGTTGGCAAATGCCGAGGCGTAGGTCCTTACCGCCTCGTAGATCAAGGCGCCGACGAAGGCGCCGCTAACCGAACCCGATCCCCCCAGAATTGCGATAAAGACGAACTCGCCAGAGCGGACCCACCAGACGTATTCCGGAGTCACGACGCCTTGGGCGACGGCCATCAGAGCCCCCCCGATTCCACACAGCACCGCCGAGATCAGATAGCCCACCAGGAGCACCCCACGGGCAGAAACGCCCAGATATTCGAGGCGCAGCTCATTGGTCTTGATCGTTCGCATCATGTTGCCGATCGGCGAACACAGGAATCTATGCGTCGCCCAAGCGGCCACAAGGCAAAGAGCCAGCGTCAAGTAAAACAGGACTGTTTCGAAACCCGCGCGTTCCATATCGAATCCGGCGACCGTCGGCCTCGGCACGGGCAAGCCGTCCGAACCACCGGTAAGATAGTAAAACTTCTCTAGAACCGAGAAGAAGATCATGGAGAAGGCGAGGTTCAACATCCCGAAAAATATATGCCGGTAGCGAACGACGAAAATCCCGACCACCAACCCGACGGCAACGGCGGCGAGAACGCCCACGGCGACCATCGAGATCAACTCGCCGCCGCCGTAGACCCTGGCGAGAAACGCCGCGGCATAGGCGGAAACGCCGAAGAACAACGCATGGCCGAACGACACCTGGCCGGCATGCAACAGCACGATGACGCCCAGCACGGGCAATCCCTTCGCCAACGCCAGGGTTAACAACACCTGCGTGGTCGGTGCCATCATTGGCAACACCGCCACTAGCGCGACGAGAACGGCAGGAAGGAAAGTCCTGAGAGACATCCGGAATACCTCAGATCTTGCGCGGGTGTGTCGTACCAAATAGACCCTCGGGCCGAATCAACAGAACGAACAACATGATGAGATAGGGAACCAGGACCTCGATCTCGGGCCACAGGTAGACCGCGAAGCTGCGTCCCAAGCCGATCAGGAGTGCGGCCACCGCCGCTCCCTCGACCCGACCGAGCCCTGCGGTAGCAACGACGGCGAAGGAGAGGACGATCATGTCGGCTCCCATACCCGGCAAGACCGAGGTCGTCGCCGACGCAAGGGCCCCGCCAAAGGCCGCCAGTGACGCCCCGATAACGAAGGTGACAAAATAGACCCGCTCGGCATTGATGCCGACTGACGTTGCGGCCTCGCGGTCTTCGGTAACAGCCAGGATCAGCTTGCCCATGAGGGTACGTCGCAGAAACAACCTGAGCGAAACCAGGACGGAGATCGCGACCATGGGCAACAATATCAGTTGATAGACCGTGTAGGTGATGTCGAAAACATCGACAGTGCCCAAAACCTGGAGAGCGGAGGATTCGAAGAAAGGCTGCCCCCCCCAGATCAGCCGTTGCACGTCTTCCAGGATCAGGAAGACGGCGAAAGTCACGAGAATTTGCAGCACGTCTTCCAATTCATAAATGCGGCTGAGCAACAGCTTCTCGACCGGCCCGCCGACGACGATGCCGACCAGCGCCCCGGCAATCAACATCAAGGGAAAGGCGAGCCAGGGTGAAAAACCGGCGGCAAAGATGGCACCCCCGATCGAAGCGGTGATATAGGCACCCATTGCGTAGAACGAGCCATGGGCAATATTGAGCACCTTCAACACACCAAAGGTCAGTGTGAGGCCGACCGCAACCAAAAACACCAGGGCCGCATAGGCGACACCGTCGAAGATTGCGAGAGCCAAGAGTTGTAGGGTCATCAGAGTTCTCTGCCGATCGCCCGCGTACGTGCTCGCCGGAACGGTGCGGCGATCCGACTCGGACCGCCGCCACCGTACCGATTAACGCGAGTAGGTCTTGACAGGAACCCTATCGATAAACGCCGGGGTCAGGGTCTTCAGCCAGTCGGCCGAAAGTTTTCCGACGGGGGTGGTAATAACATCGCTGTCAAAGATCATCATATTGTCCATCAGCGGGAAATCGTACCCATCGACAACAACACTGGTTCCCAGCAATTGGTCCTCAATGCCCTGGCCGTCGGAGCGAATGGTAACCGGCCGGCCGAGCCCGGCGAAGGTCAGGCCCGGCATTGCATCGACAACCTGCTCGTGACTTGGCCACTCGCCGCCATTGGCTGCGATCGCCTTCTCGTAGACCGTCTTAAGGGCCGCCAACGCCTGGCTCATGTGGAACACCGGATAGATCGGATAGGCGCCGGTCTTGGCTTTGAAATCCGCGACAAACTTCTTGAAATCGGGATTGTTTTTCTTCTCCGGATGCAAGAAGTAGTGATCGCCGCGCCCACCGACGACGTGCCCGGCGCCCAGCGCCTTGCCGAAGCCCTGCAGCGAGCTTTCAGCCAGCGGCAGAATGAAGGTCGAGTTGCGGGTCAAACCACGCTGCGATGCTTGTTTGACGAAGGTTTCGAGGTCTCCGCCCCAGGCAGTCGAAAAGATCACGTCGGGCCGCAGGGCTTGGAGGCGCGAGATCTCGGTCGAGAAGTCCGGCGCGCCGAACTTGGGGAAGAACTCGGCAACGACCTTAAAATCAGGCTTCATCGCCTTCAACGCGGTGTGGAAGATATGCCAACTGTCGCGGCCCCAGGCATAATCCTGGTTCACCACCGCAATGGTCTTGAAATCGGGTTTGGTTTTCAGCAGATAAAGCACCGTCGCCAGCATCTCGGGCGCCGCGTTCGCCTGGGTGCGGAATACATAACGGTACTTCTTCTCCTCCAGGATACGCTGAGTGCCGCAATCCCACATCAGGTTCAGGATCTTCAGGTCTTCGGCCAGCGGCGCGATTTTGTTGCAGTTGCCCGACGAGATCGATGCGAACATCACGTCCGCGCGCACGTTCTGAACCAGCCGGCGATATTCGGCCAGCAGCGCCTCGCCGCCAGCGCCTTCGTCGACGTAGTAAGCTTTTACCGGAACGCCGCCGATGCCGCCGTTTGCGTTCATATCCTTGATAATCATTTCGGCGGCGGCCTTGGCCGGTTGGCCGAATATGGATGCCGGCCCGGACAGGAAGGCCGTAATGCCGACCTTAAGATCGGCAGGTTTGTCTGCCGCTAGGGCGGCCCCACCGGCCATCAACGTCATGGCGAGCGCAGCCGCAATATTCCGTATTCCCATCATTTTCCATCCTCCCAATGTAAATTCGGCAAGAAATACCTTCCCCATCCTACGTTAAGTGAAGCGCCGCACCATGAAAAAAACACATTCCTGATAGGGCCTATAGGAATAAGCTATTGGGAACGGCCCATGCTGGCGTGTCCTATAGGTTATGAGCGCGTATTAAGGGAGAAACGGATACCGACGCCTCAAAAGAGGACACCCCATGGAACCACGCCGCGATAGTGACGTCCTGCGCCAATTGCTCGACTTATCCGGCAAGCGGGTGGTAGACATCGGCTGCGGTGATGGCGCCCTGGCGCGCATTATGACCCGCGCGGGCGCTTCGGTGATCGGGATCGAGCCCCAGGCGGAACGGGTGAAAAAGTCCCAGGCGGCGCAACCGGCGGGCAAAGAAGCCTATATTGTTGCCGGGGGTGAGACTCTGCCTCTGGATGACGAATCCCGGGACGTTGCCGTTTTTTTCAACAGCCTGCACCATATCCCCCTGCAGCAGCAGGCGTCGGCCTTGGCTGAGGCGGGCCGTATTCTGGCGGTCGGCGGTGTGGTGTACGTGGCCGAACCGGTGGCCGCCGGCAGCAACTTCGAGATGACCCGCGCCGTGGATGACGAGACCCATGTGCGCGCCCACGCCCTAGGCGTGGTTCACGCGGCACCGTGGATCGGCCTGGAGCAGGTGTCCGAAATCACCTACGAAGTCCACCTCCTGCGCACGAATTTCGCCGATTTCCGTGCCCGCCATATCGCCGTTGATCCGGCCCGCGCGACCGCCATCGACCGCCTGGAGGCACAACTGCGGCGGCGCTTCGAGGAACTGGAGCGAAAAACAAACGACGGATATGTGTTCGTTCAACCCATGCGGGTTAATTTGTTGCGCAAGCCATGACACCGTTCTTTCGTTTGCGCAGCCCTGGCCCAGAGCGTGTCGGGTAAGACCATATCACGGTGTCGAATCTTCTCAATGGTCTCATGCCTCGATTCTGTTCATCAGGCATCGTATAGGCTAACCGAATAGCTCATCACACATTGTATTATTACTCTCTTTCGGCCGCCGCGTGCCAAATATACGGAGCGCGCAATGCCAAGGTGCGGTGATAATGATCCATAGAGATCGCTTATACAGCCCGTCGGGTAGGAGGAAAGACGCAGGCGATGCGGCGCATCGTCAAGGCTTTCCGACGCCCTCCGACGGGCTGTATAAGCGACCGGAACGACGGCTTCCCCTGACTTTTGGACCGTGTCGCATGCATCTCCCGATGCCTCACATCGCTTCGATGCGCGCTCCTAGCCAAAAATCAGGGGACGTCGTCTCTATGAGTCCTTATCACCGTACCTTGGCGTAAGGTGCTCGAGGAGCTTTTTTCATGACAGGGGATTTATCAGGCCTTTTGGTCGTTTCAATCGAACAAGCCGTTGCGGCACCGTATGTTTCCAGTCGCTTGGCCGAAGCCGGCGCGCGCGTGATCAAGGTCGAACGCAAAGAGGGCGACTTTGCCCGCGATTACGATCATCTCGTACACGGGGAAAGCGCCTATTTCGTCTGGCTAAACAGGGGAAAGGAATCCGTTTGCCTGGACCTGCGAAACGAAGAGGATAAGCAGGTCCTTGAGTCCATACTGAAAAAAGCCGACATTTTCATTCAGAACTTGGCTCCGGGGGCGATTGGCCGCCTGGGTTTTTCCCCCGACCGATTGCGCAAAGATTATCCGGGTTTGATTACCGTATCGATTTCCGGATACGGGGAGGAAGGCCCTTACAGTGATCTGAAAGCCTACGATCTTTTGATCCAAGCCGAAAGCGGCCTTTCCGCGATCACCGGCAACGAAGCCGGCTCCGCGCGCGTGGGCGTTTCGGTCTGCGACATCGCATGCGGCATGACTGCTCACGAGGCGGTCCTTCAGGCGCTCATTGGTAGATACCGGACAGGTAAAGGCCGACACATTTCGGTAAGCTTGTTTCACTCCCTGTCCGATTGGATGAACGTGCCGTATCTGCAGTTTTCCTACGGAGGGAAATCGCCGGAAAGAAACGGTCTGACCCACCCGACGATCGCGCCGTACGGGGCTTTTTCGGGCGCCGACGGAAAGCAGGTCCTTTTCTCCATCCAAAACGAGCGCGAATGGATGAAATTCTGCGAGAATGTGTTGCATCTCCCGGATCTCGCCTCCAATTCCAAGTTTAACAGCAACTCCAATCGAGTCGCGAACCGGCCGGAACTTGACGGTTTGATCGCGGAAGCGTTCGCCCAATTCCCCCGTGATGAATTGTCAAAAATGCTGCACCGGGCGGGTATCGCTTTTGGACAGGTCAGCACGATGGAGGACCTGGCATGCCACCCTCAGAACCGGTATGTCGAAGTCGATACACCGACAGGCCGGGTGCGGCTGCTCGCTCCGGGGGCGGTTATAGATGGAAAGGTTCCGGAATTTGGCGCGGTGCCGGCCTTGGGGGAACATACCGAAGCCATTTGCTCGGAGTTTGGTGCGGCGATAGAAGCAGCCGAATAGGGAGCCCCTCGTGGCAAAGCGTCAGCGCAAGGGTTGAAGTTTTTACTGGCCCCCTGATATTTTTTTCGTATGCCCCGTTCCCCAGGCCACGGCACTAGACTCTATTTCCATGAAAATCAACCGCGAACCGGAAGAGCGATGGCGGCATCCCTTTGGGTAAAAGCCATCCGGCCCACCGGCGCCTGAGATCAGGAAAGTGTTCCATGTCCCTACCTACCAGTTCAACAGCTCAACATGACGATCTTCGCGAAGCGTTGCGGTCGCTTTGCGGCCAGTTTCCGGACGAGTACCACCGTCGACACGCGGCAAACGACGCCTACCCAGAGGAATTTATCGACGCGCTTACGCGCGATGGTTGGCTGGCCGCGATGGTTCCCGAGGAATACGGAGGCTCGGGCCTGGGCTTGACCGAAGCCTCGATCATTATGGAGGAAGTCAACCGTAACGGCGGAAATGCCGGCCATTGCCATGGCCAAATGTACAACATGGGCACGCTGTTGCGCCACGGGTCGGACGCGCAGAAAAAGGAATACCTGCCTAAGATCGCGACGGGCGAGTTGCGTCTCCAGTCCATGGCCGTCACCGAACCCACGGCCGGCACCGACACGACCAAGATCAAGACCGTGGCGAAGCGAAATGGCGACCGCTATACCGTCAACGGCCAAAAGGTCTGGATTAGCCGGATCGGACATTCCGACCTGATGATTCTCCTGGCCAGGACAACACCGCTCAACGAGGTCAAGCGCAAGTCCCTCGGCATGTCGGTCTTTATCGTGGACTTGAAACACGCGATCGGCAACGGGATGGAAATCCGGCCCATCAAGAATATGGTCGGCCACGAAACGTACGAGGTGTTTTTCGACGACCTCGAAATCCCCGAAGAAAACCTCATCGGCGAAGAAGGGATGGGGTTCCGATATATTCTGGACGGCCTGAACGCCGAACGCACCTTGATTGCGGCGGAATGTATCGGCGACGGATACTGGTTTCTCGAACGCGCCCGAACCTATGCCTGCGAGCGGGTCGTTTTCGACCGGCCCATCGGCCAAAATCAAGGCATTCAGTTCCCGCTGGCCCGGGCCTATGTGAATATTGAGGCTGCGAACCTGATGAGATTCGAGGCGTGTCGCCGTTTCGATGCGCACGAAGACTGTGGGGCGCAAGCGAATATGGCCAAACTTCTGGCCGCCGATGCCTCATGGGAGGCGGGGAATGCGTGCCTGCAGACCCACGGCGGTTTCGGCTTCGCAGAGGAATACGACATCGAACGCAAGTTCAAGGAGACCCGGCTCTATCAGGTTGCGCCAATTTCGACCAACCTGATCTTGTCATATGTGGGCGAGCACCTGCTTGGCCTGCCCCGGTCATTCTGATGACCGGCCCTCCGCATCTCCTGGGGACCGAAACGGACAGGCTTTTTTTTCCGCTGTTCGTGCCGGCCATGCGACCAGATCGGATTGCCAAAGCGCGTACCTCCGGCGCTTCGTGCGTGATCGTCGACCTGGAAGACGCGGTTGCTCCTGACGAGAAAATAACCGCTCGTTCGACCCTGGCCTCACAGTTTCCCTTCGGCGAAGGGTTGCCCGTGTGTGTGAGGATCAATCCGCCGGGCACGGCCTGGTTCGAGGACGACTTGGCCATGACGCTGAAATGCGGGTTCGCCGGAGTGGTTCTGCCCAAAGCCGAAAACAAAACCCATACGCTCGAGCTTCGGCGGTCTCTTTCTCCGGACACCGCGCTTTTCGGACTTATGGAAACAACTCGGGGAATCGCTCTGGTCCATGAACTGGCGACGATTTTTGACCGGCTCTTTTTCGGCTCGTTGGATTTTGCAGCCGACCTGGGCTGTGCCCATACCGCTCCGGCGCTGGCCCATGCCCGAGCTGAAATCGTGCTGGCGTCCCGGGTTGCGGGCAAACCCGGTCCCGTCGACGGGGTCTCTCCGGATACGCGCGATATCGAACGGATCCGCGAAGAGTCTGCTTTAGGGGCCGAACTCGGGTTCAAAGGGAAACTGCTGATCCATCCCGCGCAGTTGGCCCCGGCCAAAGCCGGCTACCGGCCCAGAGAAGCCGAATTGGCGTGGGCACGGCGCATCGTCGAGGCCGGAGGCTCCGCCGGCGTTACCAATGTCGACGGTCGTATGGTCGATGCCCCAGTTGTCGTTCGGGCGGAACGCGTCCTTTCTATTGCAGCGGAAACTTACGAGAATTGACATGTCACAACTAACGAACACTATTCTGGACATTGCGGAACAGGCGGCCCCGGCGTTGCCTCCCGAGGCGTTGGATTCGGCCCGGTTGTCGCTGTTCGACTGGCTCATCTGCGGCCTCGCCGGCATCGAAGAGCCGCTCGCGGAAAAGTTACGGCATATGGCCGCGCACGAAGGGGGGCGAACGGCCTCTTCGGTCTTCGGTGGCGGGATGGCGCCTGCCCGAACGGCGGCGCTGGTTAACGGAGCCACAAGCCATGCGCTTGACTACGACGACACCCATTTCGCGCATGTCGGCCATTTGTCGGTCGCGATCTATCCTGCCGCGCTCGCGGCGGGCGAAGAAACGGACGCTTCGGCCACGGACCTGGCGGCTGCCTTTCTCGTCGGCGCCGAGGCCGCAATCCGTGTGGGAATGGTTCTTGGGCCGGCGCACTATAATCGAGGCTTTCACCAGACGGCGACGGCGGGTGCTTTCGGCGCGGCGGTGGCGGCAGGTCGGCTCTATGGCTTGGCGCGCGACCAAATGCGGGCGGCGCTGGGGTTGTGCGCCACACGCGCGTCGGGGCTGAAATCGCAGTTCGGTACCATGGGAAAACCCTTCAACGCCGGAATCGCCGCCGCCAACGGCGTGGAATGCGCCGCACTAGCCGGACTGGGTATGACCTCCTGCGAAGACGGGGTGATGGGAGCCCAAGGGTTCGTCTCCACGCACAGCGACGCGCCAGGCACCGAGATCGCCGCTCCGGATCAGTTTCTGTTCGGAGATGTAAAATACAAGTTCCATGCCTGCTGCCACGGGACCCACGCGATGATCGAGGCGCTTTCGGAGGTTCGTCCACGCCTTGAATCCGGGTTGGACGGCATCGCCTCAATGACCCTTAGCACCAATCCGCGTTGGCTAAAAGTCTGCGACATTCCCGATCCTCACACCGGGCTTGAGGTCAAGTTCAGCTACCGCTGGCTCGCCGGTATGGTGCTGGGCGGACAAGATACCGGCGCTTTCGAAACCTATTCAGACGAATTGGCGGGCAACCCCCACTTCACTGAATTTGCTCGGAGAGTCGACGTAACCGGCGATCCCGGTTTATCGGACATGCAGGCAGAAGGTGTCATTGTTTTGACGGACGGACGCCGGCTGGAATTTTCCCATGACTTGGCTCAAAAGGTTGCTTCGGCGTCGCTCGAGACGCGGCTTCGCGCCAAAGCGCATGCCGTATTGGGATTGGGCGCAGAGATGATCGGGCCCGTGTTGAACAGGCTTCCGCAAATGAGCGCGTCGGATTTGGGGCGGATCGTGAGGGGGCAAGCATGACAACGAAGGAAGGCAATTGGATCGGTCGTAAGCGCGAGGCCGTCGAAACCATCACGGACAGGCAGGTTCACGAGTTCCGCGTCACGATGGATAACGTACTCGATACCGGCAAGGACCTTCCGGGCTTGCATTGGTGCCTTGCCCCGGAAATTTACCCGCCGCGTGACCTGGGCCGCGACGGGCACCCTAAGGTCGGGCTGTTCCTGCCCGATCTCGGACTCCCCCGACGCATGTGGGCGGGTGGCCGCCTGTCGTATCACAAAGGCGTTGGCGCGGGTGAAACGGTTACGCGCGTCTCGACGATCCGCGATATCACCTTCAAGGAAGGGCGCAGTGGAAAGCTCGGATTTGTGACTCTCGAACACAGTTACGAATGTGGGCGGGAGGTACGGATCTCAGAGCAACAAAATATCGTTTATCGCGAAGATCCGTCGCCGGACGCGCCGGCGCCAGAACTGCCGCAGGCTGAACCCTGGGAGCCTTTACGCGCTCTCTCTGTTCTGCCGACACCGACGCTCCTCTTTCGCTATTCCGCAATGACCTTCAACGGACATCGCATACACTATGACAAGGCTTATGCGATTGACACGGAAGGCTACGGGGGGCTCGTCGTCCACGGGCCCTTGCAATCGACCTGGATGCAGATCCTCGCAACCGCTCTTCTGAACCGCCTTCCCGAGGACTTTTCCTATCGCGGGGTGGCCCCCTTGATCTGCAATCGCCCCGCTGCCGTCGAGGCGATAGAGACGGTCAAAGGTTTAAGCCTTCGTGTACGCGATGTCGACGCCGACATCGTCACTATGGTGGCGCAGGCACGGTAGTTTGGATCAGCTGTTCTCGTCGACCAGTTCGCCTTCCCATAGGCCGCGTTTGACCATCTCACGCGCGACGTGGAGAGTGATTTTTTCCACCGCCTCGCAGGCCCGCGTTTGAACCGCCGACGAATTGCGCACCAGATAAACGGGACGCGAAATCACCGGATTGATAATCGGTGCTTTCAATAACCGGCCGGCCTCGACGAAATCATGACACGCAGCCGGCGCAAAGATGGAGTTGCCCGAACCGCGCGCGACCAACTCCTTAATCTGTGTCATGGCATCCAACTCTGTGATTACGTTTAACACAACGCCGGCCTTGCGTGCCGCATTGTCTATAATCCGTCTGAGACCGTGTGGCTCGCCAGGCAAAACGAGTTCTATATTTTCGAGTTCGCTCATGGCGACCGGCGCGCCTGGTTCCGATTTCAACGGCCATGCATCGGGGGCGGAAAAGAAAAAAAGGTGTTCGTCGAGCACATGAGCCGCCAAAAAACTCTCGACCCCCATCAGATCGTAAAGAAACCCGATTTCCACGGTCCCGTCGTCGATCCAGGTCTTGATAAACCCACTCATTGCCTCGCTGGCGCGCAGCCGTACGTTGGGCAATTCAAGACGAACGGTCTCGGCCAATGGGACCGACATCACCATCGATACCGAAGGCGGCATCCCAAATCTTACTTTGCCGCGTATATCCCCCGACAATTCGCGTATTTCCGAGACACAGTTTTCAAGCATCCTGCAGATCTTGGTCGCATGGCGCAGCAAGACCTTACCCTCATTGGTTAAGGTCGATCCGCGGGGCGAACGCTCGACAAGCTTCACGTTCAGTTCCCATTCCATATTGACCAAGTGTTGGGACAGGGACGGCTGCGCGATGCAAAGCTTTTGCGCAGCCGCCGAAATCGAACGGGCTTCGGCTATCGCGATGAAATATCGAAGCTGGCGTATATCCAAGTCTGCCTCACTTAGGGCTTGTGACTAAATAACCACTCCGCCCGGCTTGTCTTTTTTGTCCGTCCGCTGCGTTGCGACAAAAGTTACATAGTATGCGCCCCTTGTCGCGCCTTGCGGACGAACAAAAATCCGGTGTAATCCGGAGCGGTTGTTTTATCACGAGTCCTTACGCAAAGACGTACCGCATCTGTTCCGGTGCATCAATGATGCAGTCCGCAAAACCAAAGTCAACGCCAATAAAAGGTTCAGGCCGTTGAGGCAAGTTCCATAACGGCGTATCTCATCGCAATATGAACGGATTGGCAGGGCCTGCGCCGTAGTCTATCCAAACGGACTTGGTTTCGAGATACTCGTTGATCGCTTCCCGCCCTCGTTTCGAGCGTCCTGGATGCACGACAGGATACGCTCGAACTGCGGGCGGGTCGTAACCGGGTGTGGTACACGGTCCTGCCCCCGTTTCTCTGAACACATAATTGTTTCCCTATACCTCTCAAAACTTGAAACTATTTGCCCTGGGCGTAACCGTAAAGAATGATAACGGATCAACCTGCGCCTTACGGCGGTCGAGTCTGCGTCGTGATTGAACGCAGCTCAAACAGGCGGCCCGCTCGACCGGAGAGCGCAGGCCACAGGGAACGGGAGTGGTGAGATGACGCGCGAGTCAATGGAATTTGATGTTGTGATCGTCGGTGGCGGCCCCTCGGGTTTGTCGACGGCGATCCGGCTCAAACAGCGGGCCGCCGAGGCCGGCAAGGATTTCTCCGTCTGCCTGGTGGAAAAGGGCTCGGAGATCGGCGCTCATATCCTTTCTGGCGCCGTCATCGAACTCCGCGCGCTGGCGGAGTTGGTTCCCGACTGGAAGGCCCTGGGCGCGCCCCTGAATACACCGGTCACCGAAGAGGAAATCCTGTTCCTTTCGGAAACCGGCGGCCAGAAAACCCCCAACGCCCTGCTGCCGCCCGGGATGCGCAATCACGGCAACTATATCGTCAGCCTTGGCAATCTGTGCCGTTGGCTCGGCGAACAGGCGGAAGCCCTGGGCGTGGAGGTCTATCCCGGCTTCGCCGCCGCGGAAATCCTGTTTGGCGACGACGGGTCCGTCAAGGGGATCGCTGTTGGGGACATGGGGATTAACAAGGACGGCTCTTTCGGCCCCAATCACGAACCGGGCATGGAATTGCACGCCAAGTACACCGTCTTCGCCGAAGGATGCCGCGGCCATTTGGGCAAGCAGTTGATGGCACACTTCGATCTGCGCGCCGGGGTACAGGCGCAAACCTACGGCATTGGCATCAAGGAACTTTGGGAAGTGGCGCCGAAAAAGCACCGCCCAGGCCTAGTTCGCCATACCGTCGGGTGGCCGCTGGATAAGAAGACCTATGGCGGCTCGTTCCTCTATCACCTGGGAAACAACCAGGTCGCCGTTGGGTTCGTCGTCGCACTGGACTATGCCGACCCCTACCTCAGCCCCTACGACGAATTCCAGCGTTTCAAAACCCATCCGCTGATCCGCGGGACGTTCGAGGGCGGGAGCCGGATCGCTTACGGCGCCCGGGCTTTGAACGAAGGTGGTCTGCAATGCCTGCCAAAGCTGCATTTTCCTGGCGGCGTTTTGGTCGGATGCGACGCCGGCACCCTCAACACCCCGAAAATCAAGGGCATCCACACGGCCATGAAATCGGGCATGCTGGCCGCCGAATCCCTCGTCGAAGCGTTGCGGCGAGATCGCGCCCGCGATGACCTGGATGAATATGGGGCGCGGTTCCGCGATTCGTGGGTCCATGACGAGCTTTACGTGGCCCGCAACGTTCGGCCCGCCTTCAAATGGGGCCGGACCCTGGGCGTCCTTTACACCGGGATCGACCAAATCCTTTTACGGGGAAAAGCGCCGTGGACCCTGAAACACCACGGGCCCGATCATGCTTCACTGAAAAAAGCGAGAGAATGCCGTCCCATCGCGTATCCAAAACCGGACGGCCGTCTCACCTTCGACAAGCTGACCAACGTGTCCTTCTCGGCAACGGCCCATGAGGAAAACCAGCCCTGTCATTTAGTGTTGGACGATCCAAACGTTCCAGTCGCGATCAACTTGCGGGAATACGGTGGCCCGGAAGCCCGTTTCTGTCCTGCGGGCGTCTATGAATTTCTCAAAGAGGGTGACGGCATACGGTTACGGATCAACGCCGCCAACTGCCTGCACTGCAAAACCTGCGATATCAAGGACCCAAAACAGAACATAACCTGGGTCACGCCGGAAGGTGGCGGCGGGCCAAACTACCCAAATATGTGAAAATTGACACTAACTCGACTTATGAAGTGGGCCTGGATTGTCGGTCTGGAAGCCCAGTTAAGGTGTGATCATGCCGCCAAGTTCCTGTTTATCACATCGTGTTGTTGCTGTTGAGCCTGTGGGATTGTGGGCAAGGCGGGAGCCGTGTCCATTATATTCACAGGATCACCTCAGAATGGACCCGGGAAGGAGACATCTGGCGATGCCGCCGGAGAAAAGTTTCCAGCAATTCTCGGACGTTACCCTCGATATGACTTAGTCTCTTGACTGGCTGGCAGTTCTTTTGTATTATTACAACAGTACAACCTATGGACGATGTTCCATGCCAATAATAAAGAAAAGCACGATAGCTGGATGGGCCGAACCAGTCACTGACACGGACATCGAGAGTCCCGTCCAGACCGATATGCCCCCCCATCCGAAGGCTGGAGAAAGCAAGCTCACGCTTGAGAGTTTGGTGTCTTTTGTCAACGAAACGCGGACTGTTCTGGTTGTTGTTGACGAGGGGACTTTCTCCGAAACAGATGGAACGCATTCGGACGTTATCGGATAGGACCAACGTTTCCTCCCGACCTTGAGCATCAGGATGGTTTCGATGATCGGTTTCTCGATATAATCCACTGCGCCCGACGGGTATCCCTTCACCCTATGAATATCGTCCTTGTCGGCGGCGGTCACGAAGATGACGGGAACCCTTTTGCTCTGCTCTTCGCCGTGCAGGATTTCGGAGACTTCGTAACCGTCCATGCCCGGCATGTTCACGTCGAGCAGGATGAGCGCGAAATCATGATCGATGGTGAGGGCGAGTGCCTCGTTGCCCGATGTGGATTCGATGATTTCCGCATCTACCTTGGCCAGAAGGCGCCGCAGGGCTATGCGGTTCTCCTCCAGGTCGTCGACGATCAGGATTTTCGGTAGAATTTTCCGCGTATACGTCAACCATTTCCTTTCTCCACAAATGATTCCAATACATCAGGGATGTCTTCCAACGCCACTACGTGATCGGCCACACCGATGTCGAGGGCGGACTGGGGCATGGTTTTGGCCTTGGCCGTTAACGGGTCCTGGACAATGCAGACGCCGCCCTCGTCCCTGATCTCCTTCAGGCCCACGGCGCCGTCGCTGTTGGCCCCGGTGAGCAGGATACCGATGAGCCGCGTCCCGAAAGCCGCGGCTGCCGACAGAAAGAGGACGTCGATGGAGGGACGGGAATATTTCACCCTGGGATCGACCGACAGGGACAACGTCCGATTGTTCTCGACCAGGAGATGATAATTCGGCGGGGCCAGATAGACGTGCCCTGGACGGGTTTCTTTCTTCTCCTTTGCTTCCGCGACGGCGAGCCGGCAGTGAGCCCCGAGCACTCCGGGCAGTATGCCGCCGGAATCGGGGGCGGAATGCGCGGCCACCAGGATCGGGAGGGGAAAGTCTTCCGGCAGTGGGTCGAGCACCGCCTGCAGGGCCTTGAGGCCGCCGACCGAACACCCGATAACGACGGCATCGAAGCGTCCCATCGGGCCTCACCTCTTCTCCAAGCGCGGACAGCAACGGAATATCCGCAGGGTTTCGTCAACCGGCGTGAACTCGTCGGCGATGCTGGAGAAGCGAATGCTTTCCCGCGAGCCCAGGCACAGGAACCCCCCCCGCACCAAGCTGTCGTAAAAGAGCCTTAGAACCTGATCCTGTAGATCCTTCGAGAAATAGATGAGGAGGTTGCGGCACAGGAGCAGGTGGGTCTCGCAAAAGACGCCGTCGGCGACCACGTTATGGTGGGCGAAGACAATATTCTTTTTCAATGTCTCGTCTAACTTAACGAAATTGTATCGAGCATGATAATAGTCCGACAGCGCGCCTTTCCCTCCGGCGGCCAGATAGTTCCTGGAGTATACCTCCATGCATTTCTGAGAGACGATACCCTCCTCGGCACGAGCTATGGCGCTGTCGTTGATGTCCGTGGCGTAGATGCTGGTCTTGTCATACAGGCCCTCCTCCTTAAGGAGGATGGCGAGCGAATACACCTCCTCGCCGGTAGCACATCCGGCCTGCCAGATGTTGACCCGGGGATAGGTGCTGAGCATTGGGAGCACCTTTTCGCGCAGAGCTTTGAAGATTTGGGGATCGCGGAACATCTCGGTCACCGGGACGGACATGCTGCCCAAGACCTTGGGCAGCATGTCGTGCTCCCTAAGCAGCAGGGGAATGATCTCCGAAAGGTTCTGGTGGCCCATGTCTTTGACCAGCCCCTCCAGCCTCCGTTTGATGGATGCCCGGGCGTAATGCGTGAAGTCGTAACCGTGCCTCAGACGTAAAGCCTCGAGAAACACCTGCACCTCGATATCATGGATTTCGGCCTCCCTCATTTCGGCATCCTATTCCCCGAGACAGCCCCGCATCACGGACAACAACTGGTTTATGTCGATGGGTTTCGTTATGTAATCGTTAGCCCCCGCGGCGAGGCTTTTCTTCCGGTCCTCGGGCATCGCCATGGCCGTGACCGAGATGATCGGCAGATCGCGGAACCGGGCCTGGGCGCGGATGTGGCCGATGGTTTCCAGGCCGTCCATGTCGGGCAGCATCGTGTCCATCAGCACGATGTCCGTGTCGGAATTCGCTTCGAGCTTCTCTAGGGCCCTCTCACCGGTTTGCGCCATCAGAACCTTGATCCCTTTTGCCCTGAGGGCCTTGGACAGGGCAAAGGCGCTGCGCATGTCGTCGTCGACCACCAACACGGTCCTGTCGCTCAAGACGCTATCTTCCTGGGAACTCGTAGCTCCCTGGCGTTGCGTCGCAGACAGATTGGCATCCACGCTGTGCAGGAAAAGCGTGACCTCGTCCAGCAACCTTTCCAGGGAGCGCGCGCCCTTGATGACGATGCTGTCGGTGAACCTGCGCAGGTTCAGATTCTCCTCCTCGGTGAGCTCGCGGCTCGAATAGACCACTACCGGCGGCATGGAGATGTCGCCGTTGCCCGCAGCCCGTTCGAGGACTTCGAAACCGCTGATATCCGGGAGTTCCACATCGATGGCCATGCAGTCGAAGGTTTCTCCACGAAGGCGCTCCAGGGCCTCCTCGCCCGATGCGACAATGGTAGCCTGGGTTTTGGTGTCATTGATCAGATTGGTGATGTTCTCACACAGTTCGGGATCGTTATCGACGACCAGGAGTTTGCGAACCTCCGCCGTGGCGAAATCGCGAATCTTCTCGATGGCTTGGGAGGCTTGCTTCTTGGTGACGGGCTTGGTCAAGTAGCCGATCGCCCCCTTCTTCATGCCTCGCCTGTTGGCGTCGGCGGCGGACGAGATGAAATGAACGGGGATATGGCGTGTTTGCGGGTTGGCCTTGAGGCGGTCCATGACCGTCCAGCCGTCCATGGTCGGCAGTCCGATGTCGAGCACGATCCCGATCGGGGGGTGTTGGGCGGCCATTTGCAGCCCCATCCCGCCGTCGGGCACGGCGATGCACTTGAACCCCTTCTTGCGGGATATTCCATAGAGTACCTTGGCGAAATTAGGGTCGTCCTCGATAACCAGGATGACTTTGTCGTCCTGGGAAAGGGAGCCGCGGTCGTCGGGAATGATGGATTCCATGACCGGGACCGCCGCAGGCGCGGACTCTTGCGTCAAGTCCGGTGGCGCGCCGTCATTGGTCGGCTCTGTGGGCATGGGGCAGGGAATATCCGCAGGCGCCTCCATGGGAAGAAGCAGCGTAAACGTGCTGCCCTCGCCCTCGTGGCTCTCCAGTTGGATATCGCCACCCAGGAGGCGGGCTAGGCGCTGGCAGATGGTGAGGCCCAGGCCGGTGCCGCCGTATTTGCGGCTGGTCGTTCCGTCTGCCTGTTCGAAGGCGTGGAAGATGTGGTCCTTGCGCTCGTCGGCTATGCCGATCCCGGTGTCGACGACCGAAAATGCGATGGTCTTATCGGCTTGCAGGCCAAGGTGTCCGAGATCAAGTTCCGGTGACGTGGGTGCGATACGAACTGTGATTTCGCCTTCAGGCGTAAACTTGAGAGCATTGGCAAGCAGGTTGTCCAGAATCTGGTTGATTCTCTCGTTATCCGCGATGATGGTTTCGGGTGCCTTATCGGACACTTCGAAGCTGAGCGAGATGTTTTTCCCCTCGGCCATGTGCTTGAAACGCCGTTTGATGGAATCGGCCAGCGCATTCAGGGACACCTTTTCGGAGAAGACTTCCAACTTTCCGGACTCGATCTTGGACAGGTCGAGGATTTCGTTGATCAGGGTCAGCAGGTGTTCACCGCTTTCGTGGACGATGACGGCAGACTCCATCTGCTCTTCGTCCAGGTTGCCCGATCTGTTTTCGGCAAGGTCTTTAGCCAGGATGAGAAGACTGTTGAGCGGCGTGCGCAGCTCGTGGGACATGTTGGCTATGAACTCGGACTTATACTTGTTGGCTCTCCCCGCTTGATCGGCCAACGCCTCGGTTTCTGTGCGGGAGATGTCCAGGAGTGCCTTTTGTTTTTCCAGGATCTCCGTTTTTTCCGTCAATTCCTCGTTGGCTGCCTGGAGTTCCTCCTGTTGGGACCTGAGCTCCTCTTCCGACGTCTGAAGTTCCTCGGTCTGACGTTCCAGGGCCTCGCTCTTCTCCCGCAGTTCTTCGTTGATTGCCTGAAGCTCCGTCTCGGATGCCTTCAGTTCCTCCGCCTGCTGCCGGGCCTGCCCCAGGAGCTCCTGAGTCTGGATGTTGCGGATCAGGTTCTCCTGGTTGAGGGCGATTGCCGGCGTCAATTCGTTCAGCAGGGCCTGCTGTATTTCCGTAAACGGCTGGAAGGCGGCAATCTCGATCACGCCCAGAAGGTGGTGCCTGTAAATGATCGGGATGGCGACGATCGTGGTCGGTACGGCCTTGCCGAGGCCGGAGCCGATTTTGACGTAATCGTCGGGCAGGTCGGTCAGGATGATCGTCTCTCTGTCTTGGGCACATTGGCCGACAAGCCCTTCGCCGAGCGTAAAGCTGCGGCCTATATGTTTGCTTGGGGTGTATCCGTACCCGCCGTGGAAGAAGAGGGTCTCGGTCTTTGCGTCGAAAAAGAAGAAGGCCCCGTGTCCGCCCCCGAGCAGGGGCATCAGATAGCCGGTCACCGCGTTGCAGAAGTCATCCCGGGTTTTCGAATTCTGCATGATGTTGGTGATTTCGGTGGTGCACGATTTGATCCAATGCAGATTCTTGGTTCGCTGCGACGTTTCCTTGAAGACGTTGGCCGCCCGGGCCATGGCGCCGATCTCGTCCTTCCGGTCCTGAGCCGGCACGAGGGTGTCCAGATCGCCTTCGGCCAAATGAACGAGGGCTTTGGTCATATTGCTCACCGGCCGGGCCAACGAGCGGCCTAGCAGGAAGCCACACGCAACGACCACCACGGCGGCGACCATCGCTATCAACGCCGTGTCCATATAGAGCCTGCCGATCGGCATGTAGGCTTCCTCGGTATTGATCTCGGCCACCATGGCCCAGGTAATGCCGTTGGATTGGAACGGGGCGTAGGCTGACAGCACGGCGTCCCCGAGATGGTTGGTGGTTTCCTCCAGGCCCGTATTCCCGGCCAGGGCTTTGCGCACCGAGGCCGTATCCAGGCTCCTCCGCGATGGGCCGGTGTCCGAGCGCACCAGCTTGTCCGAGCCGACCAGATAGGTTTTTATGCTCGCATTAGCGCCTTCGGTGCGACGCATGATCTTGTGGACGCGGTTACGCGTCATCTGGACCGCGACGACCAGAGCCACGTTGCCGTCCTGATCGAGCACCGATTGGGCGGAAAAAGCCGATGACAGCCCACCCGACGGTGAGTAGGGCGCGAAATCGGTGATGCCGTAGCTTTTGGTCTCCAGGGCCCTTTGGAACGCCAAGCTCAAGTAGGTGTTTTGGAAAGAGCCCGAGAGGATATTGGCTTTGTAGTCGGATTCCCTGGCCAACGTGCTAAAGATTCTTCCGTCGGGGTGGATCAAGAAGAGGTCGTAGTAGCCGTGTTGCTCGATGGACTTGGAGAAATAGCCCTCCTTGCCGCCCAATATCTTGGGCGACAGGATATCTTCCAGGGGCGTCGTAGAGATCAGCGCCCATTGCAGGCCCTTGGCGGCAATGGGGGTGAAGAATTCAAGTTCGGCCTCGCCGGTCGAGCCGATCGTGATCCGGCTGCCCGTTTCTCCGGCATAGGCGCGCTCGATGCCGGTCCCCAACTTCTCTTCGCCGATCTTTCCTTTCTTGACTATCCTGTCACTGCGGTACGAACTGACGCCCTTCCATTTCCCGACCAGGTAACTCTCGCCACGGGGGAACATGCCGATACGATCGTGGAAGATCGCGTTGATCGCGTCCATATCGACCTGCACCACGATAACCCCGAGCATTTTCCGGGATTTGGTGAACGATGGTGCGGCCACGAAAATTGAAGGGGTGTCGCCTAAAGGGGCGTCGGACGTTAAATCGATGATGACAGGCTGCGACGTTTCAACCACCCGGCGCCACGCCTCGGTTAGCGGCGAGTCCTTCAACGGGTCGTGCGCGATGTTGCTCCCCAGGGGCTCTTCCCGGTTCGTCGTGTACAGCAGGTGCCCATGGACGGCGGAGATCATGTAGACCTTTTCGAAGCCAAGCTCCTCCGCTGTTTTGGCGATGGACTTGCCGAACGCGTCATATAGATTTTGGTAGGCTTTGGAGGTGAGGTTGTAGGGGCCGTCCGGCAAGACGCCGGTGTCGGTGTGATGGAGAAGTAGCCGCTCGAAAAGATCCTGGACATCGCCGAGGCCGGCAAGTAGCGCAAGGTTGGACCGGACCCTCCCCATTTCCTCTTCGACATGGTGCTTCCTGAGTCTTTCGATGGCCGAGTGTCTGAGGATACCCTCTTCCAGCAGGCTGGATGTTACCTGCACCAGACTGTTCATGTTGTCTTGCAACTCGGAGAAATAGTGCCCCACATCATCCCGCCTGAAATCCCGGGTGGAGACAAGCCTGCTGAAGGCCGTTTTCTTGAGGGCCGTGGAGGCTTCGATCGTCGCCATTATTCCCACGGCCGACATTGGCAACAACCCGGCCAACAGAAGCGCCAGACTCAGCTTTGTCTTGATTCCGAAATTCATGACACCAACCTTAGGTTGTAGTCTCGGTGGCACATATCGACCGGCCTTCCTCGGATGGCACCCAAGTCGGCCTCGATTGTAACCGAACATGCCGGACTGGAGAACCATGAACCGTTCGCCGGCCCAACCGTACGAGATTTTGACGGCCGGTCGTCCCTTGCAGCTTAATTTGGGCCGATTTCGCCTCATCCGGACGACGCTTTCCCCATCGTCACCCAGCGGTTTTCTCGTGGTTCAGTCTGCAGCCAGGAATTGCTGTCTCAATGCACCCGTCAGCCGGAGGTTGTTTTGGAGCAAGTCGCGATGCAGCTTGTAGCCGATCAGGCTGGTCTTGTGACCCTTGGCGTTGCGCCCGGTGCCCACCGCGCAGTGCCCCCACGTCGTGGGAGCACCGCCGGGGTAGGCGAACGGGAAGGCCGAGCGGCCATTATTGGGGCACCCCGGTATTATTCCGCGCCGTACTTCCGGTAGATATCGGCGTAAACGCCGGATCGCTTGATTTCCCGAAGCCCCAGATTGAATTCGTCACGCATCCGCTCCGAGGTGAAGCCGACAACGAACGTGGTGTGCTCCGGGAAGATGTCGTGGAAAACGAAGCTGTCCGGGTCCGATCCCAAGGTTTGCGCCCAATGGCGAAAGATCAGATTGTCGATGACGATGACGTTGGCGCGCTTCTTCAAGAAGCCCAGCACCTGGGTCTGTTGATCGACGAACTCGCGGTACAGATCAGTGGTTTTCGTCGCCGCCTCGAAATCCTTTCCCAGGTCGAAGTGCGCCCCTTGCCAGGCCACGGTGCTGGTTCCCGCCAAGTCGCGGATGTCCTTGATGGGACGCCCGAAGTCCTTGCGGGTGATCGCATAGTTCCTGAAACGGACGAAGTTGTCCGAATAGAAGGCCGTTGGAACCTCCGGTCGAACCGTGGCGACGGCGTCGATACGACCGTCTTGCAGATGCTGGTTGAGCTGGTCGGAGGACATGAACTGCGGCGTAAAGGTCAGACTCCGTGCCGCCAGGGCTGCACGCACGATATCGAACTCCACTCCCGGCCGGTCGCCCGTCACGTCGTAGTCGGACGGTTTGAAGGGTTCGGTGGCGTACACGTAGGGCGGCTTGGAGTAGGAGAAGCCGACCGTCAACGGGTCCGCCGCCATCGAGGCGGAGGCCCAGGACATCAGTATGCCAACCAACAACAGGACGACTCTTCGCATGGACGGTACCTCCCAAATTGAAACATGTGATGGTCTACGGTATATCGAGGCCGGCCTTTTGGGAAGTGGAGTTGTCAACCCGTGTTGGTAACACACCTTAACCAAGCCGCAAAACTGCCCGAATAATTATGGGGTCGTCTCAGGCCCTTCCATGGACATGAGATTCGAAGTACCATTTGAGGATTAGGGCGTAAAAATTCCCCCCGACAGTCGAAGGCCTTAGTGATGTGACGATCAATTCCGCGACCGAGGCACCGAAATCGATAGAGTTTCCTGTTGCCCGGCCGGACGAAGGCCGGGAGATAAGGGCGTACCACCTGCGCCGGTTCGTGGCCCTGTCCGTTTTCCTGACCATCGCCACGACGGCCGTTTTCGCCGCCTACGAATACGTTTCCTTTAAAGTCGAAATGGCCGAGATCGAAATCAATGAAAACGCCGACATCGGAAGGGTGGACGGGCTGGTCAAGCGCAGTCTGGCCGCCATCGCCATCAACATCAGGACCTTGGCGCAGAGCGAGAACCTAGCCAGGCTTGTGAACAACAACTGGAATCTTATTAATTGGACCTACGTAGCCAAGGAGTTCGTGGTCGAGGCGCGGGAAAAGCAGGTATTCGACCAGATCCGCTTCATCGATGAGACCGGAATGGAGTCGGTGCGCGTCAATTACAACGGCGGCTCACCAAGTATTGTTCCCCTGGGGGATCTTCAGAACAAAGAGAGCCGCTACTATTTTCGCGGGGCCATGACGTTGGACAAGGGAGAGATCTATGTTTCTTCCGTTGATCTGAACGTGGAACGCGGTGAGGTCGAGCGGCCGTTCAAGCCGATGATCCGTATGGCGGTGCCGGTGTTCGACGGGCGGGGGCGCAAACGCGGTATTCTCGTCGTTAACTACCTAGCCAATATCCTGTTCCGGGAGATAGAGGAAATCCTGGCCAGCGACATCAGCCAGGGATTCCTGCTCGACCATAATGGTTTCAGGTTGTTGGGCGGCCCGGCCGAAGGCCGCTGGGGCTTCATGTTCAACAAGAAGGAAACTTTCGCAACGGAACACCCCGAGGCCTGGGCCCGGATAGAGACCGGCAACGAGGGTCGGCTGGCTACGCCCGATGCGGTCTATATGTTCAAGCGCATCCCCGCCCTGTCGTCGATACCGTTGTACGTGACCCCCGTGGGCGCCAACATGGGCAGCTACTGGATTGCCGTGGTCCGTTTGCCGAAAGGGGAGTACCTCTCCGTCCGCTCCGGGAATTTACAGATGATCGGCTCCCTTTACTTGTTGTTTGTCGGCTTGCTCATGATCATGGCTTGGTATCTAACCGGGAGTTGGGCCAAAAAAAGGCGGACCGACATAAACCTCAGGCGCCTGTCCCTGGCCGTGGAACAGAGCCCGTCCGAGGTCGTCATTACCGATATTCGTGGCAACATCGAATACGTCAATTCGGCTTTCGAAAAGATCTCGGGATATTCACGCTTCGAAGTGATGGGGCTAAATCCGCGCATATTGAAGTCCGGGTTTACGCCCATGGCCACCTATGAAGATCTTTGGAACACCATCACTTCGGGCGGCACGTGGCGGGGAGAGTTTTGCAACAAGAAAAAGAATGGCGAACTCTTTTGGGAAGACGTTGCAATCTCGCCAATTATCGGGGCCGATGGAAACATCACCCAGTTCCTTGGCACCAAGGAAGACATCTCAACCCGCAAGAATTACGAGGAACAACTGACGCACAAGGCCAACTTCGACGACCTTACGGATCTTCCCAACCGGGTCCTGGCCATGGACCGCCTGACCCAAGCCCTGACCCGCGCGACCAGGGAGAGCGGGGTCGTCGCGGTCATGATGATCGACATTGACGATCTCAGCAAGATCAACAACACGCTGGGACACGATGCCGGCAACGAGATTTTGGTCGAGGTTTCGCGCCGTATGTTGTCGTGTATGCGTGCCGGCGATACGATGGCGCGGAGCGAGGGCGACCTGTTTCTCGTCATTCTTCCGGATCTCAAGGTTGCCGTCTTTGCCGAGGTCATAGCCCAGAAGATTCTGAAGGTCTGCGCGGCGCCTTTCCGGGTTGGCGATACAGAGGTTTCGATCACGGCCTGCGTCGGGATCACCGTTTTTCCGAAGGATGGCAAAAACGCCTACCTCCTGATCCGCAACGCCAATTCCGCCGTCGCACGGGCCAAGGGCATGGGTGGCAACACTTACCGTTTTTTCACGCCGGAAATGAACAAGGGGGCGATCAAGCGCCTAGCCGTGGAAAATCAACTGCGGGGCGCGCTGGAACGGGGCGAGTTCTGCCTCCACTTCCAACCACAGGCCGATATCCGCACCAATCGAGTGGTCGGTGTCGAGGCGCTGCTGCGCTGGTACAATCCCCAACTTGGACAGGTGGGCCCCGACCATTTCATCCCGATTGCGGAAAAGACCGGCCTTATCGTTCCTATCGGCGAGTGGGTGCTGATGAACGCCTGCCGGCAGGCCAAGGATTGGCAGGACCGGACCGGCATCCTAATTCAGATAGCGGTCAACATTTCCTACCGCCAGTTCCAGGGGGGAGGGCTGACCGACGTTGTCGCCCGCGCCCTCGAAGAAAGCGGTCTGCTCCCGGAGCATCTGGAAATCGAAATCACGGAGCGCATCCTGATCGAGGACTCAGGCGAGACGACGCTAACCCTCAACGCGCTCAGCGATATCGGGATCAAGCTGTCCATAGACGATTTTGGCACGGGGTATTCATCGCTTAGATACCTCAAGCGGTTTCCCTTCGGCATCATCAAGATAGACCGCTCCTTCGTTCGCGACGTGATCGAAGATCCAGAGGACGCGGCATTGGCTGTCGCGATCATCGCCATGGGCCAAAGCCTGGGGCTTAAGGTCATCGCTGAAGGCGTTGAAACGGAGAAACAACGTGCCTTCCTCAAGGAGCAGTCTTGCGACATCATCCAGGGCTACCTCCTAAGCAAGCCGCTGCTGCCGGAAGACTTCGAGGCATTTCTGGTGCGCAATCGGAAGGAGATGGCCTCGTAGCGGGATGGCCGCTTTGATCGCCATGCGGCACACTGCCGATATGAAACGAAAATACCAAGCGCTCGTCAAAACCGGAAAAACAGCCCAAAGTTGCCCTCACCGCCGTCATGCAAGAACTCATAATCCTGGCAAACGCCCTCATAAGGGAACAAGTCGGACTTGGCCCGAAGTTTGTTCTTGCGGATAACGGATGCTTGTTTGACTATCGGGGGGGCCGAATTCGGAAGCCATCCGAGGAATGTCGGCTTCGATTGGGGAAAGGCCGGATGCGTTACTGCCCCGTCGTTCGTTGGAGGAGACCTTTCATGTTTACATGCCGTCTTTTTGCATACCGTGCCGCAGCCGTCGTTGCTTTGTTGGCGTTCGCCTGGACCAGCGTTGCCGATGCGGCACCTTCGACCGCCAGTGTGCAGGAGTCCTTAAAAAAGGCCGGGGTTTCCGCGCTGCCGAAGTTCCTGAATGCGGCAACGAACGATATCACCATTAAGTTCCCCCCCGCCCTTGGCGGGGGAAGGCTCAAATTCGGTGGAACCATCGATGCGGAGGCTCTACTCCAGAAGAAATTCGTCTTCGTAACGTCGGACGAGCACAAGTTGAAGTGGAACAACGCTTTCGGCATGCCGTTTCTGGACCTGTCGGACGTGGCATTGAACCTCTCGGTGGAAAAAGGCGACTTCAGCATTTCGTTGGACGGCATGCTGGGCGGTGCTTTCAAGTCGCACGGAAAGGCTAGGGAAGTGACCATCGATCTGGCGGTTCACGGCAAGTCGCTTTCGGATTTCACCCTGTCGCTGCCCGATAGCAAGATATCCCTTCATTCGATCCCGGGACTCAAATCAATTCCCGGATCGACGAAATTCGCCATTGAATCGCCGGCGATTTCCATGAACGCCATCGGCGGCAAAGTCGATTTTCTCGGTAAGACCGTCGATGCCGTCGCCTTCTATGACAAAGGGAAAAAAGGCTGGAACATCGGCCTTCGATTCGAACAGGCGGTGAGTCTGGCCGACCTGACGGGGCACAAGGGCGGTTTTCTCGAACATGTGGGCCTGCCCAAAATGCGGATTCTCTCGTCGACCAAAGGTCTTTCGGCGGCCTATGACGATTTGCCCCTGGCTGTGCAGAACTTCTTCGGTGCCGCCACCGACAGCCTTCCGTCGGGTGACTTGAGTCTGGCCAAGGGTGTCAACGTCATTGCCACCTTTGACCCGGCCGTTGCCCCGTCTGACGTGAAAAACGCGCTGAAAACCCTTGGTCTGGGGTCGACGGTTCTCGAAATTGACGGGACCGTCGAAGGCATGTTCGGTGGCAAGCCGGCGGTCGAATTGACAGTGGACATCGACTCACCGTCCAGCCATAGCTTCAAATTCCTGAAGATAAAGCATGCTCAGGCCGAGTTTTTCATCAAGCTCTCCAAGGCCGAAAGCGCGCTTGGTTTCCGCACCGCCATCGAGATGAGCCAAGGCAGGGGCAAGCCGGATCTGGAGTTTGATGTGGATTTTGAATTCGCCGAACAGTCCGGCGAAGCCGAAGTCCAAGTCGCCGGGGGCATGAAGGGCGATTGGGTGCACGCCGCCGGCATCAAGGGTTTGACGTTGGAAAACCCGTTCATGTCCGTGGGCATTAACGAAACCGGTAGTTTCGACATACTCATTGATGGGACGATATTGATCGGCAAGGAGAGGGTGCGCGCCGCCGCCGACCTGGTCCTATCTCCGGAAGCCGCGGGTTTGCCGACGGCCTTCGCGTTCGCCGGCGAGATCAACAAACTGTCATTCAACGCACTGGCCAAGCACGCCAAGAAGCATGCTTCGCAGAAGGGCGGCGGTTTCAAGAATCTGAACGCAGAACTTAGGGACGTGGCTTTCGCGTATATGACGCCGGGCGCCCATCTTCCGGCCGACCTGGAAGAGGAACTCAGCATCGAAGGGGCCGGCATGGCCCTGAAGGCGACGTTGTTGGTCAATAAAAAGGAACTGGGGAGCGTCAAGGGCTACGCATCGACGGAAGGTATCTCCTTCGAAGGGAAAATCGATCCCTTCAAATTGGGGCCGCTGGAACTCAAAGATGCGGAACTTTCCATCGAAGTCGGACCCAAGGTCGATCCAAAATTCGCCATGTCCGGCGACATCGAATTGTTCAAGGGGTTTGAGGAAAAATACCAGCTCGACTTGGAACCGTCCAAGTTCAAGTTCTCATCCGATACCAAGTTCGGCGGGGCCTTCGAGGCCATCTTGATCGCGGAGTCCGATGGGCTTAATTTTTCGTCCTCCAACGATTTCGCCTTCGATGCGGAACTGGCGGTGAACTACAATAAGATGCTCCGCGACATGGTTGACGGCGCCGTGAAGGGCTTGAAGAAATCCGACAAGGAATTGAAAAATGCCGAGAGCGACGTCAAGAAGGCCGAAAGCAAGGTCAAGGGTCTCAACGCCAAGATCAAAAAGGAAAAGGCCGCAGCCAAACGCGCCTACGACAAGGCCATCAAGAAAATCGACGCCGCGAAAAATAAAGTCAAGAAGCTCGAAAGCACGATTTCATACAACAAAAAGAAGGCCCACGACCTGGACCGGAAAGCTAGAGACGACGCCAAACATCTGAGGTTAGGCAAGTCGGCCAGGGAAGGATCAGAGGAAGCTGCCGTGAAAACCGCGATCGTGGCGGAAGAAGCGGCGTTGAAAACCGCCGTTTGGGCCCTGAACACGGCGAAAAAGACGGTCAAGGCCGTACCCGTCGATGCCGCGCCGAAAGTGGTTGCGCTGAAAACCGCGTTGGTGACGGAGGAGGCCGGACTGAAGATCGCCGAAGGTGCGCTTAAAGCCGCCCGCGGTGTGAACAAGGGTGTCGAGGAAGCCGTGAAGGCCATCGGCAAGGGGCTGACGGCGCTGAAGATCAACAAGATTGGTGCCGCCGGCAGTCTCAGGGGAATCACCTCTGGCGGCAAACAAGGCACGAAGCCGGTGTTGATCATCGATGTCACGATCCACGGCACAAACCATGTGTATCGCGAATCCATCGACAGCCTGAAAGCCGGGTTCAAGAAATTGGCAAAGAACTTGGCCAAGGAAATCGGCAAGGAAATCGTGAAGGCTTTTAAAAAGGCATAGGACCACGAATGCCGAACGAATTTAGGAGCCATTTTGGGAATGTTGGTTAACAAGCAGGCGGGTTTCGCGGCGATACTGGCGCTGGGTCTTGGCGCCTGCGGTTCCGGTGACCATTCCCCGTCCGCCCTCTCCGATCCCTCGATACCCGTCGCCCATACCATCGACCCGGCGAAGATCACCAATGAACCCCGGCGCCTGGCGAAAAAGGGCGTTTCCGCCCTTGATGAGGAAGACTTTGAGGCGGCCGAGAAAGCCTTCAACCAGGCCCTCCATCTGGATCTCACCAACTCGACGCTCAACTTCTTGGTCGGCTTGACCTATCACCTCCAGGGGTTACAGGGAGACGACAAAAAACTGGCCCTGGCCGAAGAGGGCTACAAGCTGGCCATCAAGTTCGATCGCTCCAACTGGAATGCCCACTTCCAGTCCGGCCTGCTGGCCATGGACCGGCGCGACTTCGCGCTGGCGCAGCAGCGTTTCGCCGAGGCGCTGATCTACAACGCATTCGACCAAGACCTGCTCTACAGCATGCTTGTCGCCTCCTACTACAGCGGCGACGTGGCTACGTCCTCGGTGATGGTGAGCCGGTTGCAGGGCCTGGAACCAGACACCCCCCGGGTCCTGAGAGCGGTGGTGATGACCGAAGCCGCCCGCGACAATACGGACCAGGCCCTTTCCCACCTCGATCAACTGGCCGCCCTGGACGGCCAGGAAACGCAAATCACCCCCCTGAAACAGCGGATCGCCGATTGGCGCCTGTTCCATCATCGGTACAACCAGCTTGCCCAGGCTGAGACGGAACCGGAATCGGAGGACACCGAGGAATCGGAACAATCCTCGGATTCATCCGACCAGGAATCCGCTTCTGTTCCGATCGACGAAAACGGCATGGTCATCACGGACGTTGTGATCGTCCGCACCGAGGAAAACCTGACCACGGGAAAAGGCGTCAACCTGCTGAACGGCCTGACACTTCAGTTCGGCGGTGCCGATTCGGAGGATGCCGCCGGCCCCGGATTCTCAGTCTTGAGCAACCGCACGAAGACGGTTGGCAACGTCCTACGTACCATCACCAAGGCCATCAACATCCCGTCGATCACCTATTCCCTGAACATCGCCAACGTCAACGACATCCGCAACGAAATCCTGGCGCGCCCCACCCTGACCGCAACCAACGGTGCCAAGTCGGAATTCTTTTCGGGCGTCAACATCAAGGCGGCGACCATGCCGTCGACCGCCGGCGGCACGGGCGAGGCGGTCTCTTTCGAGGACACGATCGGCGTCAGGCTCGGCATCACGCCGACCTTGCTCGACGATGGTCGGGTAAAGCTCGAAGTCGAAGCCGAGCGCAAGTTCCTAAACGCGCCGAGTAGCAGCTACACCGGATTTACCTCCAAGCTGGAAGCGACGCAAACGACGGTGACCGCCACCGTGGTCATGAATTTTGGGGAAACGCTGATCCTCAGCGGTCTCAGCGAAAGGGAAACGGAAAGTACCAGCGACGGCGTGCCCCTACTGAGGGATATCCCCATCGTCCAGTATCTCTTCAATCGCCGGACGAGCACGGACTTCACCAAGTCGGTGCTGTTGCTGATCACGCCGCGGCAGCCTTTCTATACCTACAAGCCGAACACGGGCAAGGACCGGAACGCCAGGGAGAATTCCTCCCTCAATGAACTGCGGGCCAGGTATAAGTACTGGTTCCAGCCCTATCCCTCGATCGCTTCGATCTTCAGCCACATGCAGGACAATCGCCTGTACCGGGAATTCCGCACCGGTGACGTCACCATGGAACGCTGGGAAAGCGATAGCTCCCTCAAGGAGCGCCTGAAGCGGGCGCTGGGTTTCCTGTATTACTAAGCCGCCTTGGAAAGGGCTGTAATGACTTTGTCAAGCTATCAGCCCCTGAGTTCCGGCAGATTGCGATAGAGGTCCAGAGCTTCCGGGTTGGCCAGGGCCTCGATGTTCTTGACGTCGCGTCCGTGAAGCACGTCGCGCACGGCCAGTTCGGTGATCTTGCCCGAGCGGGTACGCGGGATGGCGCCGACGGCGATGATCTTGGCCGGGACGTGCCGTGGCGTGCAGGCGTTGCGGATAAGGACCCGAATTTTTTCTTTCAGGGTCTCATCCAGGGGCGTGCCGTCGGTGAGGACGACGAACAGAACGATCCTCTGATCGCCCTGGAAGTCCTGGCCGACGACGATGCTTTCCGCGATCTCGTCGAAGGACTCCACCTGGCGGTAAATCTCGGCGGTGCCGATGCGTACGCCCCCCGGGTTTAGTGTGGTGTCCGAGCGTCCGTGGATGACGAAGCCGCCGGCGTCCGTCCACTCGATGAAGTCGCCATGGTGCCAGACGCCGGGGAAGCGTTCGAAATAGGCGGCACGGTAACGCGCGCCATCCGGATCGTCCCAGAAACCGATAGGCATGGAGGGGAAGGGCCTGGTGCAGACCAATTCTCCTTTCTTACCGGGGCGAAGCGGTTTTCCGTCGGTCCCGAAGACGTCGATCGCCATGCCCAGCCCAGGCCCCTGGATCTCGCCTCGATGCACGGGTCGCGTCGGATCACCGAGCACGAAGCAGCTGACGATGTCCGTACCGCCTGAGATGGAGGCCAGATGCAGGTCCTCCTTGATGCCGCCGTAGACGTAATCGAAGGTCTCGGCGGCCAGGGGCGAGCCGGTCGAGGCCATGGTCCGGAGCCGGGATAGATCGTGGGTCTGCCGGGGTGCGAACCCGGACTTGTGCAATGCGTCCAGATACTTGGCTGAGGTGCCGAAGAGCGTCATGCCTTCTTCTTCGGCCAGGTCGAACAGGACCCCGGGCCGTGGATGGAAGGGGGAGCCGTCGTAAAGCAGCACCGTCGCCTGGCTGGCCAGGACGCTAGCCAGCCAGTTCCACATCATCCAGCCGCAGGTGGTGAAATAGAACACTCGGTCGTCGGGCCGGATGTCGCAGTGCAACCGGTGCTCCTTGACATGCTGGAGAAGGGGCCCCCCGGCTCCGTGGACGATGCACTTGGGGACTCCCGTAGTGCCGGACGAGAACAGAATGCAAAGCGGATGGTCGAAGGGAAGTTGCCGGAAGGGGATCTCTCCGGGAAGGTGGGAGTCGATGAAATCGGTGAGCAACGTGGCGTTTCGGATTGCTTCGATCGCGGGTTTGGTCCGGGTGTGGGGGATAACGACCGTACGCCCAAGAGTCGGCAGGGCGGCCGAGATCTGCCTCACCTTGTCCAGGCAGTCGTATGTCCGGCCCTTGAAATGGTAGCCGTCGGCGGCGAACAGGACCTTGGGTTTGATCTGCCCGAAGCGGTCGAGAACGCCCCGAACCCCGAAATCCAGCGAACAGGAAGACCAGATGGCTCCCAGGGCGCTGCTGGCCAGCATGGCCATGATGGCTTCCGGCATGTTTGGCAGGTATCCCGCCACCCGGTCGCCGGGGCCGACGCCCTCCGCCTCCAGCGCCTGGACCAGTCTGGAAACCCCGTCATAAAGGTCGGCCCATGAGATCCGGCGCCGCACCTTGTCCTCCGACCAGAAGACGATGGCGTCTCCGCCGTTGCGCCGTTGCAGCAGGTTTTGCGCGAAATTGAGGCGCGCACCGGGGAACCAGCGCGCGCCCGGCATCCTGTCCCCGTCCACCAAAGCCTCGTCGCCCCAGGTTTCTGCGGCGATCCCCGCCCAGTCCTTGAGCGAGGTCCAGAAACGCGCCGGTTGGTCCACCGAGAACCGCCAGAGATCGCGGCTGTTGCCGAGGGTGACGTTCCAGTCCTCTTCGACCGTCTCGATGAACTCGGCCATCGCACCCCCCTGGGTGCCGTCGGCGGTCGGTGTCCAGAGTGCGTCAGCCATGCTACCTCCCGTGCCATCCTTATTGAGCCCATGATACCTGAAGGGGCTGTCCCAGGAAATCTGTTTTGCGGCCGGGCAGGGCGCGGATTTTGTTGTATGCCGCTGTGTTGAGATGACAAATCTCGGTGGTTTCATGCGCCGCAGCTAGAGGACGATTCACGCGGAAATCCGACGCCAAAGCAGCGTCGATTTCTCACGATCCACACGAGTGTCCCGAATCCGAAGTTCCTTTATAAAGCCGCCCCAAATAATGGTAACTGCCCAAGTCCCTGGGCAGTTACAAAGTTCGGAACAAACTGCATGAAATTTACGAGAACTATCTTGGAGTTTATGAGAAGTTTATTGGTAGTTTCTGAGATCTTCTGACATTCTGAAATTAAGAATCAGAATACCGTATGTTTACACCAAAATTTCAAGTTAACCTAAAGTTAAGCAAAGCCATTATGGAAATCGAGGCTTGCCGTCAGGCCGTCGCCGACTTACCCGTGACGGTAACTTTGCTCGAGAGATTGAGAAAAAGTGTGCGATTGATCTCGACTCATTACTCGACGCAAATTGAGGGAAGCCGACTTACACAAGAACAGGTTAAGGACGTGCTTTTGCACAGCGGGATATTTCCGAACAGGGAACGCATTAAACCATAGGTTGACAGTAATGGCCGTTATGGTCACCATTGATTTTCTACAAGGGGGTAGCATCGAGATCTCTATCGGCCAGTGATGCCACTTCGTTTTGGTAGCATGCGTGCCTATCCGGTTAACCCATATACCCCCAGTATCTAGTGACGCCACATTGTCCGTTTGATGCACACCCGCCGATAAAAAAATCTTTCGCACTTTCACATTTTACGACTTCTTCTAAACTTAGGAAGGAGCAGACTGATGACGGACACGCAAAAGGGTGACGATATGGGGCAGGTGATCCAGATTGATGAAGCCCGTATCAAGGATCATCTTGGCGCGAGATGGTTCGCGGCACGGTGGAGGAAGCGTTGAACGCGATTCTGGCCGCGACGGCCTCATTGATTTACGATTCGTACCGGCACTGGCCGACTTCCGGTGGTGGTCGTGACCGGCGATATGGATGAAGGCGATATCGTGCACAGCTTCGACCTTGGGGTAGCGGGTTATCTGACTAAATCTCTGACTCTGCAAGCAGTTGCAGCGGGTCATTGAGGTCATGGACGGGATCGCCCTGATGGCTCTTCCCCGTGAATGAGCGATATCCATTAATGTGGTCCAGTCTGTTGCCTCGGGGTGCCCCCTTCATGCTAGGATTGGCCTTGGCGTCCTCAGGTTCGCCGGATGGTCGCGCAGGTGAGGAACGAAGATGAGCCCCCCGATCGAGATTCTGATGGTCGAGGACAATCCGGGTGACGCCCGGCTGGTTCAGGTCATGCTCGAAGACCTGGGCGGCTTCGTCATAACGTGGGCCGAGACCCTGGCCGCCGCCACCGAGCACATCAAGAACGGCGATATGGATGTGGTGCTGCTCGACCTGTCACTGTCCGACAGCCATGGGATGGAGACGGTGCAGACGGTGCGTGCGGCGGCGCCGGATCTTCCCATCGTCATCTTCACCGGCCTTGACGACGAGGAAATGGGTCTGCGGGCGGTGCAGGAGGGATGCCAGGACTATCTGGTCAAGGGACAGGGCGACGAGAACCTGATCCGCCGTACCATCAACTACGCCATCGAGCGCAAGGCAGCGGAACGGGCGTTGCGCGAAAGCGAAGACCGCTACCGCAGCTTGGTCGAATTGTCGCCCGATGCCATCGTGGCACACAGGGACGGCGAGATCGTCTTCGCCAACCAGGCGGCGGTGACCATGTTCGGGGCGTCCCGTGCCGAAGACATCGTGGGCAGAAGCCTCTCCGATCTGGTGCATCCGGACCAGCAGCGAACGGTTGACATGATGCAAGCGGGAAAGAACGACGAGACGGCGGAAGAGCGGTATCTTGAGGAAAAGCTGCACCGCTTTGACGGCGGGTCCATCGACATCGAAGTGGCGGGCAGCCCCATCGTCTACGAAGGTCGGCCGGCGATCCAGTTGGTTATCCGGGATATTACCGAGCGCCGCCGGGCAGAGGAGGAGTTGCGCCTCGCCGCGACCGTGTTCCAGACCACCGCAGAGGCGATCATGGTGTGCGATGCGGGGAACCGCATCAAGGCGATCAATCCAGCCTTCACCCGCATCACGGGCTATCCTCTGGAGGGCGTCCTGGGCAAATCGCCCAGCATTCTCAGTTCCGGCCGCCACGACAAGGAATTCTACAGGGAGATGTGGAACAGGCTGACTCTTAAGGGCCAATGGGAGGGAGAGGTATGGAATCGGCGCAAGTCGGGAGAGGTGTTTCCTGAATGGCTGTCGATAACGGCCATCAAGGACCGGTGGGGAAACGTCGTCGAATACGTCGCAGTGGCCAGCGATATCACAAAGCGCAAGCAGAACGAGGAACATATCCGCCGCCAGGCCAACTACGATGCCCTGACCGACCTGCCCAACCGGGCCCTGTTCTCGGACCGTCTCAGCCGGTCCATCATCGCGGGCCGGCGTGAGAGCGGAATGGTGGCGCTGCTGTTCGTCGACCTGGACCGCTTCAAGACCGTCAACGACACCCTGGGGCACGCTCGCGGGGACATGCTGCTGGAAAAGGTGGCCAGGAGGCTGCTGGATTGTGTGCGTGAGGCCGACACGGTGGCCCGTCTGGGGGGGGACGAGTTCACTATCATCCTGCGTAACATCAACCGCAGCGCCGATGCCGCCGGGGTGGCCGAAGAGGTCATTGAGTCTCTGGGCCGACCCTTTCAACTGGATGGCAACGAGGCCTTCATCGGTGGTAGCGTCGGTATCACCATCTATCCCGACGACGCCTCGGATCCGGAAACCATGCTGCGCAATGCCGACATGGCCATGTACAAGGCCAAGGAGGCGGGCCGCAATGTCTACCGTTTCTTCACGCCCGAGATGGATAAGCAGGCGCTGGCCCGCATGACCCTGGAACACGATCTCCGCTATGCCGTGGAACGCGGCGAGTTCATGTTGGTCTATCAGCCCATCGTCACGGCTGGGGACGGAGATCTCGCCGGTGTCGAGGCACTGCTCAGGTGGAACCATCCTTCACGCGGGGTGGTGGCGCCAGCGGAATTCATCCAGGTGGCGGAAGACATGGGTGTCATCATGCAACTGGGCGAATGGGTGCTGCGGGAGGCTTGCCGTCAGACGAAGGATTGGCGCAATGCCGGGGCCCCCGATTTCTGGATATCGATCAATCTCTCCAGCGCTCAAATCAAGCGTGGCCTGACGGCGGACCGGATCGCGTCCGTCCTGGAGGAGGCCGACCTGCCGCCAGAATTCATCAACTTCGAGATCACCGAACACATGATCATAGGCGATTCTTGGGAATCCGTGGCTTGGCTGGACGCGGTCAACGCCATGGGGTTCAAGCTCGCCATTGACGATTTCGGGACCGGCTATTCGTCAATCAGCTATCTCCGACGTCTCCCCGTCGACATGCTGAAGATCGACGGCTCCTTCGTTGCCACGGTCCCCGAAAACCACGAGAACGCAGCCTTGATCAAGGCGATCATCGCGCTGGCCCGGGCATTGGGAATTCAGGTGGTGGGCGAGGGCGTCGAGACCGAAGAGCAACAGGCCTTTCTGACAGAACATGGATGCGACTTCATTCAGGGTTATCACCCGGGCCGGCCCATGCTGGCCGGAGAATTTGAGGCCTATCTCGGCAAACTCTGAACGGGTGCCATGGTCGGGGCGACCATGGGCGGGAAGTATTTCGCGACCAGACGAGCGTGGGTCCCGTCTTCGGTCAGTGCCGACAACGCCCTGTCGAGGGCGTCGCGCAGTGCCGTTTCCTTTGGTCTTACGGCAATATGCAGGCTGGCGCCGAAGGGCGGGGCCGTGACCGGGGCGCCGACGATACCGATTCCTTTAGAAGCCGATTTCCGGAGATAGCCAACCGCCGAGAACGTCGGGACGAACAGGAGATCGACGCTGCCGTCTCCCAATGCCCTCAGGGCGTGGCCGATGGAGATGAAGGTCTCCACTTTGGCGGCATCGCCGAATCGTTCCCTCATGAAGGTTTCGTGGGGAGAATTCCGTTTGACGCCGATACGCCGCCCAGCGACGGTCCTTGCCGACACCTCCGGCCCGAAGGCTTCCGGGGCCAGGAAGACGGAACTGGTGTTGCCGTAGCTGCGGGTCAGGATGACCGACTTTACCCAGGGGTCGTTGCCGGTGGTTGGCGTAACCAGGACATCGAAGCGGCCCAATTTCAGCCCTGGCACCCGGTCTCCATAGCCGACCGCCTGGATCCTGCAGGTGCGACTCATGGTTTTGCAGAGCGCGTTCGCCAAGTCCACGTCGAAACCGAGGAGCTTGCCGCCCTCGGCCCAACCGAAGGGCGGGAAATAGTGGTTGATGGCCATCCTGAGCGGGAGCTCCTCGGCCGAGGAAAGTCTGGAGGCGCAAAGAATTAGGACGAATGCGGCAAGCAGACGGACGGAGTGTGCCATGGTGGTCTCTCCGAGACTGGGTCGCGAGCAGTCTAACGGCTTGGCCCGTGAAATCAATTCCCACCCCAACAGGAGGCAGCCCCATATGTCTGTTGGATAGCGATACCCGAAACTCTATCCGTTCCGGCCGTCGCTCGATCCGGGTCTAACTTTAAGGCAAAACCATTAATTACGAAGCAAGAATTAACATAGAGCAAAAACAATACGTTACACATTAGCTGAATTGTATTCTAAGCAAAAGTTGATAATGAGATGGTTTTTATGGTCGTTTTGTCTCAACGCCGTGCATATTTCGTTAACCGCCCTCTGTCATTTGATGGGTTTTTCCTGTGCCTGACTTTGTCTGAGTCTGGACAATACGGGTTGTGTTCTGCTATTCGGAAAGGTCTTGCCGCGCGAGTCGGCGGGCCTAAAAAGGGGCATAGGGGAATATGAAAGACTTCAAGGTCCTTCTCATCAATTGCAACACCATGCTGGATACGTTGGTCACTGCGGGCATCGGCATCCTGGCCGCGTGCCTCCGCGACAATGACGTCGACGTGAAGCTGTTCGATACCACGTTCTACCGCACCGCCGACATCACGGGCGACGAAGCGCGGGCAGCGGCGCTCCAGGTCAAGAAGACCGACTTCAAGGACCTGGGAATCGAACCCGAGGCGGAGGACGTCTTCGACGCCATCCGCCGCGTCACCGCCGAATACAAGCCGGACTTGATCGGCCTTTCCTCCATTGAGGTCACTCAGCCCCTGGGGTTCAAGCTGCTGGAGGCCATTCAGGACAGCGGCGTCCCGACGATCGTCGGCGGACCCTACGCGACGTTTGCTCCCGAGATCGTCATTAAGCACCCGGCCGTCGACATGGTCTGCGTCGGCGAGGGCGAAACGCCCCTGACCGAGCTCTGCCGGAAGATGCGGGCCAGCGAGAACATCAACGGCATCGCCAACCTATGGGTCAAGGACAAGACGGCGGGGAAGCTCTATAAAAACCCGGTGCGTCCCCCCATCAGTCTCGACGGTTTGCCCGACCAAGACTGGTCGATCTACGACGAGCGCCGCTTCTGGAAGCCCATGGGCGGCAAGATCTCGGTTACCGGCACCTTCGAGATGAACCGCGGTTGCCCCTACACCTGTACGTTTTGCATCAACTCGGGCTTCGATAAGCTCTATGGCGAACACGGGGGGTATTACCGCGAACAGGACGTCGACCGCCTGGTGGACGAGATGGCCCAGAAGAAGGAACAGTTCAACCTGGTCTACGTCTATCTGGTGGCGGAAAGTTTTCTCACCACGACCAAGGCCCGCATCCTGCGCTTCGGTGAGCTGTTCAACGAAAAGGTCGGCCTGCCCTTCTGGGTCGAGGCCCGACCCGAGTCCATCACGCCCGACAAGGTCGGGATGTTGAAGGACGCCGGATGTGAGGGCATCTCGGTCGGCGTCGAAAGCGGCAACTTCGATCTGCGTAAGAATGTACTGGGCCGCGAGATTAAGGATGAGACCATCGTCCGCGCCTTCGATCTGTTGCGTGACAGCGACATCCGGGTGTCGGCCAACAATATCGTCGGTTTCCCCTACGAGACCCGGGAGATGATTTTCGACACCATCCGACTGGACCGCCGCCTCGACCCGGACGGGGTGATGGTAAGCTATTTCAGCCCCTATAAGGGGTGTTCCTTGCGCGAGGTTTGCGAGCTCGAAGGTTACGTTCAGGACGAGCAGATCGCCATGGACTACCGTCTCGGCCCCTCGATGGACATGCCCCAGATGTCGGCTGACGCCTTGCGTGGCCTGCACCGGACCTTCCCGCTTTACGTCAAGTTCCCGGAGGGAGAGTGGGACGAAATCAGGCAGGCCGAATCTTTCACCCCAGAAGGTAACGAGGCATTCCGGAAATATTCAGAGCGCTACGTTGCCGAGTTCATGAGCTGAGTCATGACCAAGGTCGCCTTCTTAGGGCTGGGGACCATGGGCCGCGAGATGGCCCTCAATCTGGTCATGGCCGGCCACGACGTAACCGTGTGGAACCGCACTCCGGCGAAGACTGCCGATCTTGTGGACGCGGGTGCCGCCGCCGCCCTGTCCCCGGCCGAAGCGGCGGACGGGGCCGAGGTCATCATCTCCATCGTCGGCGACGATCCGGCGTCACGCGAAGTGTGGCTGGGCAAGGCCGGTGTGTTGAACGGCCAACCCGCCCCGGATGCCATTGCCGTCGAAAGCTCGACCCTGTCACGCGGTTGGATGGGGAGTCTGGGCCACGAGGTGGAAACGAAAGGACTGCGCTTTCTCGACTGCCCCGTCACCGGCGGTCCGGATGGAGCACGCGAGAAACGTTTGACCCTGCTGGTCGGCGGCGAACAAAAGACCCTTGAGGCCGCTTGGCCGGTGCTCCAGGCTTACGCCGAGCGCTACATCCATTTCGGCGAAATCGGGACCGGCACCGCGTATAAGCTGATCGTCAACACCATCGGCGCGGCCCAGGCCACGGCCGCCGCCGAGGGCTTGGCGATCGCCGACAAGGTGGGACTCCCGATGGACAAGGTGGTCGAGGCCCTGTCTTCGGGTGCGGTGGCCAGCCCCCTAACCGCCGACTTGGTCAAGCGGGTGGCGGAAGATGACCACGATGACGTCTACTTCACCACCCGTTGGCGCCACAAGGACGCGTCCTACGGCCTGCGCATGGCGGTCGAAGTGGGCCAAGCCACCCCGACGTTGGACGCTGCTAAAGAAGTATTCACCAAAGCCCTGACCAGGGGCTTGGCCGACATCAACGAAAGTATCGTCTGCAAGATGGTGAAGGACGGGTAACGGGCTCTTGAACCGCTCCCTCTCCCCTAATCCATAAGGGCGGGATGATCGGACTTGGTCAGAAGTTTGCCCTTGCGAATAACGGATACTCTAGAGCCTCAGTGCGTATGCTCTTCGCGGAAGGTATCGTGGCAGTTTTTGCAGGTCTTGCCGAGTTCGCCGATCTGGCCGGCGGTGAGGCGCACATCCCCCTTGGCTGCCACATCGGCCAGATTCGCAGCTTCTCCCTGGAAGCGCTTCATGGCGGCGGCGAAATCGGCCGGTTTCTCCCAGATGAGCGCCTTGGCGTCGGTCTCGCCGAAGTCGGAACCCTCGGGGAAAGCCCGCCCAGAGGCCTGGGAAAGATGGGCCATTGCCCGCGCATGGTGGGTGAGGTCGCCGGTGTGCGCAACCTTGCCCTTGACGATGGCGGCCATGGCCTTCATATGCCCGCCGATGGCTTGGTAGACGGCCTTGCGGTGCTCGATGGCGCCTTCGTCATCGGCTGCCGCCGGAGCGGCCATGACGGCCAACGCCAGGCTCAGAGTGAGAAACCTTATCATTACGTCTCCTATTCCTTATCCAGCATGAAATGAACCATGTCGGCCTTGTCCCGGGCCGCGCAGTCTCGGCCCAGGGTTACGTTGTAGCAGTTCCGGAAGGTGCCGTCGAAGCGGAAGTTGGCGTGCCCCGCGTGGAAACGCTTCCGATCTGATGAGATGGGGAGCGAAAGGGCTTTTGCCAAGAGGCGGTCTTGCTCTATTGTCCTCATCATCCGTTGCCCCATGGAAATTCCCAATGACCGAAATCACCTCGCTCTGCGTTTTCTGCGGCTCGCGCAAAGGCGATGACCCGGCACACGCCGAGGCCGGGTCGGCCTTGGGCCGTGCCATGGCCGACCGCGGCGTCCGCCTCATTTACGGCGGGGGCGACATCGGGTTGATGAGCATCGTTGCCCGCGCAGTGCTCGGCGCCGGCGGGCAGGTGACGGGCGTTATTCCCGATTTTCTGCAGGCGTACGAGATCGGCGACCCCGGGGTCGACGAGTTGGTGGTCACTGACTCCATGCATTCGCGCAAACGGGTTATGTTCGAGCGGGCCGACGGCTTCGTCGTCCTGCCAGGCGGTCTGGGCACGTTGGATGAAATGATCGAAATCACGACCTGGAAACAGCTCCAGCAGCATGCCAAACCCATCGTGCTGGTGGACGTGAACGGCTACTGGGCGCCCTTCAAAGCCCTGATCCACGCCGTGGTCGATGGCGGTTACGGCCACCGCGCCATCGCCGAGCTGTTCGTGGCTGTCGATACGGTGGAAGACGTCTGGCAGGCCCTGGCCGATGCACCGGAACAGAATCTGGAAGTGCTGACCAGCCATTTCTGAGCCCTTTGCCTTGGCAGCCCGAGGCCGCTGATTTTCGCCGGGCGAATGATCAGCCGTCGATGATGCCGTTCAGTGTGGCGCTGGAGCGCATGCCGGCCGTCACCTTGGCCGAGTCGGGGCGGTAGTAGCCCCCGATGTCGACCGGGCTGCCCTGGACCGAGTTGAGCTCGTCGAGGATGCTGGCCCCGTTGGCCTCCAACTGCTCGGCGATCGGCTTGAAGTGGGTCGCGATATCCGCGTCCTCGGCCTGATCTGCCAGCGCCCGGGCCCAATACTGGGTCAGGAAGAAGTGGCTGCCCTTGTTGTCGATCTCGTTCACCTTGCGGCTGGGCGACTTCCTTTCGTCCAGGAAATGGCCGATGGCGGTGTCGAGCGTGGTGCCCAAGAGCGCCGCCTTGGCGTTGTTCTTGATGTTCGCCAAGTGCTCGAAGGAGGCGGTTATGGCCGCGAACTCGCCCAAGCTGTCCCAGCGCAGGTGGCCCTCCTTTATGAACTGCTGGACGTGCTTCGGCGCGGAGCCTCCGGCGCCCGTTTCGAACAAGCCGCCCCCCTGCATCAAGGGCACGATGGACAGCATCTTGGCGCTGGTTCCAAGCTCGAGGATCGGGAACAGGTCGGTGTTGTAGTCACGAAGGACGTTGCCGGTCACCGAGATGGTGTCCTCGCCGTTCTTCATGCGCTCGATGGAGTACTCGGTGGCTTCGATCTGCCCCATGATCTTGATGGCGAGGCCGCTGGTGTCGTGGTCCTTCAGGTACTCGTTGACCTTCTTGATCAGCTCGATGTGGTGCGCCCGCTCGTCGGAAAGCCAGAAAACCGCCGGTGCCCCGGTGGCTCGGGCCCGGTTGACGGCCAGCTTGACCCAGTCGCGGATCGGGGCGTCCTTCACCTGGCAGGCCCGCCAGATGTCGCCTTCTTCGACCGTGTGCTCGGTCAGCGTGTTGCCGGACGCATCGACGATCCGGATGGTGCCGTTGCCCGGTGCCTTGAAGGTCTTGTCGTGCGATCCGTATTCCTCTGCCTTTTGGGCCATCAGGCCGACGTTGGGGACGCTGCCCATGGTGGCCGGATCAAAGGCGCCGTTCTTCTTACAGAACTCGACGACGGCGTGGTAGACGCCGGCGTAGCTGCTGTCCGGGATCACGCACTTGGCGTCGCGCGGATCGCCGTCCGGACCCCAGCCGATGCCGCCGGCGCGGATCACGGCCGGCATGGAGGCGTCGACGATGACGTCGGAGGGCACGTGTAGGTTGGTGATGCCCTTGTCCGAGTTGACCATATAAAGGTCCGGCTGCTTGTCGTAGCAGGCCTTTATGTCGGCCTCGATCTCGGCCTTCTTGTCAGCCGGCAGGGTCGCGATCTTGACTTCCAGGTCGCCCATGCCGTTGTCGGGGCTGACGCCCAGCCCGGCCAGGGTGTCGGCGTGCCTCTCGAACACGTCGGCAAAAAAGACGCTGACGCAGTGGCCGAAGATGATGGGGTCCGACACCTTCATCATGGTGGCCTTCATGTGAAGCGAGAACAGCGTGCCGTCGGCGTTGCACTTGGCGATTTCGGTGGCCAGGAAGCTGCGGAGCGCCTTCACGCTCATGAAAGTAGCGTCCAGCACTTCGCCTTCCTGCAGGGCCAGGCCGTCCTTGAGCACCGTCACGTTGCCCGAGCCGTCGACGAACTCGATCGTGGCCGTGGTGGCGGCGGGCAGGGTCACCGACTTCTCATTGTGATGAAAGTCATTGCTGCTCATGGTGACGACGTTGGTTTTTGATGCCGACTTCCACGCGCCCATGGAATGCGGGTTCTTCTTGGCGTAGTTCTTGATGGCCAACGGTGCGCGGCGGTCGGAGTTGCCTTCGCGGAGCACCGGGTTCACGGCACTGCCCTTAATCTTGTCGTAGCGGGCCCGGACGGCGCGTTCCTCGTCGGTCCGAGGGGTCTCGGGGTAATCGGGCAGGTCATAGCCCTGGTTCTGCAGTTCCTTGACCGCGGCTACCAGTTGCGGGATGGAGGCGCTGATGTTGGGAAGCTTGATCACGTTGGCGTCAGGCGTCTTCACCAGTTCGCCCAGCAACGCCAAATCGTCGGGCTGTTTCTGCGCATCGGTAAGCCTTTCAGGGAAAGTCGCAATAATGCGACCTGCCAGCGAAATATCCTTGCGGTCGACGATAACACCGGCGGCTTTGGCAAAAGACTTGAGGATCGGGTAGAAAGACCCGCTCGCCAGTTCCGGCGCCTCATCGACTTTTGTGTAGATGATGTCAACCTCTTCAGACATTTGCCCTCTCCCTGTCATGACTTTGTTATTTACTAAAATTCCCGAAGCAAAAAAATACAGGAATTCAGTACATTAGCGGTTTCTGTAATACGCATTCCCATGACCTGTCAATACAAAAAACCGCCGAGGGTTCTCCCGGGGAATCCGAAACTTCCGGAGGGGGCGGGAGCCCCGCTCCGCCCGGTGTCCAGCCGAATGACAGGGGACACATGCGGAAGGCGTGACACCCCCTATACTGAATCTTGAGTGATTCGTGCCGGATGCGGTCCCGGGTCCGGCCCTGGGCCGGGAAGTGAATTATGGCGGCCCGGGAGGCCCCTCAGCGTCCAGCCGGCTCAGAATCCGGGCCGGCGGCGGTTTCCATGTTGAGTTCCGCATCCCACTCGTCGAGCACGGCCACCGGAGAAGCGCCGGCCGGCGTCTCGGTGTCGAGCCGAGGGGAGAGCGCTACCCAGGCGACAAGCAGGACCGCAGCCAGGGCCGGGACTCCAAGCGCCCATGCTGCGGTTCGGAAGGGCGGAAACGGACGGAGTCGAGAGGGCGCCTCCCTCTCCTGTCCTTCGCCGAAAATCTTGTAGCCGTTTCGGCCATGGCTCTTAACCTGGTACATGGCGGTGTCGGCATGGTCCATAAGTACACGAGCGTCCGTGCCGTTGGCCGGATAGTTGGCGATGCCGATGCTTGCGGTCACGCGAATACGCTGCGTTTCCAAGTCGAAGGGAGTTTCGAGTGCGAATAGGATCTTGCGGGCGAGTTGCTCGCCGGAAGGGTGCCCCTTTGTGTTTTCCAGCAGCACCATGAACTCGTCGCCGGCCAGGCGGACCACCGTGTCGGAGTCGCGGACGCTCTTCTGAAGACGGTGTGCCATGTCGCAAAGCAGGCGATCGCCGGCACCGTGGCCGAGCCGGTCATTGATCTTCTTGAAGTGATCCAAGTCGACGAACAGCAGAGAGAAGGTGCCGTTTTCCCGATGCGCCCGCTTGAGGCTTTGGGACAGTCGGTCGTCGAACAGGCGCCGGTTGGGAAGGCCGGTCAGGGGATCGTGGGCGGCCTGGCGGCGGAGTTCCTCCTCCAGATTTCGTTTCTGTCTGCGGGTTTCGTGCTCTTCCAGCGCCCGGTGCACCGACGGTCCCAGCCGGGGCAATTCGTTAACGCCGACGAAATCGCCGACACCGCGTTTCACCATGGAAACGTAAGGTTCCAGCCCATGGCTTCCGGAAATCACGATGATCGGGACCTCCATTCCCTGATCGGTCAGGATGTCGAGGGCCGTTGCCGGACCCAGTCCGGTGAAAGCGTCGTCACAGAGAATGATGTCCCAGGCATGCGCCGACAGCGTGGCCCGCAGATCCTCGGCCGAAGAGACACGCCAGAACACAGGTGCGAAGTCACCGTCACACAGCACCTTGACTAGCGATGCGGTCAACGGATCGGAATCCGCAACAATCAAGACCCTGAGTTCTGTACCCATAACGTCTGCCCCACTCTCCCGCGTGCTGTGCTGCGCGAACTGGTCAGAGGTCCGATCTGACCTTACGTGCAGAACATATGATATCCCACGGCACACTCCTCCCATGGACAGCCACCGATACCAATACCCCATATATGGGGTATTTAGGGCCAAAACTCAACGGAATAACTGATTCTTCCTGTTATATTGACTGGAGGAGGATCGGGTATGACCGACACGAAAAAGCTCGAAGGGGATTATGGGGGAGATGGCCCGCCTGCCGGTGGCCGACGAGCTTTTGGCCGAACTGGGGGTGAAAAACTGCGATACGGTCTATAGTCAGACTCACGGCGGATGGGCTGCACATCACCTCCCGAAGACGGACGCGGAAGCGGAAAAGTAAGGCCAACCCCCTTGACGGGAAGCGTCAGAGCCCTTAAAAACCGCGGCTCCGGGGTCGTGTTCAGCGGCCGCGCAAGAGTCTTTGATGAAGGACGTATACCATGGCCAGACGTTGCGCGCTCACCGGCAAGGGTGTTCAGACCGGCAACAATGTGAGCCACGCCCACAACAAGACACGGCGGCGCTTCCTGCCCAACCTGCAGACGGCCTCACTTTACAGTGACACGCTGGGCGGCACGATCAGAATGCGGCTCAGCACCAAGGCGCTGCGATCCATCGAGCACAAGGGGGGCCTCGATGCCTTCCTTGCCGATGCACGCGCGAACGAGCTGACGATCGAGAGCCGACGCATCAAGCGACGCATCCAGAAGGCCATGGAGGCCAAGGCCGCTTGAGAATAGCACCTCCATCGCTTTGAATAGGGAAGGGTCCGCGGCTGCTGCGGGCCTTTTTTTTTGGTTATTGTGCCGGGAAATAAAAAAATGAAGACCACGACGACGACGGGAATCGATGTGTGGATCAGCCACACAATGGATGGACTGGACTGGGAGGCCCTGGCCGGGCTCTACGCCCGGGTCCGGGGAAAGCCGCGTGCGACAGCTGACCTCAAGAGCGCCTTCTTCAACAGTTATGCCGTCGTGTTTGCGTGGCGGGACAGGCGGCTGATCGGG
>PIVK01000444.1 GCA_003354135.1 Rhodospirillales bacterium
TTGGTATAGAGCATTACAATAGTGCATGAGTGAGAAGCACCTGTGATTGATGATTCTTCTTCTTCTTCCAATAATTGGTGCCTTCTCTTAAGAAGATTTTACCAATCGCATGCGTGGTGCAGAGTGTGTAAATAAAAGAATGTGCATCAAAGAACATGTAAAGAACTATTTACATTGATGTAATTTGTTTAATAGATGTATGGTGCACTGGTGTACTCCAGTGTAGAGATGGCTGCTCTAAACCCATCCACAGTTGGGATGTTCACTATTTGGGCTGGAAGGTGGTTCCATTGGACTATTGTACGGGGAAAGAACTGATAGTGGAAGTAATCTTTTGTTGATAATATTGGTGTGTAGCTTAGTGGGTGCATGTGTCTTGTCAGGCGGATGGCTGGTTGTATGTACATATTGATGGGTATACTGACTAGATGGTAGTGCATTTTGTACATCATGCAAAGGCGTTGTACAGTTCGCCGGTGTTGTAATGTAGGCCAGTCTAGGTTTGTCATCATGTCGGTTACACTAGATTTGTTGTGGTAACTTTGCATGACAAACCTGGCTGCCCTTCTTTGCACTTTTTCTACCTTGGATATATCTTTGTCAGTGTGGGGGTCCCAAACACATGTGGCATATTCCACCTTTGGTCTTACTAATGAAATATATGCTTTTTCTTTCAGTGTTTGTGGGACATTTTTTAGGTTTCTCCTGAGCAT
>PIVK01000445.1 GCA_003354135.1 Rhodospirillales bacterium
TTTGGTCTGGTAACCTTCCAAAACCAGTCTACAAAATTACCTGAGCCATAAAAAATGAAAATATAAAATGATGACCTTTACCTTTGACCTCAGAGGTCATTGCGACCTTTGACCTTAATTTATTAAAATCTAAGTTTGGGTACTTTGGGGCACCAGGGAAGGACACTAAGGTTACCTATCCACTATTTATGGAGTCAGGGACTTCATAGGTGACATGACCACAGGCGGCAGGTCAGAGGTCAAGGTCATGACCGAAATTGAGGTTAAACATTCCAAATCACATTAAAACACTATTAATTGATTTGGTAACCTTCCAAAACCAGTCTACAAAATTACCTGAGCCATAAAAAAATTAAAATATAAAATGACCTTGACCTTTGACCTCAGAGGTCATTGTGACCTTTGACCTTAATTTATTAAAATCTAAGGTTGGGCAATTTGGGGCACCTGGGAAGGACACTAAGGTTACCTATCCCATATTTATGGAGTCAGGGACTTCATTTGTAACATGACCTCCAAGATCAGAGCAGAGGTCAAGGTCATGACCAGAATTGAGGTTAAACATTATAAATCACATTAAAACATTATTCTTTGGTCTGGTAACCTTCCAAAACCAGTCTACAAAATTACCTGAGCCATAAAAAATGAAAATATAAAATGATGACCTTTACCTTTGACCTCAGAGGTCATTGCGACCTTTGACCTTAAT
>PIVK01000446.1 GCA_003354135.1 Rhodospirillales bacterium
TCATGCTCAAGCCGCAACACTGCACACTACCGCCAAATACGGAGTGCCGTTGTCTGCTTGTCACACAAGATGTCCCACGTAGGCTTTCCACCACATTCATCCACGTTCCTGATACGGTAGTAAATGATCCACGAGTGTCCATGCCGTCTCACCAGACACGCAGTGGCTCTCACTCCAGACCCTTTTTCCTCACAGGCTGCCGCAGACATATCTATGTCTACGTCATGGATCACCCATGTTTCCAGGACCGCGACAGCGCACCCAGTCAAAGACCGAGCTGCGTGCAGTACCCTTCTCACAGATTCACCAACGCAGGCGTCTATATGAATAGACTCCCCACTCCACTCGGACGTCCAATATCCATCGTCGTTGATATCGCGATCGTCCCCCTCATCATTCCAGCAGTCCCTGCCGAAGCTTGGACACAAGCCTGTGCAATACTTGTGCCGGGACAACTTTCGTCAGCAGATCCGCCGTTTGCCGTTCACTGCAGACCCAGCGTACTTCAATATATCCTTTCTCAATGGCGTCCCGTCCAAACGCATTTCGAACCAGAATGTGCCTTGACTGCTTCGACCTCGACGGAGACTCCACCATCGTGATTGTCGTCTGGTTGTCCTCATACACCATCGCTGGCCCCTGGGGAAATCCCAGTTCTTCGTATATCTGGCGCGTCTCCTGAACCAGGCGCGCTGCTTCAGACAAGGC
>PIVK01000447.1 GCA_003354135.1 Rhodospirillales bacterium
CCTTCTGATCAGTATGACATCACTTCCGGTCTACTGGAGTCACTTCCGGTCATTATGACATCACTTCCGGTCTGCTGGAGTCACTTCCGGTCATTATGACATCACTTCCAGTCATTATGATATCACTTCCGGTCAGTATGACATCACTTCCGGTCTACTGGAGTCACTTCCGGTCATTATGACATCACTTCCGGTCTGCTGGAGTGACTTCCGGTCATTATGACATCACTTCCGGTCATTATGACATCACTTCCGGTCTACTGGAGTCACTTCCGGTCATTATGACATCACTTCTGGTCTACTGGAGTCACTTCCGGTCATTATGACATCACTTCCAGTCGTTATGACATCACTTCCAGTCAGTATGACATCACTTCCAGTCTACTGGAGTCACTTCCGGTCGTTATGACATCACTCTCGGTCTGCTAGAGTCACATCCAGTCATTATGACATCATTTCCAGTCATTATGACATCATTTCTGGTGACTCAGCAAAGTTGGCAGAGTGCCAATTTCCATCTCTAGGCATCATGATTCACCTCATCTTACCTTAGTACCAAGTTTGAACTTGCCAGCCCATAAATGAGTAAAGAGTTGCACAAAACCCCAAAAATCAAAAACTGCTGACTCATCACTTTAAAGTTGGCTGAGTGCCAATTTTCATAACCAGGCACCATGGTTCACCCCAGTGTAAGTCAGTACCTAGTT
>PIVK01000448.1 GCA_003354135.1 Rhodospirillales bacterium
GGTGGATATGTATGTTTCCCAGGTGTCATCATTCCAGGCGGCGATATCGGTTGTACCGTCGCCGTCGAAATCGCCCAGGAACATTTTGGACGTGTCCCCTGCGGCCAGGGCGGGAAGATTGCTGCTGACGTTACTAAAGTCAATGCTAGAGCCCAACAGACCGTCTGCACGCACGAACTGCCAGGCGGAGTCTTCCCACACAGCCAGATCGTCCATGTCATTACCGTCGAAGTCGCCCTGGATTCGAGCGGCGCTACCGGTCATGTGATTTGATAAATTATTTGGACGTTCGCTAAAGGTAATCTCGTCATTGCTGAGACCGTCGCCGTGCCAAATCCTCCATTCCGGATCTTTCCAAGCGGCGATATCGCTAACTTGGTCGCCATCGAAGTCGCCCACCATGACAGTGTCGGTGAACCAGGTGTAGTTGTTATCGTCGTAGATGCGGAAGGCGAGGCCATTGGTATTCTGGGCGGTGACGCTGGTGTTGAGGCTTTGGGCTGAGAGTGCGGCGCCATTCGTACCAGCGGCGCTGTTCGATCCGGTAACTGCAGTGGGGAGATCGGCCAGGGCCCTGGGTTGGGGAGCGGGTCCGATCCATTTGCCTTGATCGTTGAAGACAAGGGATTGTGTTCGCAAGTTGCCGTCCGCAGCGGCCGCCTGCAGGGTGTACTCGCCGGTGGGGACGAGGAGGAGGTCGGAGGA